>JANODX010000080.1:0-9793 GCA_031412915.1 Vicinamibacteria bacterium | reverse complement strand
AACCGGGTCCGTTACCGGTTTTCCATAGGCGGAGGAGCCTTCCATGCGAGCTACAAACAGGGCGTTGACGTAGATGGGCTAGCGAGAGCAAGGCCGGTTTGGGATACCTCAAATTCTTCTTGACTCGTTGCAGGAAGTCCTCGGGCCACGAGCCGTACCCGCCGCTGCAACCCGCTCGATTCCTGGGCCCGCGGCCCTCCACAGAGATGCCTGCTTGGGGCGCGCCCTACGGCTTCGTGGGCGAGGTCGCTGGCTCGATGCCCTGTTCGCGGTAGTACTTCAACGCCCCGACGGCGAAGGCCACCGGAGATCCGGCAACTGCGGTTTGAAGACTGAGGTTTCGCGCCTCGGCATGGGCGGCCGCGAGTGCGGCTTTCTTTTCGAACATGGTCTTCACGATCAGATACGCGCGTTCATCGTCGAAGTTCGCGGGCACGACCAGGACGTTCAAGACGCCGAACGTCCGCAACTCGGCGTCGATCGACGCGTAAGTCGAGGGCGGAATCGAAACCGGCCGATAGAGCGCCTCTCCATACCGCGACTGGAGCTTCGGCAGGACGCTCGCGGTTTCGAGGATGGCGATCGGCGCGGAAATGGCGAGGTCCAGAACGGCGGCCGTAGGCAATCCCCCGCTCCAGAAGAAGGCATCGATCTTGCCGTCCTTCAGCGCGTCCGCGGACGCCTGGGCCGAGAGATTCTCCCGGCGAATGTCCGTCGCAGGATCGAGACCGGCGGCGGCGAGAGTCCGATCGGCGATAGTTTCGGTGCCGCTTCCCGCGGAACCCATCGAGACGACCCTGCCTTTGAGGTCCGCGAGCTTCGTGACTCCATTGTTCTTCTTCGTCACGACATGAGTGAAGTTCGTATAGAGGACGGCCAGCGCGCGCAAGTCGATGGGCCGGCCCTCGAAGGCGCCCTGGCCGAGGCTCGCGTCCTTCAGCGTATCCGCCAGGGTGAAGGCGATGTCGGCCTTGGAGTCGCGAAGGAACTTCAGATTGTCGATGGACGCCGAGGTCACCTCCGCGGTGGCTTCGACCCCGGGGACGGACTCCGAGATCAGCCGCGCCAACGCGCCGCCGTACACGTAATAGACGCCGCCCGTTCCGCCGGTCGCGATGGAGAGGCGCACCACCTTCGGTTTGGCCGACGTGGATGTCGACTCCGTGCAGGCGGCGAGGGCCGTCGCGGCGAGAAGTGCTGCCACGGCGGTGGGCCTCATGCGAGAAGCCGCTTCACCGCCGCCACGATCGCGTTCTTGTCGATGCCGTAGGCGTGCATCAACTCCGTCGGTGTTCCCGATCGCGGCAGTTCGCGCACGGCGAGGATCTCGATCCGAGAACGGCCCGCCACGGCTGAGGCCACCGCCTCACCCAGACCGCCGCAGGCGCCGTGATCTTCGACCGTGATGAAACCACGAGTCTCCCCTGCAGCCTGCAGCAGTGTCTTCGTGTCGACTGGCTTCACCGAATACAGATCGATCACGCGAATGGCGATGCCCGCCGCGGCGAGCTCTGTATGCGCCGCCAGGGCTTCGTGCAGCGTCACCCCCGCACCTACCACGGTGATGGCGTCTTTGGCCGATGACCGGACCACTTTCGAGCCCCCCACGACGAACGTTTCGTCATTGGGGTAGAGAATCGCGGTTTTCGGTCGCGACATCCGGATATAGACCACCCCCGGGGTCTTCCCGGCAAGCTCGGTGAGTTTCTCGGCGCTCACCGCGTCCGATGGATAGAGCACGGTCGCGGGAACCACGCCGCGCATCATGGCGAGGTCTTCGAGCGCCATCTGCGACTGACCGTCCTCGCCGATCGACACCCCGGCGTGCGAGCCCACGATCACCAGATGCGACGGCTCCGAATGGCCGGCCATGCGGATCTGGTCGTAGGCGCGAGAGAGAAAGCACGCGAAGGACGAAGCGTAGGGAATCCGTCCCTCGGTCGAAGCCCCCAGGGCCACCGAGACCATGTTCTGCTCGGCGATGTACGCATCGGCAAACTGGTTCGGCCGGACCTTCTTCAGACGCTCCGAGAACGTGGAGTTCTTGGTGTCGCCATCGATGCCCATGATGGAAGCACACTGCGAGCCGATCTGTTCGAGCGCGCTGCCGTAGGCCTCGCGCGTGGCTACCTGGTCTCCCGACTTGTAGTTCGGGGCGACCGCGAAGGCCGTGGCGACGGGACGCGGATTTCCGTACCGGCGCGAGGGCACGACCAAGGACCCCAGGTCGACCTCGCCCACCGCGGCCAGGGCGGAGAGAAGCTCCTCACCCTTCTTCGCGGGCCTGCCGTGCCAGCCGTCTTTGTTCTCCATGAAGGGCACGCCCTTGCCCTTGAGGGTGCGCGCGAGAATCACGCTGGGCTTCGCGGGATGGCGCGCCTTCGCGAAGGCGGCCTGGAGGGCGCCGACATCGTGACCGTCGCACTCCACCGCCTGCCAGCCGAACGCTTCGAAACGCCGCGCGTAGGTCGCGGTGTCGTGGACGAGCATGGTGGGCCCTGATTGCCCGAACCCGTTCACGTCGACGATGGCGACGAGATTGGTGAGACCCTCCTGAGCCGCGAATGCCGCGGCTTCGAAGACCGAGCCTTCCGCGACCTCCCCGTCCCCCATCAGGGTAAAGACCCGTCCTGGATGGCCGTCCTTCTTTCGCGCCCACGCCATGCCGCAGGCGGAGCCCAGGCCCTGGCCCAGCGATCCCGTGGCCACCCGCACCCACGGATTGCGCGGCGTGGGGTGGCCTTCGAGAGTACTGGTGAACTTTCGGAGGTTATTGAGATCCTCATGAATCCCGCCCGCGTGCTTGAGCGCCGACCAGAGGATCGGCGCCGCGTGACCTTTCGACATCACGAAGGCGTCCACGTCGTAGGCTTTGGGGTCTCTCGGATCGAAGCGCATCTCGTCGAAGAAAAGGACGGACATAATCTCGGCGCACGACAGGCACGTGGAGGGATGCCCCGACCCCGCTGCGGTCGTGCTTATGAGGCTGTCGCGCCGCAGTTGTTGCGCGATCCTGGCAAGCGGCAAGGCGTCGGACATCGGTTCTCCTTGAGACGGGCGCGGGGCTTTGGGGACAGTGGCCAGGGGGCGAGAACAACCGCGGCCCGGGGATCGCGGCGGATCTTACGTCCTGCCCGCGATCCCCGACCCCTCGATGCCCAGGGAGTCGACCGCGGGGTCCACGCCGACCGGTATGCTTCCGCCTCCATGATTCCTCGCTACTCGCGGCCGGAGATGTCCAGGATCTGGTCGGACGAGAATCGTTTCTCGACGTGGCTCAGGATCGAACTCGAGACCACTGACGCGCTCTGCCGTCGTGGTGTGGTTCCGCGGGCCTCTCGCGACGTCCTGTTCGAGAAGGCCCGGTTCGATGTCGCGCGTATCGATGCCATTGAAAAGGAAGTCGGCCACGACGTGATTGCCTTCGTGAGCGCGGTCGCGGAGAACGTCGGGCCCGACGGCCGCTTCCTGCACTACGGCCTCACCTCCTCGGATGTCGTCGACACCGCTCTCTCGATGCTCATGCGCGATGCCCTCGACCTGCTTCTCTCCGACCTCGAAGGGCTCCGCGCGGCGGTGAAGACCCGGGCCCTCGAGCACAAGGACACGGTGATGATCGGCCGCACCCATGGCGTCCACGCGGAGCCGATGACCTTCGGCCTCAAGCTCGCGCTGTGGTACGACCAGCTTTCGCGGGATCGAAGGCGGCTCATGACCGCGCGTGCGGCCATCGCCACCGGCAAACTCTCGGGGGCGGTCGGCACGTTCTCGCACCTGGGACCCGACGTCGAGGCCGAGGTCTGCCGCGAACTCGGCCTCACCCCCGCGGCGATTGCCTCTCAAGTGGTTCCCCGCGACCGCCACGCCCAGGTGATGACGACGCTCGCGATCCTGGCGGGAAGCCTCGAAACCTTCGCGACGGAAATCCGGGCCCTGCAGAAGACCGAAACCCGAGAAGTGGAAGAGCCGTTCGGGCGCGCACAGAAGGGCTCCTCGGCCATGCCCCATAAACGCAACCCGATCGGGTGCGAACAGATCGCCGGCCTCGCCCGCATCGTCCGCGCGAACTCCATGGTCTCCCTGGAGAGCATGGCCCTCTGGCACGAGCGCGACATCTCTCATTCTTCCGCCGAGCGGGTCGCCATTCCCGACTCGTTCCTCGCCCTCGACCACATGCTCCGCCGCTTCACCGGCATCGTGAAGGACATGCGGGTCGACGCCGCGCGGATGCGACGCAATCTCGACGCCGGTCGTGGTCTCGTGTTCTCCGGCCGGCTTCTCCTCGAACTCACGGAGAAGGGCGGCCTGCAACGCGAAGACGCGTACGGAATCGTCCAGGGCCACGCCATGAACGCCTTCCTCAACGAAGGCGATTTCAAGGCCCTCGTCTTCGACGACGCGGCCATCGTGAAGGCGCTCGGCCGGGAGGCCCTCGACCGCGTCTTCGATCTCTCGCGTTATCTCCAGCACGTCGATACTCTCTTCGCTCGAGTTTTTGAGGAACTGTGGCCACCTCCATGATCCAGCTTCGCGTTCTCGTTTCTCTGAAGACGTCGGTGTTCGACCCCCAGGGGCAGACCACTCTGGCCGCCCTGCAGGGTCTCGGATACAAGGCCGCGACCGACCTGCGCCAGGGCAAGTCGTTCCTCCTGACCTTCGACGGCATTACCGAAGAGGAAGCCCGCAGTCAGGCCGAAGAGATGGCGAGGAAGGTCCTCTCGAATCCGGTGATCGAGAGCTTCAAGGTCGAGCGGGTCGTCTGATGAAGGTGGGGGTGGTCGTTTTTCCGGGGAGCAATTGCGATCACGACACGAAGCGCGTCTTCGCCGAAGTTCTCGGACAGGAGGTGCTCTTCCTCTGGCACAAGGAGAGCGACCTTCGCGGTTCGGACGCCATCGTCATTCCGGGCGGCTTTTCGTACGGCGACTATCTGCGCACGGGGGCGATCGCGCGTTTTTCGCCGGTCATGAGTTCGGTGAAGGCTTTCGCGGAGAAGGGCGGCCGCGTTCTCGGCATCTGCAACGGCTTTCAGATTCTCCAGGAAGCGGGAATGCTGGAGGGGGCCATGCTGCGCAACCGGAACGTGAAATTCCTCTCGCAGCGCGTGTACATCCGGGTGGAGGCGACGGACACCGCCGCGACCAAAGGTCTGCAGTCCGGCGAGGTGATGGCCATGCCCATCGCGCACGGCGATGGGAATCTCTACCTCGACGACGAATCGCTGGCTCGGATCGCGGCCGAAGGGCGGGTGGTCTTCCGCTACTGCGATGCCACAGGCGAGGTCACCGATGAGGCGAACGTGAACGGGAGCCGCGATGCCATCGCCGGCATCTGCAACGCGGGCCGGAACGTGGTCGCGCTGATGCCCCATCCGGAACGGGCCAGCGAGGCCGTCCTGGGATCCGATCAGGGCCGCCTTATCCTCGAGGCCTTCGTGGCAAATTAGGACGAAGCGGGCTGGATCGGGGGGAGTTCTAGGAGCGAGGGACGCTTTCGGACTGAATCTGCTTCGCCACCGCTTCGACGCGCTCCATGAGCCGGAGCAGGTTCTCGCCGAGGATTCCCTTGATCTCAGGCTCGGTGTAGCCGCGGCGCAGGAGTTCTTCGGTGATCTTCGGCAGGCGCGCGACATCTTCCATCCCCGCCGGCATGGCCGCACCGTCGAAGTCCGAGCCCAGGCCGACATGGTCGGCTCCCGCGACTTTCACCGCGTGCTCGATGTGATCCACGATGCGCTCCCAGCGGGCGACGGGGAGCGCCGGCTGAAGTGCGGTCACCGCGGTAATCGTCTCGTTCATCCGTTTCTCCGCGTTCTCCTCGCCCGGGTACCTGGCCTCCATGTCCTTCCGGATGGCTTCGACCTGCGGCTCCCTTGCCGCTTCGGCGAGGCGCAGCGGCTCGTCGATGTAGCTGTTCAGGTAGTTGATCTGGATCACTCCGCCCTTGGCGGCGAGCGCCCGGATCATGTCGTCGGTCATGTTCCGGACGTGACCGGTGAGGGCCCGGCAGGACGAATGGGAGGCGAGCAGGGGCGCGCGGCTCGCGGCCAGCGCGTCCTCGAACGTCTTGTCGGCCACATGCGAGATGTCGACCATCACCCCCAAAAGGTTCAGTTCGCGCACCACGTCCTTGCCGAAATCGGTCAGGCCATGGTGGGCCGGCTTGTCGCTCGACGAATCGCCCCAGGTGGTGTTCAGCGAATGCGTGAGGGTCAGGTATCGAACGCCGAGGCGGGCGTAGTCGCGCAGCACGGCAAGGCTGGCGTCGATCATGTGGCCGCCTTCCATCCCCAGGAGAGCCGCGATTTTCCCTTCCTTGTGAGCGGCGCGGATGTCCGCCGCGGTGGTGGCGAGGACCATGGCGTCGGGCCGGCTTTCGGTCAGCCGCCGCACCGCGTCGATCTGCTCGAGGGATCGCTTCACCGCGGGCGGGCCGGTGACCCTTCCGGACATGAAGATCGAGAAGAAGAGACCGTCGAGGCCGCCCTCGCGCATGCGCGGATAGTCGGTGTGATTCCCCCGCGCCCCCGGGCCACGCTGGCCGCGGACCGGCGGCTCGTGCCGCTCGAAGAAATTCCAGCCGGGCTGCATCAGGCGTTGGGTGGTGTCGATGTGGGTGTCGAGCACAATGGCTTCGGCATGAATCCTCCTGGCCCGTGCCGCAAGATCAGCCGATGGAGCCTGCTGAGCCCACGCCACGCTCGCGCCCCCAGGGAAGGCGATAGCGAGAGTCAGGACGAGTCGGAGGTGTCGGTTCATCTGGGTCTCCAAGACTGAAATGCGGCGCGAGTTTGACACGAACACAGCCCGCGGCCCGACGACACGAAGGTCGCGGTAGGCTCATGTCATGAAAGCGCCCAATTCACCTTCCAGACGCGATGTCGCTCTCGGCCTGGCGGCGTTGTCCGGCGTTCCGGCCCGCGCGGCGGAACCGACCTCGCAGCACCTGAACCCCGCCGGCCTCTCGACACCGCGGGGCTACACCCATGTCGTCGTCGCTGCCGGCGGACGAACCGTCTACATCTCGGGTCAGGTGTCCGCCAACCCCAAAGGCGAGATCGTGGGCAAAGGCGACCTCAAGACTCAGACGACAACGGTGTTCGCGAATCTGCGTATCGCGCTGGCCGCCGCGGGGGCCACCCCCAAGGACGTGGTGAAGGCCAACATCTACGTGGTGAATCTCAAGCCCGAGGATGTCCCGGTGGTTCGGGAAATGCGCAATGCGTTCTTTGCCGGCCTCGAGCCTCCGGCCAGCACGCTGGTGGGCATCACCGCCCTTGCCCATCCGGACTATCTGATCGAGATCGAGGCCATCGCGGTGGTCGCGTAGAAGGTCGACGCTCGCCGAGAGGCTCGGCTGACGCGCCGGCGTCAGCCGGCAAACCCCTGAGCGAGCCGCCGCGCTTCGTGGCCGTAGTGCCCGCCAAAGAGAACGGCGTGGTTCAGCAGGTGGTAGATCTGGTACAGGGGATTGCGCTCGCGCCAGCCGGCCGGCAGCGGCCAGGCTTCCTCATACGCGGCGAACGCGCGCTCGGACAGACCGCCGAACAATGTGGTCATGCCGAACTCCATTTCCCGATCCGCGTAGGCGCACGAAGGATCCACGAGGGCGGGGCCGCGAGTGGTGAACAGGATGTTCCCCGACCAGAGGTCCCCGTGAATCAGGGAGCGTGGTGCGTCCTTCGGCAAAAAGTCCGGGAGACGGTCCAGGAGGCGTTCGTACAATCGTCGATCACTCGGGGACAGCCGGCCATCCTCGTCGAGCGCCTCCACCAGCGGTCGGAGGCGCCGGTCCCGATAGAAGCCCGACCATGAATCGCACCAGCGATTGTCCTGACGGGTCAAGCCGCAGTACGTCGGCGATGAAAACCCGAACCGGTCGGCCTGACTTCGGTGGATCGCGGCCAGACCGCGTCCGAGCTTCTCGTCGTTCGATCGATCGCTTCGCGACTCCGGCGGAAGGAATTCAAGAAGAAGGAAGGCGGGCTGACCGGCCACCGGACCCTTCGCCGCGATGACGCGCGGAATGACTGTCTGTGCGCTCACCGACCGAAGCGTTTCCAGAGCCTCGGCTTCTCGGAGAAAGATGTCGCCCGGACAACGAGTGCTCCACTTCGCGAAGAAGTCGCCCTCGGTGGTGATGAGATGCCGGGCCTCGTGAATGCATCCGCCCGAGACCGAGTCGGCCCGCTCGATGCGGACGCTCGGCTTTCGGAGAGCCCGCCGCAGCGCGGTCTCGAGAAACTGCATCAGCCGCGGAGGGATTCGAGAAGCCCCAGGCAGGCAGGCTCGAGGATCGCGTACATGGCTTCGAAACCAGCTTCGCCGCCATAGTAGGGATCGGGCACATCCTGGCTGTCGGCCCCGGCCTCGAACTCGCGCATCATGCGAATGCTGACCGCACGACCGGCCCCCGCGCGGGCCATGAGCTCGCGGCGATGGCCGCGATCCATGGCGATGATGAGATCGAAACGATCGAAGTCGGAGTCGACTACGGGCCGGGCGATGGAGTCCACCTCCAAGCCGTGCTTGCGTCCTACCTGACGCGTGCGCGGATCGGCCCGGTCTCCCTCGTGATAGCCATGGGTGCCCGCGGAATCCACAACGAAGCGTGAGGCCAGCCCCGCTTTATCGACGAGAGACTTGAACATCGCCTCGGCCAGGGGCGATCGGCAGATGTTCCCGGAGCAGACAAAGAGGAGACGGATTGGTCCCAGGGTCGTCGTCATCGGGAGAGCCCGGCGGCTTCAGGGGAGTGGCTTCCGGTGCTTATCCGGCGCAACACCTCGTCGCCGTCACTCGCCGCCGCTCAGGGCCTCATCGAGGCGATGTACTCGTCGAACATCCTGGTCACGCCGTCGACCTTGGCGAAGACCGCGGCGGCCCGGGCGTTGAACTTGGCCGCGTCGGGCTTGAGGCTCGCGATGGCGCTGGCGTTGAGGTCGTGTCCCAGGAATGCGTATTGGTCTTTCGCGTCGGTCATGAGGGTGTCGAAGCTCTGTCGGGTGTCCTTGCCGGCGGTCGAGATCTTCTCGAATTGCGCATAGGTGGCGTTGAGGCGCTCCTCGCTGCGCTTGCGGAGGTCGGGGTCCGAGATCGCCTGCAGGGCCGCATTCCGGGCGGCAAAATAGCCGGCGGCCGCGGTGTTCATCTCGTCGACCTTGAGGTGGCCGTCGGACACCTTCTTCTCGCTGTCCGTGATGTCCTTGGCGAGCTCCTTGTAGGCGCTCGTGAGGTCCTTGGCGGTCATCTCGGTGATCGAGTTGTAGGTCACGACCGCCTTCTGAAGCTGCGCCCGGGACTCCCCGATGGCCTTGACCGTGCCTTCGACCGTCTTCAGGAACCGCTGGGTCTGCTCCGGTCCGGTCTGCGCCGCGGCCGGGGCGACCGGCAGGGCCGCCGTAGCGGCCACCAGCGCGAAATCGAGGTAAATTTTGTTTCTCTTCATCTGTCCTGACTCCTGTCTATCGAAAACTCCGAGTCGCCGGCCGCAGGGCGGACCATCCATGCTTGAAGTGCAAGACTATCCTAAGCGGCCCGTGGCGGGTGTGCGACATGTTTGTGGGTGGAGAGCGTCAGTTCGCGCCAGGCGAAGCGGTCCGATAGTAACGAGGCTCTCGGGCGGTCGCTGAGGGGGGTCCGTATTGAAGTACTCGGTGACGTTCAGGGGAAGCCGATCGCATCCGGTCCCTGAGCTCGTCGAAGGGACCGGCGTTGGGGGTGGCTTCGACAAGCTCAGCCACCGGCATCCACCGGGTCTTGCAGGATCGCCCCACAACCATGTCGCACACCCG
>JANODX010000079.1:0-73771 GCA_031412915.1 Vicinamibacteria bacterium | reverse complement strand
GCCTCCATGACGCTGCACGTGTTGTTCGGATCGGCGTAGGGCAGATCCTCGTTCCAGTCGAAGCCCGCGGTCATGGTGAGCAGGTGGCGGATGGTGAGGCGCCGCTTGCGATCGTCGACATTGGCCACGCGGGACGGGTCGAAGAACTTCAGCACCGGGGTGTCGAGCGAAGGAAACTCCTTGCGGGCGGTGGCGACCCCGATCACCACCGAGGTCACGGTCTTGGTCACCGACTGCAGGGAATGAAGATCGCCCCGCCGGTAGAAGGGATGCCACCACGGATTGAAGTAGTTGTAGGGCCCGGTCGGATCGTGCGCGTTTAGGGCGCCCGGGTTCCTCGCCTCCGCGGAATAGATGCGGTCGTAGTCGTGCGGGTAGGAACGATCGAAGACGACCTTGCCATGCCGGATGATCAGCATGCTGTCGACGTTGCCGTACGTGCCGGAGGCGATCTCGGCATCGAACCTGGTGATGGCCACGGGATCGAGCCCGACGGCCTCCGGCTTCGAAACCGGCCACTGCCTGGTCGGCCATGCCGTCTGGGCAAGAGCGGCTTGCGCGAGGAGACCGGTCAGGATGAACGCGCACGCCAGGCCGCGGATGGCCATGGCTGGGGCGATGGTGCTTGGGTTTCTCATGATGTCCTGCTTTCTGGCGAAGGCGAGTCGGTAGCGCGCCGCTCGCGGTGTGATCCAGTTTCGTACTCTCTCACGACCCTGGGGCGGTCCGTCCGGGCGAGAGTAATATCCGGTCGTGGCGCAAGAGTCGAACGATCTGAGCCGTTAGGCCTGATGGCGCCGCTCACCCGCTCCCTGGTTCCCCTCGTGGCCCTTGCGCTCGCTTCCTGCCGCGAAGCACCGCCACTGCCCACCGCCCGACATCTGGTGCTGGTGACCATCGACACGCTTCGCGCCGACCGCCTCGGCTCTTACGGGAACCGCTCGGTGGACACACCTCATCTCGACGCCCTGGCCCGCGATGGAGCCCGTGCTCTCGATGCCAGCGTGCAGGTTCCTCTCACCCGCCCCTCTCACGTCTCACTTCTGTCGGGTCTGTATCCCTTCGAGCACGGGATCCGGGACAACGTTTCTCCGGCCCTGCGGGAGGATGTGCCTACCCTCGCCGAAAGGTTGAAGACCGAAGGGTTCGCCACCGCCGGCTTCGTGTCGTCCATCGTGCTCTCGAGGCAGTCGGGACTGGCCAGAGGTTTCGACACTTTCTCGGATCGCTTCGACGTGGGCGCCGACGACGCCCGCTTTCTGAACACCATTCAGAAACGCGGAGACATCCCGACCGCGGAAGCTGTGGCCTGGCTCGAGGCCCAACGGGGTTCGCGACTCTTCCTCTGGCTCCATCTCTACGATCCCCACGAACCGTACGAGCCTCCGGAGCCCTTCGCGTCACGCTACGCGGATCGGCCGTACGACGGAGAAGTGTCCTGGTCCGACGAGCTGGTGGGGCGCCTCGACGCGACCCTCACCCGCCTGGGGATCCGCGGGGAGACGCTTCTGGTCGTGACCTCCGACCATGGTGAGGGACTCGGCGAGCACGGGGAGGCGGTCCATGGCTACTTCGTTTACGAGTCAACACTCGCGGTCCCGCTGCTCCTGCGGGGCCCGGGGATAGCACCCGGCCAACAACTGCGCGCAACCGCGCGGAGCGTCGACCTGGTTCCCACCGTTCTCGACCTTCTGGGCGTGCGTGTGCCGGCCAACGCCCATCTCACCGGCCGCAGCCTCGCGGCCACATTGCGCGGCGGCCCGGAGCCCGCCTTGGAGGCGACGTACGCCGAGTCCCTGACCCCGCTGCTGCACTTCGGCTGGAGTGATCTGCGCGCGCTTCGCGAAGGGCGTTTCAAATACATCCTGGCCCCGCGCCCGGAGCTCTTCGATTTGCGAGACGACCGGGGCGAGATCCGGAACCTCGTCGCCTCATCCCCCGCCCAGGCCGCGGCCCTGCACGGCGCCCTGGCCCGGCGGCTGGCCGCGGAGAAGGCGTCTTCTCAATCCCCTGCTTCCGCCGCGGCAGTCCCTCCCGAGATGCTCGAGCAGCTCGGCGCCCTCGGCTACATCGGCGCTGGAGGTGCTGGCCTGACCGCGAAGACCGGCGCCGATCCGAAGGACAAGCTCGACGACTACCGGGCGGTGAACACTCTCATGCGCGAGGGACTGACTCGGCTCCGGGAGAAGGACCCTGCGGGCGCCGCCGCCCGATTTCAGAAACTCCTCGCGCGCGGAATCGAGAGCTTCGAAGTGCACTACTACCTGGCCCGGGCCTTGTATGACCAGAAGCGGCCACGGGATGCAGCCCCGCATTTCGACGCCGCCCTCGTGCGCCTGCCCGCCTACGGAGCGGCCTACGTCGGTCTCGCCGACTGCTTCGCCGCCCTCGGTGACACGGGGCGGGCTCTGGCCACCCTGAAGAAAGGTCAGGCCGCGAATCCAAAGGACGCCCGGATCTTCGAGGCCGAGGGCGCCCTTCTCCGGCGTCTCGAGAGACCACGGGAGGCGATCGCCGCCTACGAAGCGGCCCTGCCCCTCGCTCCCAGGGACGCTCTTCTTCGGGTGAAGCTCGGTGAGATGTATCGCGACGCCCGCGACGCGGAGAAGGCGATTCGGGTCATGAAAGAGGCGGTGGCGATCGACCCGGAACCAGGCGATTACTGGAATTCTCTCGGCATGGTCCAAGGAGCGAACGATCGCCTGGCCGACGCCGAAACCGCCTTCCGCGAGGCCTTGAAGCGCGACCCGCGGGAGGCTCAGTACGCCTACAACCTCGGTCTTGCTCTCGTGCGTCTGGGAAGGAAGAGCGAGGCTGTGCCCTTTTTCCGCAAGGCTCTGGAGATCGATCCCGGCTTCACACCCGCCCGTTCCCGCCTGGCGGAGCTCGGCCCAAATCGATGAAACCATCCCGAAGCCCGTCCATCCCGCGCCGCGGAGCACCTGTATTCCTGCTCGCCGCCACTCTCGCGGGTGCGTGGCTCCTCCTCGGCCGGCCGGACTGGCGCCGGACCTGGTTCGCAGCGAAAGTTCCGAAGAACCTGCTGCTGGTCTCGATCGACACTTTGCGCGCCGATCATCTGGGCAGCTTCGGATACGCGGCGGCGCAGACGCCGCGCCTCGACGCCCTGGCGCGCTCCGGTCTGCGCTTCGCCCGGGCCACGACCGTGATGCCGCTGACGTTGCCGGCGCATTCCTCTCTGATGACGGGTACGTTCCCGGCCTGGCACGGCGTGCGCGACAACGGCGGCTTCTACCTGGGTGAAGACCAGACCACCCTGGCCGAAACTTTGCGCGACAAGGGCTTCCGGACCGGTGGCTTCGTCTCGTCGTTCGTGCTCGATCATCGCTGGGGCATCGCCCAGGGCTTCTTGAAGTTCTTCGATGATTTCGATCTCGATGACTTCGCCGAAGCGCCCGGCATGGACGCGATCCAACGTCCGGGCTCGCAGACCGTGGATCAGGCGCTCTCGTGGCTTTCGGCCGATCGGGAACGGCCCTTCTTCGCCTGGGTCCATCTCTACGATCCCCACACTCCCTACGAGGCTCCCGAGCCGTTTCGCTCGCGCTTTCCGGACACCATGATCGGGGCTTACGACGCCGAGATCGCGATGGCAGACGCGCAGCTTGGCCGGTTGCTCGATGCCCTGGAGGCGGAAGGGCGGCTCGCGGACACGCTGGTGATCGTGACGGGCGACCATGGTGAGATGCTGGGTGAGCATGGCGAGCCCACCCATGGTTTCTTCATCTACGACGCGGCCACGCATATCCCGGTGATCGTTGCGGGTCCGGGCGTCCCCGTCCGCGACGTGCCCGAGCAGATCCGGATCGTGGACTTGATGCCCACGGCACTCGAGCTGCTGCGGGTCGCCGCACCAACGCAGGTCCAGGGCGTGAGCCTGATGCCGCTCGCCCGGGGCGAGCCGTTGTCGCTCCTCGCCCAGTCCGAGAGCTGGTACCCGCGCTATCACTACGGCTGGAGCGAACTGATCTCCCTCCAGGACGATCGCGTCAAGTACATCCGCGCGCCGCGCCCCGAGCTCTATGACCTTCAGCTCGATCCGCGCGAGCTCGTCGACAGATCGAAGGAAGACCCGGCCAGGCTCGCCACCATCGAACGCGCGCTCACCCGCGAACTCGCCGGCCACGCGAGCACGACCGCGGCCAAAGGACCGCAGACCATCGACGCCGAGGCCGAGGAAAGGCTCGCCGCCCTCGGCTACATCGGCGGCACCGTGAGCGCCCGTCATCTCGAAGACCGTCCGCGCGGCGATCCGAAGGACAAGATCGGTCTTTACATCCTCCTGAAGCAGGCGGGCGGGGCGTCGGCCGAAGGCAGGATCGACGAGGCCATCGCAACCGTCCAGAAGGCCATCACGACCGACCCCGACATCGTCGAGGCCCACATGCTGCTGGGCAACTTCGAGAAGAAGGCAAAGCGGCCCAACCAGGCCATCACTTCCTACAAGCAGGCCCTGAAGCTGGATCCCGAGCACCAGGGTGCCTTGTTCAGCCTGGCTATCGCCTACAAGGATGCGGGCCGGCTGGAGGAAGCGCGGCTCGGTTTCGAGCGCGCGCAGACGCTGGACCCGCGCAACGGCCGGGTGCTCTGGCAGCTCGCCGATCTGTTGATGCAGCAAGGACACCCCGATGAGGCCCAGGTCGTGATCCGGGACGCCCTGGCCCGCAAGGTCGACGAACATCGCTTCTGGCTGAAGCTGGGCGAGAGTCAGATCGAGGCGAAGCAGTTCGACGAGGCCGAGAAATCGCTTCGCCAGGCCCTGGCAAAAAAGCCAGGGCTCGACATCGTGAACTTCAATCTCGGACTGGTCTACGAGGAGCGCGGGGAGACCGCCAAGGCGATCGCAGCCTACGAGGCCGAACTCGCCACGAATGCCAAGGCGCATCGGGCCGCCTTCAACGTCGCGAAGCTGCTCCAGGGGCAGGGCCGTCTTCGAGAAGCCGTCGCGCGGTTCGAGAAGGCCGCCCTACTGCAACCCGCGTTCGGCACCGGGCATCTCTACCTCGCGAAGGCGCTGCTGGATTCGGGCGACCTCGCGGGCGCCGAACAGTGGGCGCGAAAGGGACTCATCTCCAAGCCGGACCCGAAGATCGCGCCGCTCGGCCACTTCGTTCTGGCCGATGTCTTCAACCGTCAGGGGCGCGCGGCCGAAGCGCAGCGCGAAGTGGCGGCCGCAACGAGACTTCAGCGCGGCCGCGAGTAGGCCGGCGCGAACCTTTGCCCGTCACGCGACAAAAAGAAAGCCCCGAGGCGAACACCCCGGGGCCTTCTCGCCGGCGACGAAGTGGAGGCTAGAACCGTACCTTCGCCCCCAGCATGACCCGCCGCGGGAAGATGAAGCGCGTCGGGTAGGCAAAGGAGCTGGAGGTGGCATTGCGGCTGGCGATGCCCTCGTTGGCGTGGCCGTTCAGGATGTTGAGCCCGTCCACGAAGACCGCCAGGTTGGCCTCCTTGTTGAAATGGAACTCCTTCTGGAGGCGCACATCGAGGTTATTCCACGTCCCCACCCGGCGATCGCCGAGCTGCTCGGAGAGGATGGTGGTCGGAATTGAGGCGGTGCGAGTCACGGTCAACTGGCGGCCCCACGGCCGGCCGCTCTGATGCAGGAAGTTCGCTCCGATCAGGAAGCCCTTTGGAAGCTGATAAACGAGCTGCAGCTTGCCCTGGAAGGGCCGTTCGCCGATGAGCGATCCATCGCTGTTGGTGAGGTCGTTGGGATTCTGGCCGAAGCTACTGCCGCCGTGGGCCGACTGGGCCGCCGTCGGCGAACCCAGGCTCGAGGAAAGACGACCCTCCGCCCGGGTGAAGACTGCGGAGGCCACCATCTGCCAGTTGTGGGACATCCGCTTGGTGATCTGGATGATCCCGGCGTTGGTTTTGCTGCTCATTCCGTCACGGTTGGTGAGCTGGAATCTCCGGCTCGAGACGCCGTTTTGGAGTTGGAAGACGTTGATGACCTTCCCGGTCGGCTGGGCCCCAACATTGTCGAGAAACGGCACTTGCCTGTAGACCCCCCCGGTGTCGACCCAGCCACCGTAACGTTGGCCGTTCTTGTAGGTGTAGTTGAGGGTGAGCGCCACATCCTTCCCGAGTTCGCGCTCAAGCGCCACCACGAACTGGTCGGTGTAGGGAGACTTGAAGTTCGGGTCGATACTGAGCTTCGAGTTATCGGAGACAAGCTCGGTCCCGATCGGATTTCCATTCCTGTCGTACGTACCCGAGAAGAAGAATTTCGGCGTGATGGACGGCGACAACGCCGCGAACTCCCCGGTGATGACGCCGCTGTAGTAACGGCCGTAGTGGGCCTTCAGGGCCGTCCGGCCGTCGCTCGTCAGCTTGAAAGCAAAGCCCGCACGTGGCGACAGGTTGTTCCAGGTGTAGAGGTCGGGAACCGCGGCAGTGAACTTGCCGGTGGAAACGCCAAGCCTGTCCGCGATCTCGAATGCCTGAAAATCCGCCGAGCTGTTGTCGAAACGGAGGCCGAGGTTCAAGGTGAGCCGCTCGTTCACGCGGAACGTGTCGTCGCCAAACACGCCGATGTTGCGCATGTGCCCGCCGGCTCGGGAAGGGAGTCGGGTGTAGCCGTAGGCCGGAACACCGCTGTAGGTGTAGATGTAGTCGTTGTACCCGGTCAGATAGTCGTGGCCGCCGACGTTGTACTGGACGCCGAATTTGAAGTCATGGCTGCCACCCAGGAAGTTGTCGGCGAAATGCGACACCTTGCCGCTCGCGGCCGTCTTCCCGGTTGTTCCGTCGTACCAGGAGTAGACACCCCCGGTGATGAGGCCGCTGTCGAGGTCGTAGTAGCGACGCTGGACGCGGTCCCCGCCGTTCAGGGGGTTGCCCTGATCCTTGCCGTAGAAGCCCGAGACGCGCGCTTCGAAGTAGGTTTTGTCGGAAACGACCGAGGTCCACGTGAGATTCGGCGACGGGTTGTGGCCGGTCTCGACGACGATGGTGCTCGGAGCAGTCACCGCCGTGGCCCGGGCCGGGATCTTGTAGTAGTCATCGTGATACGCGAACTGCAGCTTGTTGCCCGTGTTGATCTGCCAATTCAGCTTGCCGAAAACCCGATTCGCCCCAAATTTGGCCGGGAACGCGGCGTCCGTCCCCGGCTGCGAGTCGAAGTCGTCCTGGTGCTGGTACGAGGCGAAGAACCAGAGTTTGTCTTTGATGATCGGCCCCGAGATCTGGGCTGTCGTGTCGAAGTACTTATCCCGGTTGTAGGGGCAGCGCTCGGTCGAACTGCCCGGGCAGAGGTCGACAAACTTTCCATTGGGCAGTTTAAGGTTGGTGGTGTTGCTTGACGTGAGGCCCTGGTCCTGCACATAGAGGTTGGCGTCGAAGTGGAACTTGTTGGTGCCCTGGCGGGTGACGATGTTAAAGACCGCGCCCTGGAGGTTGCCATACTCCGCGGGGGCTCCCAGCGACAGCACCTCGACCTCCTCGACCGCGTCAGTGTTGGGCCAGGGCCAGGCGGCGCCGGTGAAGGGCGAGGTGAAGTCGGTGCCGTCGAGCTGGTACGAGTTCTCGTCGGTGGCCGAGCCGAGGCTGTTGGAGCGGGAGCTCGTCGAGGTGTTCTGGCTCACTCCGGGCGCCGCATTGATGAGGTCGAAAAAGCTGAACCGGCGCAGGGGCGCGTTTTCCACCCAGTCGCGGTCGTAGGTAGTGCCCACCGCGGTAGAGGTCGAACTGACCACCGGGCTCTCGCCCGTGACTGTGATCTCCTCCGCCATCTGCGAGACCTTGAGCGAGACGTCCTGCTCGGAGGTGCCGCCAAGCGAGACGCTGACGTCGGTCTTGTTGACCGTGGCAAAGCCGGACATCGTGAAGGTGAGGGCGTAGCTGCCCGGGGGCAGCGCCGCAAAGCGGTAGAAACCCTGAGCGTTGGTCACGGCGGTCTTAGCGCCGACAATCCTGTCGCCCTTGAGGCTGACCGTAACGCCGGGCACCAACCCTCCGGACCCGTCTTTGACGATGCCGGCGATGTCGCCGGTGGTGCGCTGGGCGAGGGCCGGATCGACCGCGGCGAAAGCCGCGACCAGAAAGAACGAAACTACCAGGCGAAGACGCATAGGGGTTCCTCCGATGATGTACGGTTGATTTTTCTGGGGGGACTTCTCGACTACGTTGTCCGCAGACTAGCACGACCTGAGGCAGGCAAGCGGGTCGGGTCGGCACAGAGCCGCTATCAATGGTGAGGTGATCACTCCGGTGTCGCGGGCCCCCGTCTATTTCATTGTTCCTGTGACGGTCCGCCAACCGTCACACCGCAGAGATCTCCGCTCCGCGTCTCGGACTAGGGTTGGCCCATGAAACCACCCGTGCCTGTCGTTCCCGCTCACGCGACCAGGCACCCGCCCCACGAGAGGAGTGTTTCCTGATGGAAAACGAGTTCAGGCTTTTCGGCCGCGATCACCTCGTGACCCTGGGCGCCCTCGCCGCCTGCGGCGCCCTGGCCGTCTTCACAGCCCGACAAGCAGGCGACCCGTCTCGCCGCCGCCTCCGATGGCTGCTCGCCTTCGTGCTGGCCGCCTGCCACTTGACCGAGAACGCCGTCGCCCTGTCGCAGGGCTGGTACCGGATTCAGATGCTTCCCCTGGAGATGTGCGACCTGGCCGCGATGTTCGGCATCTACAGCCTCCTGACCCGGGACGTGCGGACGGTCGGGCCCGCCTACTTCTTCGCCCTGTCCGGCACCCTGCCCGCCTTGATCACGCCCGAGCTGGACGTGACCTATCCGCATTTCCGTTTCGTCGCCTACTTCCTCGAGCACGGCCTGACCGTGATCACGCCTCTGGTCCTGGTATTTGGCTTGGGCATAGTCCCGCGCGCGGGCGCCTGGTTCCGGGCCTTTCTGGTGATCAACATCTGCGCGGTGCCGAACGGCTTGCTGAACGCGACCATCGGCACGAACTTCATGTACCTGAGCCGCAAGCCCCACGGGCCCACGCCGTTCGACTGGTTCGGACCGTGGCCGGGCTATCTCGTGGTGCTCGAACTCCTCGTACTCGTCCTGTTCCGCCTGCTCGCGATTCCGCTGAGGGCACTCGGCGCCTCTCGAGCGAAAGACCCCGGCCGGACGGAGAAGGCCGGCCGGAGAATCAGCGTCGACGCCACCCGTTTACCGGCCCGGCATGAAAGAACTTCTCCGGCGTCATGACCCCGTCCCGCTTGAAGACCATGCCGTTCTTCATCACGAAACGCACGTCGCGAAGCGCGTCGATGTCGTCGAGCGGGTTGCCTTTGACCGCTATCATGTCCGCGAACATCCCCGGCTTGATCGGGCCGCGCTCTTTCTCGACCTGCGCGCACTCGTAACCGGTGATCGTCATGGCCTTCAGTATGTCGGCGTTGGGGATGCCGGCCGCCTTCCAGGTGAGCAGGAAGTTGATGGTCAACTCGCCGCGGGTCATGTCATTGCCGGTCTTCCAGTAATCCATGTCGGTCGAGAAGGTGATCTTGACGCCGTTCTTCCAGGCGCTCTTGAGCTTGGCCACGATCCCCTCGAAGGCCTCCTTCGACCCCGAGTACGAGGTGAACGGCGTGTCGGTGGAGGCGAGGTAAATCCCCTTTCGCGCCATCGTCTTCTGGTGCTCTTCGGAAAGAGCCATGCCGTGCTCGATCGACCAGAGGCCGGCTTCGATGGCGCGCGTGGCTCCTTCGGGAGTCTGCACATGGCCCGCGACCTTGAGGCCGCCCTTCCCCGCTTCGCTGATGAAGAGCCGCATCTCGTCGACGGTGTAGCCCCAGGGCTTGCAGTCCACGCAGATCTTGATGATCTTCGACCCGAACAGCATGTTCTCGCGCACCGCCTTCACGATCTCGTCGTTGGTGTCGGCATCGAGGTACTCCGGATAGACGATGTTGTGCTGCCTCGCCATCTCGGGCGTGGGCCAGAACTGGCCGCCCATCCCGCCGATGATCAGCCCCGAGTTGATGATGGTAGGGCCGGGGATCCAGCCCTGGTCGATGGCCATCCGGTGCGCGGTGTCCGTATAAAGGGCGTTGTTGCCCAGGTCGCGCACCACGGTGAAGCCCGAGTTCAGAAGCTGGATGCCGTTGGAGGCGGCCTGGATCGCGCGCAGGGGCGTCGATTCCATCACGTAGGTCAGGTAGTAGTAGTTGTTCTCCGGAATGTCCTTGTAGGTGAGCCCGAGGTGGGTGTGCGAGTCCACGAGGCCGGGAAGGACAGTAAGGTCGGAGAGATCCACCACCGCAGCACCCGCGGGGATGGCGAGACTGGCCCCGACCGCGGCGATCTTTTCGCCTTCCACCACGATCATCTGGTTCGAGGCGGCCCGGCCCGTTTCGGGGTCGATCAGTCTTCCGGCACGGATCACCGTGGTCTCGGCGTCGACCCTCGAGGCCCAGAGGGCCAGCAGGCACATCAAAAGTTTCTTGTTCATCATGTCCTTAGTCCTTCTTTCTTGGAAGAGAGCCCTGGCGCGACCTTCTCCAGGGAGTCCTGCCCTCTTCTTCTAAGCGTCCAGCCCTGGCGAGTCAAGGGGAAAGCCGCCAGTCGCTTCCGGATCGGCGCGGCGGGCGTATATTGATGGCGGAGACCCCTATGAAAACCAGCGAACGCCAGGTCGGCGACATCACAATCATCGACGTGGTGGGCCGGATCGTCTTCGGCGACGGTGAGCAGGACTTCCGGGACGTGGTGACCAGAGTGACCGAGGCTGGAGTGGTGAAGCTGGTCATCAATCTGGCCGAGGTTCCCTATGTGGATTCGGCGGGGATAAGCCAGCTGGTGCGGGCTCACGTGACCACCGCCAATCGGGGAGGGCGGATGAAGATGCTCAAACTCACGAGGAGAGTCCGGGAGCTTCTGACCCTCACCAGACTGCTCACCGTGATGGAGGCGTTCGAGTCGGAAGAAGACGCGATCGCGAGCTTCAAGGGACCCCTCTAACCAGCGACAGCGTGGCCCCCGCTACTCGGCCGCCAGCTCGCCCGCTCGCTGGGAACGAATCAGCCGGGCCACCTCGTCACCAGGAAGGGGCTTGCTGAACAGGTAGCCCTGGTATTCGTCGCAATGCAATGACGTGAGGTAGGCGAGTTGGTCCGCGGTCTCGACGCCCTCGGCGATCACGCCCAGATTCATGGAGTGGGCGAGTTGCACGATCGCCTTCACGATGGCGGCGTCGTCGTGGTCGGTTTCGATGTCGCGCACGAAGCCCCGGTCGATCTTAAGAGCCTGCACGGGAAAGCGTTTCAGGTAGGCCAGGCTCGAGTAGCCGGTGCCGAAATCGTCGATCGAAATCCGCACCCCGATGCCCACCAGGGCGTCGAGGATGCTCGTGGTGTGAGTGGTCTGCTCCATCATCACGCTCTCGGTGATCTCAAGTTCGAGGCTCCTCGGGTCGAGGCCGCTATGGGAGAGGGCGGCCGCGACCATGGCGGTGAGACCCTGGTCGCGGAACTGGCGGGTGGAGAGGTTCACCGCGACCGCGAGGTCGGGGAGTCCGCTGTCCCGCCACTCCCGCAGATCGCGACAGGCCTTGCCGAGCACCCATTCGCCAATGGGCACGATCAGGCCGGTGTCTTCGGCAAGCTTGATGAACTCCAGGGGCATGACCAGCCCCCGCTCCGGGCTGCGCCAGCGGATCAGGGCCTCGACACCCAACACCCTGCCGCTTCGGACCTCGACCTTGGGCTGGTAATGCAGTTCGAACTCCTCACGTTCGAGGGCGCGGCGCAACTGCCCGTGCATGCTGATCTGGTCCGACGATTTCACCTGCTGGTCGCTGGCGTAGAAGCGCACGGCGTCGCCTCCGTCGCGCTTCGCCGCATACATCGCGATGTCGGCGTTCTTGATGAGCTCGGTGAAATCCTCCCCGTCCTCCGGATAGACGCACACCCCGATACTCGCGGTGGAGTACACCTCCTGGCCGTTGGCCATGAAGGGCACGTTGAAGAGACGGTGGATCTTGGCCGCGGCGACACCTATCTGCTCGCGGTTGGAACAGCCCTCGATGAGCACGGTGAATTCGTCGCCGCCGAGGCGGGCCACGGTGTCCGTATAGCGCATGTTGGACTTGAGCCGCTGAGCCAGCTCGTACAACAGCGCGTCGCCTGCGGAGTGCCCGAGGCTGTCGTTGACCTCCTTGAACCGGTCCAGATCGAAGAGGGCCAGCCCGAGCGGCTGGCCGAGGCGCCGCGCCCGCGCCTGGGCGAGGCCCAGCCGGTCCTGGAGCAGGTTGCGGTTCGGCAGGCCCGACAGGGTGTCGTACTTGGCCATCTGCTCGAGTTCGCCTTCGATCCGCTTGCGTTCGGTGATGTCTTCGATCACGGACACGTCGTAGTCGACATCGCCTTCGGGAGTGCGGACGGACGCCACCGTGAGGTTCACCCAGAGAGCGGCTCCGTTCGCGTGGAGGTAGCGCTTCTCGAGCGAGAACTTGTCGATCTCGCCGCGGTGCAGGCTTAGGACGAGTTTGTCGGCGACGTCGCGGTCCGCCGGGAAGGAGATGTCCTTCACCGTCCTGCCGATGATGTCGGCCTCGCGGTAGCCCAGGATCTCGCAGAGCCTTCGGTTGACCAGGGTGAACTGCCCCTGCGGCGACACATGGGCGAGACCCACCGCGGCCTGGTTGAAGGTCGCCTGGAAACGGGCCTCGTTCTTCGCCTTGAGGTCGGCATTGGCCTGGAGCAACTCCTGGGAACTGAGCTCCATGGAACGCTCCAGCATCGTGCGATCGTCGTCGAACTGGCGATAGGCCTCGTTGACGGCCTGGATGAAGGCGCGCCATTCCTCCGGGACGGCGCTCAGATCGCCGTTTGGGGGCTTCAACTGCCGTCTCAGCAGGCTGTGCAGCGGCTCCATCGATCAGTTCTCCAAGAACGTGGTGATGGTCATGGTCTGGTTGTGCAGCTCGCACTTCGCATGCGGCGTGAACGGCGAGATTTCCCCATAGGAATAGAAGCCGGCCAGGGTGGATCGCTCGCCCAGGACCTCGCGCACACCTTCCACTTCTTCCTCGACTCTCTGCTTCAGGACCAGCTTCCGGCCCACGCAGCTGATCAGGACGGCCAGGTCGGGGGAAGAGGAACTCGCGGCCCCCATACTGGTCCTGGCCGCGCCGATGGAGCCGTCGATCAGGCGGTCGAAGTTGGCTTTCATGAGGCGGGCGTAGGCTCCCTGGGGAACATCCCCGGCAAAGACCATGCTCTTGTCCGCTTCGTCGATGGACAGGATCGTGCGGACCACGGCGGTTTCGTCCTGGTTCATTCTGAGGCTCAGGGGAAAGAGAAGCCCGGTGGCGGGAAGGCCGTGGGCGTGCTCACCCAGGTATTTCCGGTACAGGTCGAGGGCCGATTTCCCGTCCAGCTCATACAGGATGTTTCCCTGCGAGCGCGTGATCAGGCGCTCCGGGCCGAAGGAATCCCAGCCGCCCAGCGAGCCGTATCCGACTTTGAGGCGATCCCCGTAGAAACCCACGGCGGCCACGACCTCCCGTTCCGCCGGGCCGTCCCATATGACGAAGGTCTCGAGAAAATTGGCGCCGTCTCCCGAGAGCCCGCCGGTAATGGAGACGGTCGCGGGCAGGTGTTCGCTCAGGCCGCGGACGAGGTCGCTGCCGTTGACCTTCAGACCGTCGGAGAGGACGAAGACGTGCGCCAGCCCTTTCTTCTCCAGGCCCTGGGCCAGACGTTCGCCGGCCTCGTAGCTGTCTTTCACCTCGCCGATCCTGACCCTTGCCCCGCGAACCTCCGTGTGCTCGAACTCGACCGCGGTGGTCACGAGGGAATCATCGGACACCTGCGTCCCGCAGATTTCACCGGCGGTCGAGCACCCCAGCAGGTGAGCTTTGGGGAAGGCTTTCCGAACCAGGCCGAACTGCGCCCCGCTCTTCAATATGTCCCGGCTGCCGAAGAGCAGGACCAGCTGCGCCGACGCGCCCAATCTCCCTGGGGCCGCCGGTTCCCAGCCCTTCCCTTCACTCCATCGATTCTGCTCGGTTCTCATGTGGAAGCTCTCATCGCATTAAACGCCGTAGCCGCAACCGGCGAACTGACCGTATATGCAGTGTAACTCCGAGCGGGCCGCTTGAGACACACGGAGTGTGAAGGGGGCCTTGGTGGGCCTTAGCGGCCCGAGTGGACCGTGGCGGGCACGATCGTCGGCGCTTGGGTTCAGCGCCAATCCCCGGGGCCGCCCGAGCAGACAGTCTTAAGCTCTGTTTTGACGGTAGCTTATGAGGTTCGACAGAAAGGCGCTCTGCCTCTCTGGACCGTTCCGTTCTATCCGCTACTTATCATCATTCTTGATCGTCCCGGTTCCGAGGCCGATCAGGATGCCGGCGTTAACGGGGCTCGTGAGTTGGACGGTGAAGGTCTCGTCCGGCTCGCGGATCGTATCGCCGCGGGCACTCACCATGACGACCTTGCTCGTTTCCCCTGGCGCAAACGTCAGCATCGTCCGCGGCAGAGCGAAGTAGTCGCTCCCCGCGACCGTCGCCGTGCCATCGACCGTCTCGACGTAGACGGTCGCGGGCTTGCCGCTCGCCGCCCCTAGCTTCACGGTGAAGTTCATGGCCACGGTTCCGGAGTTCCCTTCCTTGACGCTGGTGCTGCCGATGCTGAACGTGGGCATAGCGTCGTCATTCACGATCGTCCCGGAGGCGGTTGCACGGGTGATGGTGGCGTTGGTCGGTCCGCTCAGGTTCACCAGGAACGTCTCGTTATCTTCGTATAGCTTGTCGCCGCGTGCATTCACCGTCACGACCTGCGTCGTCTGGCCGGGTGCGAACGTGAGCGTTTTGATCGTCGCCGTGTAATCGCTGGCCGAACTCGCGGTGCCGTCGGCCGTCGCGTACTGCACGGTGACGGTCTGCGTGCTGGCTTTCGAGAGTGACACGGTGAAGACGACCGGGCTGGTCAAGGAGTTCCCTTCGACGGCCGAGCCGTCTCCTGTCGAGATCGTGGGCGGGACGGGCGGCGCCAGGTCGGTGTAGGCGATAGCCGAGTCGCCGACGGCCACGAAGCGCGTGGACGTGCCCGAGGCCACGACGCCGCGGAGCTGGTGATCGGTCGGCGCTGGAGAGGGCGTCCAGATCATTCCGTCGGCCGAGATGTAGGTCATCCCGGAATTACCAACCGCCACGAAGCGCTCGCTGCCGTAGGCGACGCCCAGGAAGAAGTCGCCGTCGGGCCAGTTCACCCGCAGGGTCCAGTTGACTCCGTCGGGCGACGTGCGGATGCAGTCCGCGACGGCGACGAAGAGGCCGTTGCCGAAGGCGAGGTCGTTCACCACTTCGTAGGAGCCGTTGTCCCAGACATCCGTCGAGTGCGCGGTCCAGTTGATGCCGTCAATGGAGGTGTTCAGGAACTGCTCGCGTGTGAAGTTCTCCATGCCGAAGGCGACGAAACGGCCGTTTCCGTAAGCGACGGTTTCAAAGGCCTGTTGCACGCCCGCGGGCACGACGGGCGCCCGCTCGACCCACGTGTTCCCGGCGTCGATCGAGCTCAGGATAACGGGAGTGGAGGCCACGCTCGATCCCGGGGTGGTGTAGCGCTGGCCGACGGCCACGAGGACGCCGTTGACTCCGATCTGGCCGTAGGCGAGGTCGGTGATCAGGCCGGTGGCGAGGTCGGTGGGAAGAACGGGCGTTGACGGGTACCGGACCGTCCAGGTTTTGCAGTTGGTCGAGGACGCGATCGAAAGGTTGCGTCCCGCGGTCCAGAACTGGCCGTAGGCGTAGATGACCGAGTTCCACTGGAAGTACCCGGCCGGATCGGGGGGGCCCGAGGCCTGGGTCCAGGTGACACCGTTGGTCGACCAGGTGATGGCGCCGTTGAAACCGGCGGCGCAGTAGAGTCCGCCGCCGTAGGCGATTCCATAGTGCAGGCGCGAGGTCGCGAGGGTGCGGCTCGTCCACGGTTTCGTGCCGTTCGGAGACGTGTAAACGTTGCCCCGGGGGCCGCCCGCGACGAAGCCGGCGGGGCCGAAGCCGACCACACGCAAGGACGGTCCCACGCCGGCGGGGATGGACGCGAGGCTCCGCCGCGTCCACGTGTTGCCGTCGGGAGACGTGACGATGGACGTGCCGGTCTGGTCCGCCGGGTTGACCGAGGTGACGGCGACGGTGAGGCCGCCTCCGGAGCCGACACCGCTGAATCCACTGAGGATCTCCGGAGGAACCGTCTGCTTCGTCCATTGCACGCCGTCCGGCGACGTCATGATGGAGGGCGACAGGCCGCTCGCATCGCCGCCCACGACCACGAACTGCGTGCCGTTCCAGGTGACCGCGTTCAGGCCGACCGGCATCTCCCATGGCGCCGCACCCTGGCTCCAGTTGATGCCGTCGGGCGATGTCATCAGGAGGCGGTTCGCGCCGATGGCCACGAACAGATTGCCGCCCCCGGGCGTGCCGAAAGCGATGCCGTTGAGCTGGAGGTTTATCGGCGAGGGCCGATACGTCCAGTTCGTGCCGTTGGGCGAAGTGAGGATGCAGGTGGTGCGCTGGGGCAACGGTCCGCAGCCGCCCGCGCCGACAGCTACGTAGAGGCCGGCGCCGTAAGCGACGCCGATGAGGTTGCGATTGATGTTCTGGGTCACTGCGGAGACATCGCGCGGCGTCCAGGTGTTGGCATCGTTCGAAGTCAAGACGATCGGGTATTGGCGAGCGCTATCGGAGACACTGCCGTCCCAGTTGCCCACGGCCACCCACTGGCCGCCGGCGTAGATGACGGACCTGAGCGCCCGGGCCGTCCCGCTCGCCGGATTGCGGTCGGGATTGAAGCGTTGCGTCCAGTTGATGCCGTCCGTGGATCTCCAGATCTCGCCGTAGTTCCCGACGAGGACATACTGCGTTCCGTCGCTGGCGATGGCATTGAGTTGCGGCATTCCTTCCTGCGCCAGGGTCCACGTAGCCGCCGTGGACGGCTCAAGTAGGCCCTCGTCGTTGCGGATCGTGCCCGTGCCAATTGCCTTCGTGATGACGATCGGGGTCAAGCCGAAGCGCGCGTTCGAGAGGGTCACAGTGAAGGTCTCGTCGCCCTCGACAGTCGTGTCGCCGGTGATGGTGATCGGAATCGGTACGGAAGACCGCAAGCCCGGATCGATCGTGATGGTCCCGGTGTTCGCGCTGTAGTCGCTTCCCGCGGTGGCCGTGCCGTTGGCGGTCGCGTAGTCGATGCTGATCGGCTGGTCGAAATACGCGGAGAGGGAGACGCTGAAGTAAGCGGTGCGGGTGGCGGCGTTGCCCTCGGGCACCATCACGTCGTTGATGGCGACCGTGGGCGGCGGGTCGTCGTTGAGGATCGTGGCGACACCTTGACTATCCAGGAGCGCAGCGCCCACCGGGTTGCTGAGGTTGACAAAGAAGTTTTCGTTGTTCTCGCCGCGGGTGTCGCCGTAGACGTTGACCGTGATGTTTTGGCTCGGGGCTTCGGGGGTCAGGGTGAACGTCCCGCTGACCGCCTCGAAGTCGAGACCGGGCACGGCAAATGAGCCAGCCGCCGTCGGGGTGCTGTACTGAACGGTGACCGGAGCAGCCGCGTTCGCCAGGGTCACCGTGAAGGTGACGACTGTCGAGCCGGAGTTGCCCTCGGTCACGTTTCGTGGGTTGCCGTCGCTGATCGAGAGGCCGGGGTCGTCGTTGCGGATGGTGACGGTGGCCCGGCCGTCAGCCAACGTCCCGAACGACGGTGCGCCCAGATTCACGGCGAAGGTCTCGTCGGTTTCGCCAAGAGTGTCACCGACCACCGGCACCTGCACATAGGCGAGCCACTGGCCGGGGCTGAATGTCACGAGGCCACTAATGGCCGTGTAATCACCGGGCGCGACTGCGCTACCGTTGGATGTGGAGTACGGGACGGTGACTGCCTGCGTGCCGTCGCCGCCGAGAAGGACGACGGGCACCATCGCATCGGTGGCGCCTGAGTTGCCCTCCGTGACGCTCGGGTCGTTGATCGCGACGCGCGGGGCGTCCGGGCCGCCCGAGTAGAGGATGACCGAATCCCCCACCGCCACGAAGCGATCCCTCCAGGTGACGGCGCTGAGGGTGTGAACGGTGGGCGAGGTGTTGCCGACCCAGGTAATCGCATCGGGCGAGCCTAAAATACTGCCCCCGCCCCCGACACCCACAAACAGCCCGTCCCCATAGGCCAGGTCGCTCGCGCCCTGATCCGTGCGCTTGGTCCAGGTCGCCCCGTCGGGCGACGTCCAGATGCCGTTGGTGCCGGCCATGAACAGTCCGTGGCCGAAGGCGATCGCGGAGTTCCCGCCGGTCGGGAAGGGCGCGGGCCGCTGACTCCAAATGATGCCGTCGGGTGACGTGATCACCACCGCCTCGCGGGCGCCGGACCGGTTGCGGCCGATCACCACGAAGAGGCCGTTACCGTAGGCCACGGAGCCGAGTCGATACCCGTCTGGGAGATTGGTTTCGCGGGGCGTCCAGGTGGCGGCGTCATCGGAGGTGAGGATGGCGGGATGATCGGTCCAGAAGCTCCCGTTCCATGCCCCGCTGTTGCCCACGGCCACGAAGAGGCCCTCGGCCCAGGCCACGTCGCCGAAATCGACGTAGTCGTTGCCACCGGAAGTCCCGTCTGCGCTGACGTCCACTTCCGTCCACTGCTCGCAGTCCGGCGACGTGAGGAGCTTCTCGCCGTCAGGGCCCACGGCCACGAAGAGGCCCTCGCCCCAGATCAGGGCTTGGCTTGAAAGCGTGCGTGACGGGGCGGGGGGGGCGGCGGGGGCGTCGTGCCAGGTAATGCCATCGTCCGACCAGGCGCCCGCGTTGCTCCGGCCGATCGCGCAGTAGCGTGTGGGGCTGGCGGCCACGGCGGCCCAGGGACGTGAGGCCACGTCGGTGTGGCTGGTCCATGCGGTGTCGCCATCGGGCGAGGTGTAGATCGAACCCGAGTGCGCGGAGGCCACGAAGCCATGCTGATCGCCGAATGCAACCGCCCAGGACCCTTCGGCGTCCGCCCCGGCCAGGTAGTCCTCCGGCAATGGGCCGCCGTAGGTCCAGGTGAGGCCGTCGTCGTGGGAGACCCAGAAGAAGTGCCAGCCGCCGACCAGCACCCGGCCGGCGCCGACGCCGATCTGGCTGGGGCTGGCTCCGCCCGCCTGGGTGTGGGTGATGGTCCAGTTGGCGCCGGTGGGGCCGGAGCGCAGGATGTAGCCCCAGTTGGAGATGGCCACGAACGCCGAGCCCGTCCAGGCCACCTTGGTCAGCTGATCGCCGGCCTCACCCGGATAGGTCTGCGCGGTCCAACTCACGCCGTCCGTGGAAGTGCGCAAGCCGTGGTTGCTGCCTACCGCCACGAAGCGGCCGTTGCCGAAGGCCACGCCGTAGAGACTGTCGCTCGTGCCCGAGTTACCCACCGTCCAATTGACTGCGTCAGCGGAGCTGAGAACGGTTCCCTGCAGGCCGACCGCCAGCCACTGGCTGCCGCCGTAGGTCACTCCCAAGAGCCGGCGGTTGCTGATCGGCGCGGTCTGGAAGGACCAGTTGATGCCGTCGGCCGAGGTGACGACCACGGGCCGGTTGCCGGACGAATCGCAGCAGCTTTCGCCCACGGCCACGAACACCGAGCCGTTCCAGTAAACGGAGTTGAGCCCGCGCCGGTTGACTTCCGGAGGCAGGGTCCGGCGGGTCCAGGTCGCGCCGTCGGGGGACGTGTAGACCACTCCACCGGATCCGACCAGCACGTAGACGGCGTTCGGAGTGCCGCCGTAGGCGGCCGAGTACATTGTGGGCATGCCCTGCTGGGCGATGTTCCAGACCAGACGGCCATCCTTGGGAGCCGGGCCCGGAAGGGCGGAGTCGTCGTTCAGGATGGTGACGACACCCTGGCTGTCGGCGATCTGTGCCCCGACCGGACTGGACAGATTCACGAAGAACGTCTCGTCGGGCTCCACGAAGACGTCACCGGCCACGTTGCGCGAGATCGTCGCGTTGAGGTTTCCCGGCGAGATGTTCAGGGTGCCGTTGCCCGACTGATAGTCGCTGCCGGCTGTGGCCGTGCCGTTGGCCGTCGACCACTGTACCGAGATGACGCCGGGGCCCGGGTTGGGCCGCGGCAGGCTCACCGTGAAGACCGCCTGATGTGAGAGGTCCGATGCCTCCGACCCGAGGGCCTGACCTTCGAGGATCTGCACATCGTCGATCGACAAGGAGAGCGGATCGTCGTCCGTGATCCGGGCCACTCCGCGTGGGCGTGCGATGGTGGCACTGCCGCCCGTGGCGCTCAGCAGGTCGAGGTAGAAAACCTCGTCGGACTCCCCGAGGGTGTCACCATTCACCAGCACCGTGACCGCCTCGCTCGGGTGAGCCGCGGACAACGTCAGCGTCCCAGAGGCCGCCACGTAGTCCGAAGGCGTCGTCGCTACCCCGTCAGCCGTATGGAAGGTCACTACTACGTCGTCCGGACCGCCCTCTTGCAGCGTCACCGTGAAGACCGCCGAGACGGTTCCGGAGTGGCCTTCGGTCACGCTCACGTCGTTGATCGACACGCGCGGAAGAAGCCGCTGGAACGTCGCGCTGACGAAACGCGCGGCGTCAAGCGTGACCACGCAGGGACCGGTTCCGGAGCAAACGCCGCCCCAGCCGGTGAAGATCGACAACGGCGATGCGGAGGCGGTCAGGCTGACCACCATTCCTGGGTCGAACTGGGCCGAACACGTCGAGCCGCAGTCGATGCCCGCCGGGTTGCTGGTGACGGAACCCTGACCGTCGCCGGCCAGGGTGACGTCGAGTGTCCAGAACGGGTAGTCGCCGTAGACCATCGCCGATGCGCCCACGCCGACAAAACGGCCGAGCGATGCGCCATAAGCCACCGCGTTCAGGTCGTGTACGGTCACCGGCGTCTGCGGCGTCCACGTCGCGCCGTCGTCCGACACGTAGATCGCGCCCCGCGGCCCCACCGCCGCGAAGCGGCCGCCGCCGTGGCCCACGCCATAGAAGTAGTAGTCGCCATTGTCGGCCGTCGGGTCGAGCCGGGTCGTCCAGTGAATGCCATCGGGCGAAGTGCGGATGCGGTCGCCCACCACCACGAACTGACCTTCGGCGTAGATCGCCTTGTTGGCATTCTCGGGCCAGACGGGGTCCATCGGGCTGGGCTCCAGTGTCCAGTTCACACCATTCTCGGACGTGCTCAGGAACGTGGTGTTCGTAACCGCCTCATAGCCGAAAGCCACGAAACGGCCGTTGCCGTAGGCCACGGTGGTGAGGCTCTGCCGGCCTGGAGGCGCCGCAGGAGTCTGGGGCGTCCAGGTGGATGCGTCGGTCGAGGTGAGGATCAGCGGCACGATCTCGCCCGGCGCCGGATAGGTCTCGCCGACGGCAACGTACAGACCGCCGCCGTAAGTGACATCGCTGAGCCAGCTGGTCGCCGGCCCTATGGGTAGCGGATCCGCCGGATATCGCAGTGTCCAAGTCAGGCAGTCCGTCGACGTAATGACGGCGGACGAGAGCCCGACCGCCATGAACTGGCCATTGGCGTGAATGACGGAGGTCCAGTACCAGTAGCGGCTCGGGTCGAGGCCGGTGTCGACGTTGATCCAGGTCGCGCCGTCCAGCGAGCGCGCGACCGCGCCGTTCGCTCCGACCGCGCAGTACGTCGAGCCGTCCGACGCCACGCTCGCGAACGTGCGCGACTCGGGCAGGGTGCGGCTGGTCCAGGTCTCACCGGTGGGCGACGTGTAGACGCCGCTGCGGGAACCGGTCGAGACGAAGCCGGACGGGCCGTAGGTCACCGCACGCATGCTGGGCGACACGCCGGGGCCGGGAAGGGTGAGGGATCTTGGCGTCCAGACGACTGCATCACTCGAGGTCAGCACCGAGTGGTGCTCCGCGGTGCTCGCCGAACTGCCCACGACCACGATCGTGCCACCGCCGACGGCGACGCTCAGCAGGGGCTGAATCGTGGGGACGGTCTGCTGCGTCCAGGTCACGCCGTCCGGCGAGGTCAATATGCCCGCGCCGGAGTTCGTCGCGTTCGTAGGATCCTGCGCCACCACCACGAACTGGCTGCCCGTCCAGGCCACGGCGTTGAGCAGACTCACGACGGTCGAGGGCGCGTTGCGCGGCATCCAGTTGACTCCGTCGACGGAGGTCAAGACCGTGCGCCGGTCGCCGACGGCCACGAACTGCCCGCCGCCGAATGCGACGCCCCGGAGGTTGACGCCGGTTCCCGTGGTCGTATTTGTCCAGGTGATCGCGTCTGTAGACGTCGCAATCCGGCCACCATTGCCGCCCGCGACCCAACGACCGTTCCCGTAGGTCACGGCCAACAGTTGTCGGACCGTGTTTGGGGTCGGGCGCAACGTCCAGTCGACTCCGTTTGGAGACGTCAACACCAGGCCGCCGCTACCGGCGCCACAGCAATTGCCTACCGCCACGAAGTGCTTCGCTCCGTCCGGACCATCCCAGGTTACGCCGCGCAGACTGAGGCGCAGCGGGTCGGGGTTGACACGACGCGTCCAGCCGTCGGACCCGTTCGGCGACGTCCAGATTTCTCCACCCACCCCGACGAGCACGTAGACCGAGCCGTTCGAAGCGGCCCCGCTCATGATGGGCATTCCCTCCTGAGCCAAGCGCCACGTCGTCGACACCGACCGCTCCGGAACCCCCTCGTCGTTCAGGATCGTCCCGAGCCCTTGGTTGTCCGCCAGGCTCGCGCCCACGGGGTTCGACAGGTCCACGAAGAACGTCTCGTCGCCTTCGGGCACAGTGTCGCCGTTGATCGTCACCGCGATCGTCTTCTGGATCAGGCCCTCGGAAGGATCGATTGTCAGTGTCCCCGAGGCTCCCACGTAGTCGGTCCCCTCGCCGGCGCTGCCGGGCGCCGTCGCGAAGGCCACCGAGACCGCGCTCGATGTCGCGCCGGAGAGGGACACGGTGAAGAGCGCCGTCCGCGTCCCCGACTGGCCCTCCGGCACCGAAACATCGGCGATCGACAGCGTGGGCAGGGCATCGTCGTCCAGGATCCGCCCGGTGCCAATCCCTCGCCCGGTGCCAGTCCCAAGCGCAATGGAGGCGCCCGACGCGTTTGACAGGAACACGCTGAATGTCTCCGTCCCTTCCGTGCGGGCGTCGCCGATCACGGGCACGGCGATCGTCTGTGTCGGCGTCTCGGCCGACAAGATCAAGTTGCCCGAGGCCAGCAGCAGGTCCACTCCGGCTACCGCCGGCCAGGCGGCGCTCGTGAAGTAGTCCACGCTCACGGGCGTGCCCGTGCATCCCGTGCAGGTCACCGTGAACACGGCGTCCACGGTCCCCACGTCGCCCTCGGTCACCGTCGCGTCGTTGATCGACAGCCACGGCTCGTCGTCGCGGATCGTGACTATGCCCTGGCCGTCCCCGATTGTCGCGTTGACCGGGCTACCCAGGTTGACCAGGAACGTCTCGTCCGCTTCGGTCAGGGTGTCGCCGACGACCGACACCGGTGCGGTCTGAACCCACGAACCAGGGCTAAACGTCAGGGTCGGGCCCGAAACGGCTGTGTAGTCGGATGAAGCGGTGGCCGTCCCGTTCGCCGTCAAGTAGTAGACAGTGATCGTCTGCTCACTCGGATAGGAGAGAACTACAGGGACATCGGCCGTGGTGGCGCCGGAGTTCCCTTCGGTCACGGCCATGTCGTTCACCGACAGTGTCGGCGGGGCATCGCCGGTCGTGTACTGGATCACCGAGTCGCCAACGGCGACGTAGCGGTCGAATGTCGGCGAGTATGCGACGCCGTTCAAGCCGAAGAAGCTCGTCGAGGCGTTTCCCGTCCATTGGCTGCCGTCGGCTGAGGCGTACACGTCGCCGCGGGCGCCGACGGCCTGGAAGCGGTCACCCCAGGTCGCGGCGTTCATCCAGTACATCCCGGGGCCGGAGTAGTGCGAATAACCCAGGCGCTGCGTCCACGAGATGGCGTCGGGTGACGTCCAGATGAGGTTGTGTACTGCGACGAACTGTCCGTTTCCAAAGCCGAGCCTTGGCTGGTTGCCGTCGAAGGGTGAGAATTGTCGCGTCCAGATGGCGCCGTCCTCGGAGGTGATGAGGTAAGGGCTCCGGTCAGCCTGACCGCCGCCAAGGGCCACGAAGCGGCCATTCCCGAAGGTCACGCGCGACCAACAACCCCACCCACCCGCCGGAAGGTCGGCAGCGCGCGGCGTCCAACTGCTCCCATTGATCGATGACACGATGCCGGAAGAGCCTCCGGTCGCGACGAGCATTCCGTTGCCGTAGGCGACTTCGATCGAGCATTCGTTGCCAATGCCAATCGCCTGCGCGGTCCAGTTCTTGCAGTCCGGGGACGTAGCCACATCGGCATCCCCCCTCGTCCCAACCGTCACGAACAGCCCGAGGTCGCTGGCCCAGACCACCCGTTTCAAGTCGGGCGGCGTGGAGCCGGCCGGAAGGCCGAGGCCGTGGTATTCCCACGACGTCCCATCGATGGAGGTCGCGGTGAGCCCTCCCGTGCCGACGGCACAGTAACGGCCCTCCGCCCCGACCGGCGCCCAGGTGACGTCCTGAAGCAGCCGCGACTCGTGGAGCGTCCGGTCCTGCCACGTCGTTCCATCGGCCGACGTGAGGATCGTCCCGCCCTGCCCCGCGACGACATAGCCTGACGGACCCCAGGTGACGGTGGTCAGGTTGCCATTGATGCCGGGCCCGCGGTCCGGGTAGGCGTAGGGCGTCCACGGCTCGTTGCCGTAGGTCGCAGTGAGGATGCCTCCGTTCGTGACGATGGCGGCGACATCGCCCGACGGGCCCGTCGCTGCGACGGCCTGCGAATAACCGGTGGTCCCGAAGCCGCAGTTGCCGCCGCCCACGAGGCAGTGGGACAGCGTCCAGTGGACGCCGTCCGATGAAACCATGGCGCCGCTTGCACCCGCCGCCACGAACTGTGTGCCGACAAACGCGACCGCGTGCAGGTTGCCGAGGTTGGGGAAATCGGTCCGTGTGGTCCAGACTTCGCCGTCCGCGGAGGTGATCACGGCGGTGGCGGGCCAATAGCCCACCGCCACGAAGACGCCGTTGCCATAAGCGACGGATTGGATCGTGGCGTTCGTCGGCAGGGAATATGCCTGCCACGAAACGCCGTCGCCGTTGGACACGCGGGACCGATAGCTCCCGTTATTCGGGTTCCGTTCGACCACGACGAACCGGCCGTTGCCGAAGGCGACTCCAGTACCCCAACCTTCGCTCTGCTGCTTTTTCCAGGAGGCCCCGTCGTCGGCCGACGTGAGAATGGCGCCATTGCCGACGGCCATGAAGCGGCCGTCCGCGTAGATCACCGCGTTCAGATCGGAATGGCTTGCGTCATCGCTGCTGGCGGATGTCCAATCGGCTCCGTTGCCTGAGGTCTGAATGGCCCCCGCGGAGCCGACCAGCACGTATCTCCCGGCGCCGTAGGCAGAGCCGTTGATGCTCGGTACCCCTTGCTGCGCGATCGCCCAGATGGACTGGAGCGGAGGCTTGGGTGTGCTCTCGTCGTCGAGGATCGTGGCGACGCCCTGCGGGTCGCCCAAGGTCGCGCCGTTCGGGTTGCTCAGGTTGAGAACGAAGGTCTCGTCGCCCTCGACCCAGGTGTCGCCGTTCACCGACGTTCCTATCCTCTGTTTCACAGTGCCGGGGGAGAAGGTCACGGTGCCGTGCAACTCCGTGTAGTCGGCGCCCGCCCTCGCGGTGCCGTCTGCCGTCGCGTATTGCACCGTCACCGGGCTCGCCGCAGGCTGCGACAGCGTCACCATGAACCAGGCTCCCGTCGTTCCGGTGTTGCCCTCGACCAGTGTGACGTCGTTCACGTTCAGTGCGGGAGGGTCGGCCGCTGCCGCGCTCTGAGCCAGCAGTAGAGACGCGGCCACGCACGCCGCCATCGCCTTGACGGCCAAAGGTCTCACCGGCCGGAAAAGAGACCGGAAAAGAGCCAAACGCACCGAAGAGTGGGAAGAGTCGCTCATGGCGCCCTCCTTCTGGTTGTAGCTCACGAAAGTCTCCCCGTGCAGCGAATTCGGGGATCGCCTTCCCGTATACCCCCGTTAGTGCCATCCGGAAATGAGCCATACGAACTACTTCCATGGGGCGAATGAACCACGGCGGCCTGTCCCTGCTGTCACGGCCACGGCAAGGGCGACCTCTCCTGGGGACCGCAGATCGATCAGATCTTCACGAAGATCTTGTTGCGGTACATCCAGCAGAGGATCGACCAGAACACCAGCAGGACGGCGATACCCAGGAGCACGGGCTCGAAGGGCGGGCCGAAGAGGAGGAACGGCGCGCGGCCCAGGTGAGTGACGAGACCCTCCGACACGAAGTGCTCCAGCGTCCAGCTCATGACGTAGATGGCGATGGAGTTCGCCCCGATCACCATCAGCGGGAACGACCAGCGCTTCCACCCCAGGATCTCGATCGCCGCGTAGAACCCGGCGAGGATGAGCAGGACGAGGCCGCCGCTGTAGAGCGTGTAGGAAGACGTCCAGATGCGCTTCACGATCGGGCAGAGGCCCAGCCACTGGAGGAGGAGGCCGGCGAGGGCGAGAGCGATGCCCGAGACGACGAGGCCCTTCAGCTTCTCCGCCGCCGTCCGCGGGCTCTTGAGCCATTCGCCCGACCACATTCCCAGCATCATCGTCGCCAGGGTGGGGATGAAACTGAGGGTCGACCAGCCGCCGTCGTTGAAGACGAACGGCGACTCGCGCGGGAAGAGATTCAGGAACCATGTGTCGAACGCCCAGGCCAGGTTCGAGTTCATGTTGAAGTGGGCGAGAAAACCGGTGTAGAGGTGGGGCCAGCCCGCGGGGACGCCGACACTCGCGTAGTCGAAGGTCGCGGGCGGCAGAGGGTAGAGCGCGAAGGCCGCCCAGAAGCCGACGAGGATCGCGGCGAAAACTCCCGCCTGAATCCTTCGGGCGGCGAAAGCCAGGAGGAAGAGGAGGGTGTAGCCGAGGCCGATCTGAGTGAGCGTGTCCTCGAACGTCCAGTACGTCTGGGGGCGTCCCATCGAGCGCAGGAAGATCCCGAGCAGGATGAGGATGGCGCTGCGCCTCAGGGTGTGGCCGAGCAACCGAGCGAAATTCTCCCCGCGGGCCTGCCGGCTCGCGATCGAGAAAGGGAGCGACGCGCCCGCGAGAAACGAGAAGGCCGGCTGGATGAGGTCGTGGAGCGAACACCCCTGCCAGGGAACGTGGGTGGTGTTGTAGGCGACCGCGGCCCAGAAGGGGCTCGACGGGAACGCGTCTTTGAGCGTCCACAGGCGCATCGCCTCGGCCAGCATGAGGAACATCACGAAGCCGCGAAACGCGTCGATCGACGGGACGCGCAGGACGGTCGGGGCTCCGGGCGAGGGCGTCTCCGGGGAGACCGGGGCGGGGCTGAGCGTGGGCGACGGCGTTTTCACGGGTTTCGACGCCCCTCGACCGCGCTCACCGAAAGGGCCGCCCGAGGCGAGACGCCGCGGAATATCGCCCGGTCGCTCAGGTCGCGTTCGCTCGCCAGCTTGTTGAAGTACGCGGTCGCAATCAGGCTCTTGGCGGCTCCGTGTTCGCAGACGAAGACCACGGCCGGGTTCCGGGGCGTGGGGCGCGCGGCCTGGTTCCCCAGGGCCAGCAACACCGCGAGGCCTGTCGTCAAGCTGGTCATTGGCGGGTCTCCTTGGCGTTCAGTGTAAGGCAACCGTGGATGTTCACAGAGCGGGAAGACCCGCCAAAGCCGTGCTCCGACTCTCCACTGCCGCGCTTCCCTATTTCCCGATCTTCGTGTAAAAAGCGGGAAGTCCCACACAATCTATCGTCGGGAAGTGCCCAGGCGACCTTCACCCCGTCCCCGCCTCGACCCCTTCCTTCGTCCTTGGCAGTCTGATTTTCTTGGTTCCAGGAGGAACACACAGTGTCGAAAAGACCCTTGCTTGCTGGACTCTCCGTCCTTTTGCTCTTGACCTGTCTGCCGGCGGTGAACGCCGCGCCCCTGGTCGGACCGATCGATGAAACGGGAGCAATAAACAACGCGCCGTATCGGATTGTCGTCCCGGCAGCCTGGAACGGCACTTTACTCGTTTATGCACACGGCTACCGCGACAAAGCCGACCATCCGGGCGAAGTCGACAACCGCAACCCCGATATTGCGCCCAACCCGGCCCTCGCCGCCGCTCTGCTCGCGCAAGGCTATGCGTTGGCGGGTTCCGCATACAAAGACAATGGGTGGGCAGTCGAAGAAGGAATTCAGGACACGAAGGATCTTGCCGTCTATTTCCGCGACAACATCGCGCGGCCCGACCGCACGATCATCTGGGCGTTCTCCATGGGAACGGTCATTGGTTTCAAGAGCATGGAACGCTTCGGCGGAATTTTCGACGGCGCCCTCTGCGGTTGCGCGGTTGGCTCGGGGGCGACGAGCACCTGGGACGCCTCAGGCGATCTGGCCCTCGCCTACGACACCGTTTTCGGGATGCCTTCTTCGTGGGGAACCTTTGGCGACGTGCGCGACGACATAGATTTCGAAACGGAAGTTCAGCCGAAGTTGATTGCAGAGGTCAGTACTCCGGCAAACTTCCCGAAATATGAATTCATTCGCCTGGTAACGGGAACGCCGGGACGCGGAATCAATCCGCCCGCGCCGCCGGCCTTCTATCCGGGATGGATCTTTACCGATATGTTCTTCGCCATGGAAGGTCGCTCTGAACTCGAACGCCGGGCGCTGGGTTCGATTGTCCAGAATCTCGACCGGGACTACAGCCTGAGCCCGGCGGAGAGGGGCTACCTAGTGGCTTTGGGCCTGCCGTCGCCGACGATTGACACCTGGCTATCCGCGATGAACGGGAACCGCTATGTCTTCGCCCCGAATTATGCGCGCAACTATGTCGAACACAACGCCAACTACAACGGCAAGATCAAGAATCCCGTGCTGACTATGCACACGACAGTGGACCCGCTGGTACCGGTTACGCAGGAGAACCGATATGCCCAGATCGTGCAGAACGCGGGGCGCGGCAATTGGCTTTTTCAGACCTACACAAACGGCAACGGGCACTGCAACTTCACGGGACTACAGCTCATCACCGCCGTCAATTCCATCACCAATTGGGTGACCACGGGAGCGCGGCCTACGAACGCCAATTTCCCCGCGGCTCTGGGCTTTGACCCGTCCTTCACGCCGCCGCCGCCCAATCAGAAATAGGCGCCGCCCCCTCAGTTACGCAACGAGCAGCCGAAGCCCTTCTCGTAGCGCGCGGTCGCGGTGGCGAGGCCAAAACCGCTGGCCGTGACCTCGTCCGGACCGAGCCGCATCGAGATGAGCCGGCGCGCGAGCGGGTCGAGGTCGGTCTGGCAGCTTTCGAGCGTACGGCCGCTGACCCAGAGACAGGAGCAGGTCTGTTGGGCGCTATAGCCGGCGCCGGCGGTGAGCAGGTCGGAAACGCGGAACACGCGCCATGCCACGGCCACCGCCACGAGGGCGATGGCGGTCAGGCCGAGCAGGACATGTTTGCGCCGACCGAGAACCGTCATTACCATTCACCACAATGCTAACGCGGGTCAACAGGGCGCCGTCACAGCCGGGCGAACTCGATGGTGTGTCATCCAGCAGAGCCGCCATGCGACTTGCCGTCGCTTTCTTGATCTTCATGACCGGGGTCGCGCCGACAGCACTCGCCCAGGGCGCGAACGCGGCGGCGGCCTTGCCGGCACTTCCCCCGCAAACCGCGGGCGTGCCCTGGCCAACTGCCGCCTGGCCCGCGGGGCCGCTCCCGGACGACGCGGCCGATCCGCTCGACCGAGCGCTCACGCTCGTGGGCGCCCGGGATCCGAGGCTCGGGGAGACTCGCGCGGTCGTGGTCATCCACCGCGGACGCCTGGTCGCGGAACGCTACGCGCCGGGATTCGGAGCAGACACGCCGTTCGTCTCGTGGTCGATGGCAAAGTCCGTCACCCAGGCGCTCCTCGGAATCGCCGTCCGCAAGGGTCTCGTGGACATCGACAAGCCGATGGGCAACCCGCGCTGGAACGCCGGCGATCCGCGCGCCGCGATTCCCTGGCGCCACTGGATCAACATGACCGACGGGCAGGAGTATCACGAGATCGGCGTGGTCGACCCGACGCTCAACGACGCGGCCAGCATGCTGTACGGCCGCGGGCGCCTGGACGTCGCCGGTTTTGCCGCGGCCCTCCCCCTCATTCACGCGCCGGGCACACACTGGAACTACAACTCGGCCGGCATGAACCTGATCGCGGGCGCCCTCGGCCGCGTGTTCGCTCCGAGCGCGTCACCCGCCGAGCGGCGCGCGCGCGTGGCCGCGGAACTGAGGGACGAGCTTTTCGGGCCCATCGGAATGACGTCGGCGCAACCCGAGTTCGACCGGGCGGGCACATTTCTCGGCTCCTCGCTCGTGTACGCGACCGCGCGCGACTGGGCCCGCTTCGGCCTGCTCTACCTGCGGGACGGCGAGTGGGACGGAAAGCGTATCCTGCCCGCGGGCTGGGTGGACTTCGCGCGCACCAAGACGCCGGCGGTGAACTGTGACGTCTACGGTGCGGGCTTCTGGGTGACTCCCGCGGCCGGCCGGGGCAAGCCTCACGTGGCGCTCGCGCCTGACGGTCCGCGCGATATCTTCCTGGCCCAGGGGCACGAGGGCCAGGTCGTGGTGGTCGTCCCGTCGAAGGACCTGGTGTTAGTGCGCCTCGGTCTCTTCGACGATCGCTTTGGCTGGGGCCCCCTCGGCGAGTGGGTCGTTGGTGTCGTCACCCCCTTCCCGGACGTTCAGCACCTGGCGGCTCGCTAACCTACTCTGGTTTCTCTTCGAGGGCCCGTGGCGCGTCCTCATTCGCTATCCTCGCGCCGCATGAGTTCTCGCTCTCGATTCGCGGTGTTGACGGCGATCCTCACCGTCGCTGCGGCCTTCCGCTTCGCCGGCCTGTCCGCCGGCTTGCGGCATACCCCCTTCATCGATGAGCAGTTCTTCGTCCTAAGCGTCGAAGGGATGCTGGATCGAGGCGACCTGGATCATGGATTCCATATGTACCCCGGGTTCTTTTTCTACCTTCTCACTCCCGCCCTCGCCTTCGTTCAACGCCCATTCGGCGCCGACGCCTACCTGGTCGCGCGTCACGTCGTCGCCGCGTTCGGCGTGGCCACGGTGGGACTCGTCTACATCCTCGGCGCCCGGCTCGCCGGTGTCCGTTCCGGGTTGATTGGGGCGGCGGTTCTCGCCGTTTCGCCCGTGGCGGTATCGGTGGCCCATGAGGTGCGGCCGGACGTGGCCCTGGGCTTCTTCGCGATGCTGGCTCTATTGAGCATCGTGAGGATCGATGGGGGACGGAAACGCGATGCTCTCGGCGGGCTTGCCGTCGGCATGGCGACGGCCATCAAGTACACCGGAGTGACGCTGGCCCTGCCCTATATCGTCCGCCGGTTGACCATCCCCCAAAACCGCGTGCGCGGCATGCTTATCGCAGGCGTCTTCTCGCTCGTCGCCTACATCTTCCTTTCGCCTTATTCGTTCCTGCACTTCAAAGACTTCATGGACGGAGTCCTGCTCCAAAAGGAGTACCACGACATGGTCCCGGCCCGCGGCCTCCCAAGCTATTGGAAGATCGCTCTCGTCTACCTGAGTTCGGTCCTCCCCGGCGGGCTCGGCGCCCCGGCCTTCGTGGCGGCACTCGGCGGCCTTTGGGCGATGCGCCGCGCCTGGAGAGAGCTTCTGCCCCTCGCGGCCCTTCCCGTCGGGCTGGTCGCGGTGCTGTCGACCGCGCAGATCCATCGGGCGCGCTACGTTCTGTCCGGCCTGGGCGCGATCGCGGTTCTCGCCGGGATTGGCGTCGACGCGGTCTGGAAGCGTTCGCGCTTTCTCGGCGTCGCCGCCTGTCTGATTGTCATCGGGGTGCCGCTGGTCAGCACGGCGCAGGCGGTGGCCGCTTTCCGACGACCAAACACGATGGACCGGGTCCTCGACTGGACGGCGGCGAACATTAAGGAGGGCAGTCGCATCGCCAACGCCTTCCCGCGTCTCGGGTTTGGTGTGGGGAGGTACGACGTGGTGTCGGTGGAGGACTGGACATCTTTGGGCCCGCGCATCGCCGCACACGCAGACGTGGTCGTCGAGGTCGCGGCGAACGTCGGTTCGCCCCTTCAAGGTTTCGTCCGCCGGTTCGTGGCGCGGCCGGCGCATCCGCTTGAAGGGCCTCCCATCGAGGTCCTGTCCCGGGTTGCGCCCAAGATCGTGACGACACCCGTCGACCTGCGGCGCGCGCGTTTCGACGCATCCGAGAGCGGTGAGCGTGCGGCTCTCATCGCGGACGGTGACCTCGGCACGCGCTGGGAAACGCAGGAGACCCAGCGGCCCGGAATGTGGGTCTCGGTGGACTTCGCGACGCCGCGGATGATCGAGCGCGTCGAGTTGGCGCTCGGCCGACGGCCGAACCAATGGGGCCGTTCCCTCGAGGTCGAAGTGAGCCAGAACGGGCGGGACTGGACGCGGGTCAAGACCACACCCGGGCGCGCGATGGTGCCCGATCAGGTGGTGGGAGATCGAGGCTACGTTCAGGTGTTGCTTCTGGTAACGCCAAGACAAGCTTCGGCGGTGCGGATCGTGGTGGTCGACGAAGGCCAGCCCCGTTGGGGCATCGGAGAGCTCGATATCCACGCGCTGCCGGCGACCCCCGAGCCTCTTGCTCGAGAACGCGGCCCGGCGCTTCTCCGGTCGGTGCGAAACTGAGGGCGACTCGATCACCGCTTTCCAAGGAGACCTCCATGCTCAGTCGATCCCGAATCCTTGTCGCCCCCGACTCGTGTCGGCGTGCCGTCTTCGTTCTGGCGCTTTCTTCCATCGCATCCGCGCAGACTCCACCCGTCGCGGTGGGCGAATTCAAGGTCGCGGTGACGTATCCGGCCTCGCTCGGCGCCGGACCCTTCGATGGCCGCGTGCTCTTCCTGGTCTCGAAGGACGAGACGGCCGAGCCGCGGTTTCAAATCTCCGACACCGGCCTCAACACTCAGCAGGTCTTCGGTGTCGACGTAAACGACTGGAAGCCCGGCGAGCGAGCGACTTTCGACGGGAGCGTCCTCGGCTATCCCGTGGAGTCGATGAAGCTGATTACCCCCGGCAGCTACACCGTTCAGGCGATGCTGCACAAGTACGAGACGTTCAAACGCGCGGACGGGCACGTGGTCAAGCTCCCTATGGACCGCGGCGAGGGCCAGCACTGGGAGAGCGCGCCGGGCAACTTCTACTCGACGCCGCGCAAGATCGCCATCGATCCTTCGAAGGGCGGCATCGTCTCGGTGGCCCTCGACAAGGTGATCCCCGAGATTCCCCGGCCCGCCGACACGAAGTACATCAAGCACGTCCGCATCAAGAGCGAGAAGCTTTCGAAGTTCTGGGGTCGCGACATGTACCTGGGCGCGAACGTCCTTCTGCCTGAAGGCTTCGATTCCCATCCCGCCGCCCGTTATCCGCTGGTCATCAATCACGGCCACTTCCCGTACACCTTCGGTGGCTTTCGCGAGACCCCGCCCGATAAGGACCTCAAGCCCGACTACTCCGAACGCTTTCACCTGGCCGGGTACAACCGCATCCAGGAGGAACTCGCGCATCAGTTCTACAAGGACTGGACGGGCCCGGCCTATCCGCGGATGCTCATCATCGAGATCCAGCACCCGACGCCCTACTACGACGACTCCTATGCCGTGAATACCCCTAACCAGGGCCCTTACGGCGACGCCATCAACGAGGAGCTGATTCCCTTTGTCGAGAAGACATTCCGGGGCCTCGGGACTCCATGGTCGCGCTTCATGTACGGCGGTTCGACCGGCGGATGGGAGTCGCTCGCGGTGCAGATCTTCTACCCCGACTTTTACAATGGCTGTTTCGCGGCCTGCCCCGATCCCATCGATTTCCGCGCGTTCACCTCGATCAACATCTACGAGGACGACAACGCCTACGTCTCGCAGGGTCCGTGGAAGGTGGTGCCGCGCCCTGGCCATCGCAACTACCTCGGCCATGTTTCGGCCACGGTGGAGCAGATGAATCGACTGGAGAGAGTGCTCGGGCCGAAGGGGCGGTCGGGCGGGCAATGGGACATCTGGACCGCGACGTATTCCCCGGTGGGCGCCGATGGTTATCCCCAGCCGATCTGGGACCGAGCCACCGGAAAGATCGACAAGAGTGTCGCCGCCTATTGGCGGGAGAACTATGACCTCACTCACATCATGAAGCGAGACTGGGACAAGGGTCTCGGCAAGAAGCTCGAGGGGAAAGTCAACATCTACGTGGGTGATATGGACAACTACTACCTCAACAACGCGGTGTACCTGACCGAAGAGTTCCTGAAGTCCACCAGGAACCCGCCTTTTGGCGGGGAGGTCGACTACGGGGACCGCGCCGAGCATTGCTGGAACGGCGATCAGACGCGTCCCAATGCCTACTCGCGGCTGCGCTATCACCAGATGTTCGCGCCGAAGATCGTGGAGCGGATTCTGAAGACCGCGCCCCCAGGCGCCGACGTCACGAGCTGGCGCTACTGAACACCTTCATCTACCACGGAGCAACCAGGTGACCGACCTCGATCGAATCGGTCAACTCAAGACTCTCGCGGAGACCCCCGCTCGACTCAAAGCCGCGCTCAAGGGCGTGCCCAGGAAACCGGGCGATCAAGCGAACGGCTGGTCGATCGCCGGACTCGGCTCGGTGAAGAACTTCGGGCCGTTCTCCGTTATGTGGAGGCAGTCCTCGAGCCGCATGCCGAATTCGCCGTAGATCGTGATCATCGGCTCGTCCGAGAAGCACATGCCGGGGACCAACTTCGTCTTGTTCCCTTTCACGAAGTTCGTCCATTCGTGTCCGTCCATGCCGATGCCGTGGCCGGTACGGTGAGGGAGCCCCGGAACCTTGTAGCCCGGACCGAAGCCCGCGTCAGTGATGACCTTGCGCGCGGCCGCATCGACCGACTCGCAGGTGGCGCCCACCTGTGCCGCGGCAAACGCCGCGGCCTGAGCTTTCCTCTCCAGGTTCCAAACCTCGGTCTGGCGCTTGCTTGGCTTCCCGAAGACCACGGTTCGCGTGATGTCGGACTGATACCCGAGGTAGTTCACACCGCCGTCGATCTGGACGACGTCGCCCAGCTTGAGCTTCTGGGGCGTGATGCTGCCGTGCGGGAAGGCGGTGTATTCGCCGAAACTCACCGAGACTTCGCCCGGAGTGCCAAGGGCGTCGAAGGCGGTGGTGATGTTGTCGCCCAACTCGCCCTGGGTCATGCCTTCCCGCAGGGTCTTGAGCCCGGCCTTGAAGCCGGGGATGGTGATGTCGTTGGCGTGCTGCATCAGGGCGATCTCCGTCTTCGACTTGATCATGCGGCACCCTGCGGTCACGGGGGTGGCGAGCGTCCACTCGACCTGCGGCGCCGCCTTGCCCAGCCCGTGGGCGATGAAGTACCGGACGCGCTCCTCGAGTCCCACCCTGCCCGTGGACACACCGCGATCCTTGAGAATGGAGGCGACGGCCTCGCTCGCGTCCTCGTCTTCCTGCCAGACGCGTATGTCGTTCGTGAACTTCGTGATCTCTCGCGCGCGGTCCTCCTCGAATCCGGGGGCCACGTAGGCGAGCTCGCCCTTGGCGGGAATGACGAGGAGGAAGGGCCGCTCGCTGAGGCCCCACCGCACGTCCACGAAATACTCCATGCTGGTCCCCGGCTCGAGCACGATGGCGCCGAGGCCGTTCTCCGCCATGAAGCGCCGCGCCTTTTCGATGCGGGCGCGTCGCTCATCGTCGGTGATCGCCGGAGGGGCTTTGGGCAGCGGCTTGAGGGCGCGGACCACGTCGGGCACGGGACGCGGGGCCTCGTTGCCCTCCTGCGCATGGGCCTTGCGGGCTGCGGGTGCGAGGAAACCGCCCGCGGCCAGGCTCGCGGCACTGGTGAACTGACGTCGGGACAGGGGCATCGGGGAACCTCCACGGACTGTTAACGGCGTACCAGAGGAGGTTATCTCTTTCCTCCTCGGGTCGTGCGCGAGGCGGCCACCGCTTCGTCGCGGGTCGCTCATCACCCCCGGCCGAGCCGCTCGATGGGTCGCCGCGATGCGCCTTCACCGGAACGCCGAAAAGCAATCACCTATGATCGCCCATGCCCATCTCTCGCCGTGACTGGCTCACCGGAGCCGGCGGTGTGGCCCTCGCGTCGCGGGTAGCACCCGCCCCGGCCTCGCCGTCCGACATCCGCGACGACTTTCCTATCGCTAAGGACCGCGCGTACCTCAACAACGCCTCCATCCACCCCATGAGCCTCGCGAGCCTGGGCGCGGCTCAGGAGTACCTTCGGGCCCGGACGTATGGCGCCGGACCGGCGACCTCGCCCGACCCGCCCGTGCCGAAGCGCGAAGCCAAGGAGGGCTTTGCCGCCCTCATCAACGCGAAACCGAGCGAAATTGCTTTCGTACCGAGCACTACGGTGGGAGAGCACCTGGTGGTCGCCGGCCTAGGGATCCCAAGGGAGAAAGGGAACGTGGTGACCGACGGGCTCCACTTCGAAGGCTCGCTCTACATGTATCGGTCGCTGGCGGCGCAGGGGCTCGACGTGCGGATTGTCCTGCCGCGTCAGGGACGCATCGAGCTTCAGGACCTGGACGCCCGGATCGATCGCAACACGAAGCTGGTGGCTCTCTCGTACGTGTCGTACCTGAACGGTTTCGTGCACGACCTCAAGGCGGTCTGCGACCTCGCCCATTCGCGTGGCGCCTTCGTATACGCGGACGTCATTCAAGGCGCCGGTTCGACGCCCATAGACGTGCGCGCGAGCGGGATCGATTTCTGCGCCTGCTCCAGCTACAAGTGGCTGATGGGGGACCTTGGCCTTGGGTTCCTCTACGTCCGCGAGGATCTGCTCGACCGCGTGATTCGCCGGACCCAGTACGGCTTTCGCCAGCTCAAGAGCTTCGACTATCACTTCCCCCCTTACGGTCCGGCCGGCCCCGAGCCCGTGACCTGGGAGAGCGAGAACACGGTGGCCGGACACTTCGAGGTGGGCACCTGGGACTCATCCACGATCGTCGCCGTGAACCAGTCTCTGGCTTTCATTCGACAGCTGGGTGTGGCCCAGATCCAGGCTCACAATCAGACCCTGACGCAGCGACTGCAGAAGGAGCTTCCGCGACTCGGCTACGAATCACTCACGCCGTTGGAGTCCGCTTCTTCCATCGTCTCCTTCGCCGTGAAGGACGAGGCTTCCACGAGTGCTAGGCTCGCGGCCGCCAAAGTCGACGTCCGTCTCTCGGCACGATTCATGCGTGTATCCCCTTCGATCTACAACACGCAGGCCGACATCGACAGGCTCCTGACCGCACTGTCCTGATCACGCCGTCCGGCCTCTCTCCGAAGATGGCTGCTTTCGAGAGGGAGAGGCCCGAATCCGGGTCATCCGTCAGGTTCCCAAGACCGACTTGACACCGCCCCTTCTTGGTGAAAGTATTCTCGCACCTTTCCAAGTGCTATAGACGTTCTTGCCAGCGACGACCGATAGCCCTGAGTGATCCGGCCGCTCGCTGGAGCCGTCCAATCACCGGCCCGCCAAGGGCCTGTCCGTTCCCAGATTCATCGCAACCAGCTTCGGCTATCAGATATACCCGGGTGACCCGGGCCGTCGCTCCAGAAGTCCAACTGTCGTTTCTGAAGGACACGATCATGGAAACAAGTCACAGAATTCTTACCGTTCTGACGAGCGTCGCATTCACGCTAGGACTCTCGATCGCGCCAGGCCTCTCCGCAAGCGCATCGGCGAACACTGACCAGGTCATCGACGGCAGCTTCGGTCCGGGAGCGCTCTATCGGCTCGTGCGTCCGGCGAACTGGAACGGCGAACTGGTGGTCTACGCGCACGGATACGCCTCATTGGACCAGCCGATCGCCATAACTCCCGATGACAACCTGGTCATCGGTTTGCTCGCTCCGCAAGGCTTCGCGGTCGCGGTTTCGAGTTTCTCAGAGAACGGGTGGGTGGTGAAGGATGGCGCGCAGCGGACCCATCAACTGCTCGGAATCTTTACCTCGAAATTCGGGCGGCCGACGAACGTTTACGTTACCGGAGCCTCTATGGGCGGTTTGATTGCCATCAAGCTGGCGGAAACCTATCCAGGCACCTACGCCGGTGCGTTGGCCGCGAGTGCCGTAGCGGCGGGCCTGCAGGGCTTTTTCGACTATCAGGCGAACACGCGAGCGCTCTTCGATTTCTTCTATCCCGGCGTCCTTCCAGGCTCTGCCGCGTATCTTCCTCCCGGCACCGACATCAACACCGGAATCGTCGGGCCGGCCATCGCCGCGATAACGGCCAATCCCGTCCCCGCGTTTTACATGGCCCTGATCGACCAGACTCCCTTTCCGTTCGCGAACGCTCCCGAGCTGATCCAGTCGATTGTCACGGCACTCGCGGGCCATGCCGGCAGCCTCGCTGAACTTCAGACGCTCACCAAGGGCAAGCCGTATTTCGACAATCGGAGCACCCTCTACTCAGGTGCGTTGCCGCCGCTTTTGCTCCAGGCGATCAACGCGAATGTCGGGCGTTTCGCGGCGGCGCCGAGCGCACTACAGGCCCTCAAGCACAACTACCAGCCGTCCGGAGACCTGCGCATTCCGATGCTGATGCTCTCGGGCGCACGCGATCCCGTTGTTCCGGGGTTCAACCAGGCCTCCTACCTCACCGCGATTCTAGCCAATGGAGCGGGGGACCTCCTTGTGCAGCGTCAGGTGCCGGCATACGGCCACGCGGAGTTCACTCCGGCGGAGCTATCAACGGCTTTCGCGGATCTGGTGCTCTGGGTACGGTACGGAGTCAAGCCAAGTCCGTAACGCCGAGCGTCACATGGCGGGTGGGCGGTCCATAAGGCAGATCGAGCGCCGGGTTCGGCGGACCCAGTGCGGTCTTTCGCCTGCTCAGGACCTTCGACTATCACTTTTCTCCCCGCGGTCCTTCCGCGACTCGGCTCTGAGTCGCTGACACCTCCGGAGTCCGCCTCCTCCATCGTCTCCTTCGCCGTGAAGGACGAGGCTTCGACAAGTGTGAGGCTCCCGCGCGCCAAAGTCGACGTCCGCCTCTCGGAACGATTCATGCGTGTATCCCCTTCGATCTACAACACGCAAGACGACATCGACAGGCTCCTGAACGCGCTGCCCTGATCACAGGGTTAAGCGGCGAGCAGACAACGAAAAGCTGCTGCTCAGTTCAACCGCTCGGCTTCGAACCCGAGGACCGGGCCTTCCACCCGCACCTGACGCTCGCCCGCGCACGCGGTTCCCGGGGCGACCCAGGTCTTGCCCGGTGCGCGGCCGCGCTGCGGGCAGACACCTTCGGCGTCTTCCAGGCACAGGCCATTACGCTGTATCGCAGTGAGCTGCTCCCTTCGGGCGCTCGCCACCACGTCGTGGAGCAGTGCGCCTTGGGCGCGGCGTCCTGACGTCCGGCTCGGAACGGCGCCGCACCTGGACTCCATACCGCCGTCCGCGCAGCCCCGGGTCCGGACCAAGAGCGGCCTTTCGCCGGCCCGGACTCGCTTGTCCGGTGGTAGGGTGCCGACACGAGAGGATCAGCCTCTCGAACAGGAGGCGCATCAAGGAATGAAGAACGTAATGAAGCACATCATGGCAGTCGCGATCGCGGCGCTCACGCTGGGCTCGGGGCTCGCCTACGCCCAGTCCGACACCGAGAAGGAGGTCACGCAGACCATCCTCGAGTCGAACGACTACACCAGCAAGAACCTGAAGGGCCGGATGGACGACTATTCAGCAAAGGGGACGCTGGAATTCTGGTCGAGCGGAGGCCTGGTGCAGGAAGTCCTGCCCACGGGTCGGCCCGATGAGTTCGAGGCGTACTCCGTCACGGTAAAGCACATTCGGGTGCTTCCTCTCGTGGAGGGCCAGGCGGCGGTCGCGCACTACTACTCGGAAGGCTCGCTCAAGCCCAAAGGCGCGTCAGCGGTCGGGCACTACATGACCCGCGTCAGCCAGGTGTTCGTCAAGGAAGGCGGCAAGTGGAAAATCCGCTCCTCGCACTATTCGACGATCACCGGGGGGTCGGGAACCAGCCAGACCGTCCAGTAGCGCCGCCGCCCGAGGCACGCCTCCAACCGGGAGGAGTCACAATGCTCCCTCCAGTCTTGCTCATGAATCCGGGGGGTTGGGACGTGCGTGATCCTCAGAATCGAACCGGACTGTCTCCGATCTACTGAACTCATTCAGCGAATTGACATGGGCGCGGCAAGCCCATACAGTCGCCCCATCCCCCCAGACGTCTTCCTCCAAAGGAGCCTGCCATGATCGCTCGGTTGCTTCGTCGAAGTGCTTTCGCATTTCTCCTCACGGCTGCGATTCTCACCGGCAGCGCGCTCGCCTCCAACGGCGGGCTGGTTATCTCGACGGGAACCGGCCGGATCTTCTTCCCCAACCCCGTGGCCTTGCTCGGAGATCAATCGCTGACCGATAAGAAAGACGCCGACTACGCCGCCCTGCAGCCCGCCTATCGCGTGGTCACGCTCACCAACCTCGATGGAAGCGGGTACTTGCGCGGCGATTGGGCCAACGTGCTGAGCGAGACCGGCCCCCCCGCCTTCTCCGCCGACAACACCTTCATCTACGACCGCCACGACGACCGCTTCGAACAGGTCATGGGCTACTACTGGGTGACCCAGGCGCAGGTCTACCTCCAGAGCCTGGGTTTCGGACGCTCGCTTCGACCGATCAACATGGAATCGCAGGACATCCGCATCAACCAGCTCGGCATCGACAACTCCTACTCCTGGGACAAGCACGACCTGCTGCGCTTCGGCAAGGGCGGGGTGGACGACGCCGAAGACGCCGAGGTCATTCTGCATGAGTACGGCCACGCCCTCCAGGATTCACAGGCGACCCCCTTCGGCTTCGGAACTTCGGTCGAGGCGGGGTCGATCGGGGAAGGCTTCGGCGACTACTTCGCCGTCACCGTCAGCAACGTGGTCGCGCCGACCGCCGACCCGGCCTGCGTCGCCGACTGGGACTCGGTCACCTACACGTCCGGGACGCCGCATTGCCTGCGCCGCGTCGACACCAACCTGCGCTATCCGGGTGACCTGAACGGCCGCGTACACCACGACGGTCAGATCTGGTCCCGAGCCCTGTGGGACATCCGCAGCGCACTGGGCGCCCAGAGCGCGGACACGATCATTCTCGAGGCGCAGTTCGACTTCGCCCCCGACACGGCGATGCCGGCGGCGGCCCAGGCCACGGTTTCTGCTGCGCAGCGGTTGTATAACCCACGCGTTGCCCGGGTGGTCAGGCAGGCCTTCGTCGACCGGGGCATCCTGACGCCCTGACACTGCCGCAGAGACGCTGTGTTCCGTGAGGGTCAAACGGGGCTTGCGGCGACCGAGCAAACTCACGGAGACAGATGGCGACTCGCGATCCCCGGGAAGACTGGCGGCGCTTCGATGTCGGGGCGATTCCCAGCAAGCAAAGGACGCCGCATCTCGACAGTTTCCTGGCGGAGCGGGGAACGACGGCCGCGGGCCTGGCTCCGCTCACGCTTCTCGATGTGGGCTGTGGCGACGGGCGGCTCGGCAAACGGCTGTACGAGCGGGGGTTTTCCGTAGTGGGCGTCGACATCAGCCCGGCCGCCGTGCAGACGGCGTCGGAACTCTTCGCGGCCGCCGATCCGCCGGGCCATTCGCTGCGGTTCCAGGAGGGAGACTTCGCCGCGGATGATCCGCCCCAAATCGCAGGCAGCCCATTCGATCTCGTGGTCTGCCAGCTCGTCCTGTCGATCGTCGGCGACGTGCGGCATCGGAAGAACCTCGTGCGTCATCTCCGGGAAAACCTCCGGCCCGGCGGCTGGCTCTACCTTTCGGCCTCGGGAGTGTCGGACGCGATCAACCCCGGCTACGCGCGGTTGTATGCCGACGACTTCCCCCTGACGGGCGAGCGGCACACCTACTACTCCCGGAGCGAAGGCGGCAGGATCCTCTACGTGACCCATCACTTCACGGTGGAGGAACTCGCGGCCCTGCTCGAGGCGGAGGGCTTTGAGCAGATCAGCGTGACGACCGAGCGGGAGTCGAGCAGCCGGCGGCCGGACGAGGCGGCGTATTTCCTGTATGCGTCTGCGACCTGCCCCTGATCGCACTCTTCTCGCCGACCCCCGGAATTCGGGCCTCCTGTACAATCGTTCCGCCATGCAGGGCCTTCCCGGCGGCGAGTTGATCGGCAAGGGCCTCGCCGACCTTGCGCGAAACGAGGAGACCGTCGAGTCGCTGCTGGTCTCGATCGGCTCACCCAGGCTCCGCGCCCTCGGGGTTTCGCTCGGCCCCGCGTTCGACAACCCCGAACATCGGTTGTATGCCCTCCTCGGCCGGGAGCACGGCGATAACGCACATGGCCAATACAACGCTCTGGTCCGGCTCCTGGTCAGTTACGAAAGAGCCCTGGCGTGCGTGCGTCCGTAGATACCTTCAGACTGCGGGCCTTTCTGGACGAGTTGTCGCGTGCGGCCAGGGAGCCCACGCGCCTCTACCTCACGGGCGGAGCGTCCCAGCTTCTTCGCGGCCTCCGCGACGCAACCCTCGATATCGATCTCACGTTCGAACCCGAGAGCGACGAGCTGCTCCGGTCGATGGCGAGCCTCAAAGAGGCGTTGAATGTGAACGTGGAGATCGTGTCGCCGGTCCACTTCGTTCCTCCCCTTCCGGGCTGGCGTGACCGATGCGAGTTCGTGATGCAGATCGGGAAACTCGCGGTGCTTCACTTCGATCCTTACACCCAGGCGCTGTCCAAGCTCGAGCGCGGCCATGTTCGGGACATGCAGGACATTCAGGCGCTGGTGGGAGAGGGGATCGTCGATCCGGTTCGGCTTCGCGCCCTCTTCGCCGACGTTCAATCCGAACTGTTCCGATATCCGGCCATCGATCCGAAGAGCCTCTTAAGGGCGGTGAATCGTCTCGCCGGCGTCGGCAACGCTTGAGGGTCACGTCCCCACCTGCTCGACCAGTTCTGCGCCGACCAAGTGCTCACCCACGGTTCGACCGACGCGGCGCCCCTTCATCTCCGCTCGGCCTCCGGCCACGACCCAGTTGACCTTCCCCGGCTCTGGTGCGGGTGTGTGGCGTCTGGCAAGATGAACGCTCATGAAACGCCGGGACTTCCTCAAACTCGCCGCCGTGCCGCCCCTCACCCAGGTCGCAGCCGATAAGACGCCGAACCGGCCGTTCGACTACATCGTGGTGGGTGCCGGGTCCGCGGGCTGCGTGCTCGCCCATCGGCTGTCCTCCAATCCCGATGTCCGCGTCCTGCTGCTGGAAGCCGGCGTCTCGGGAGAGCGCGACCCGAGTGTCACCACACCGGGGCGTTGGGTGTCGCTGATCGGCTCCGCCTACGATTGGGCCTATCTCACCGAGCCCGAGCCCGGCCTTCAGGGCCGGGCGCTTCCGTTCCCGCGCGGCAGGGTTCACGGCGGATCCAGCGCCATCAACGCCATGGCGCATATCCGGGGTCACCGGGCGAGCTTCGATCGCTGGCGCGACCTGGGCAACCGGGGCTGGGGCTACGACGAAGTCCTCCCTCTCTTCAAGCGTTCCGAACGCAACGATGAGGGAGGCTCCGCCTACCGGGGCGGAGACGGCCTTCTTGCCGTTTCTCACTGCGTGGGTGCGCATGAGGGCCACCGCGCGTTCCTGGCCGCGGCCGCGCAGAACGGTTTCAAGGCCGACGCCCGCTTCGACTTCAACGGGCCCTCGCCCGTGGACACCGCCGGCTTCTATCAGAAGAACATCCTGAACGGCCGAAGGCATAGCGCCGCGGCCGCCTTCCTCGTGCCCATCTTCGACCGTCCCAATCTCGAGATCCGTTCGGGTGCGTTGGCGACGCGACTCCTTTTCTCCAGGCGACGCGTGAGGGGCGTCGAGTATCGACAGGACGGCGCGCGAGGCGAGGCGAGGGCGGCGAGGGAAGTCGTGCTCTGCGGAGGTGTGGTCGAGTCGCCGAAGCTGCTGATGCTCTCGGGCATCGGACCCGCAGATCACCTTCGCGCGCATGGCCTCGAGGTGGTGTCCGATCTCCGGGGCGTGGGCTTCAATCTGCAGGATCATCTGAAGCTCTCGATCCGCTGGCGGGGCAAGACGGTGCTGCCCGGTTCCACGGTGACCGCGGGATTGTTCACCCGGCTGGGTGCGGCGGGCGGCGTGGAGGCTCCGCCGGACCTCCAGTTCTACGTGGGCCGGGGCCTCGATCAGCCCGATCCGTTCGTGACCATCACCGTCTCCCATGTGACTCCAAGGTCGAGAGGCGCCATCCGCCTCCGTTCCGCCGATCCTCTGGCGGCGCCCCTCGTCCAGTTCAACTATCTTCAGGACCCCGGGGACGCGGCCGCCCTCGTGCGCGGCGTCGAGCTGGCCCGGAAGCTGGGGGCCGCGGCTGCCTACGATGCCCTCCGCGGAGAAGAGATCGAGCCCGGAGCGGGCGCGAGCACACAGGCCGACCTGCTCGCCTTCGTGCGCCGGGCCTCGGACAGCATCTTTCACTCCGCGGGGACCTGCCGGATGGGACCACGGGAGAACCCGGATACGGTGGTGGACTCGAGTTTGCGGGTGAAGGGCGTGGATGGCCTGCGCGTCGCCGATGCATCCATCATGCCCGAGGTGGTGAGTGCTACCACTCACGCGGCCTGCGTGATGATCGGCGAGAAGGCGGCGGATCTCCTGCTGAGCGAGTGAGGCGGGGACGGCCGGCGCCCCGAGGCGCGGTCTCTAGAAGTTCACCCGGAGTCCGAGCTGGATCTGGCGGGACGACGTGACCGTGGTGCGGATGCGCCCGAACGTGCTGAGCGGGGCCTCGTTGTCGGCAGCACCCGTGAAGGCGAGGAGCGAGGGGGCGCCGAAGTTGGCGCGGTTGAAGATATTGAAGGCCTCGACCCGGAACTCGAGGCGCCCGCGCTCGGAAAGGGCCTTCAGCGGAAAGAAGCGCACGAGGGAAAGGTCGACGGTTCGGAGATCCGGGCCCGTGAACTGTCCTCGTTCGCTGTTTCCGAAGGTGCCCGCGGGCTGAAGGACGAAGGCGGTGGGATCGAACCACTGATCCGGATTGCCCGTGACCGCACTCTCCGGGGTGCGGCCGGAAGCGAGCGAGGGCCGATCGAGCCCGAGGCCGGGCCCGAGCGACGGGGACCAGCGCGACCGTGAGCGGTTGTTCGCGACGAACGCGGTCAGGGGATTGCCGCTGCGATACCGGCCGATCATCGAGATCTGCCAGTTGGTCAGGAAGTTCCAGGTTCCGGTGAGAACCAGGTTGTGGGTGGCGTTGTAATCGGCCGGGCCCTTGTTGTAGTCGAGACCGTGGGGCTCCGGAAACGCGGAGGTCGTGCCGTTGGTCGCGTCGGAGAAGAAGGTCGAGGCCTGGGTGGTGTCGATGGCGGAGGCCAGGGTGTACGAGGCCTGCAGGCGGAGGCTCTTCGTGGTGTGACGAAGGTCGAAGATTCCCGCGTTGTACCAGGATTCGCCGTCGCTGGTTTTCTGTTCGATCACGCCGAAAGCCGCGTTCGGCCTCACACCGGTGGCCGAATAGAAGACCGTGCCATCGGGGCGCAACTCCGGGGTCGGGACGTTCACGTCGCCGCTTCGGAGCAGGTGCGATCCAAGCGAGCCCGCATAACCCACGGTCAGAACCGTGTTCCCCCGGAACTCTTTCTGCACATTCACATTGAAGATATGGGCGCGCGGGTTCGCGAGATCCCACTGCACCGGCCGGATGGTGTTCGCGACGCCCCGGGCGAAGGGAGGCTCGGGAAAGGTGGGGTTGGCGATGATGGCTCGCGGGGTCACCGGAGGATTGGTGATGGTGACGATGAGATTCTGCTGATTGTTGACGTTGAAATAGAGGCCGTAGCCCCCTCGAACCGAAAGCTTGCCGTCGCCTTTCACGTCCCAGGCGAAGCTCACCCGCGGCGAGAAATTGAGCTTGGGAGAGCTTCCGTAGGGCACGCCGAGGGTGGGGGTCTGGTCGCTCAGTGTGACGAGGGTGGAGTCGCGTCCTTCCACGTCCTTGGGAAGCGTCGTCATCTCCCAGCGGAGACCTGCCTGCACCGACAACCGATCGGAGACGCGGTACTGATCCTGCAGATACGCTCCGATCAGGGTGAAATTCCAGAGCCGGAAAAGGGACGCCTCGGGGGTGAGTCCGACGAACCGGGTGGGCGTGTTGCGCAGAAATCCCTCCAGGTTTCCGAAGGTGTAGATGCCGAGGCTGAAGGTCGGATTGTAGAGATCGTCCTTGTAGTGCTCGACCAGGGCGCCGCCCTTGATCAGGTGCGAGCCGCGAGCCTGGACGAAGGAATACTCGCCGCCGAAGACGCCCTGCTTGATGACGAGATCGGCCGAGGTCTGGGGACCGAACCTTCCCGGGATGCCGCCGATGTCGATGCCGCCCATCAGGGGCCGGCCCGGCACGAAGGGCGGGAGCGGCGAGTTGAGGTTCGCCTCGACGGTCTGGCCGATCTGCGTGGCAGATAGCGACAGGCGCAGGGTGTGGAGGCTCGTCCCCGAGGCCGCGTGCCTCAACTCCGCGGTCAGGAACTGATTGGTGGAGAGGAACGTGCGCGGGAATTGGGGAAAGTCGGTGGGCAGATACTGGTCCGCCACGTCGCGCGTGTAGCGGATGAACATCTGGTCCCGGGCACTCAGGTGGTGATCCACGCGGGCCTGGATGAAGTTCTGGTCGACCGTCTGATCGAAGGGAAACCGCAATTCCGCGAGACCCCCTCCAAGCGACGCGCCGTTGGGCAGCGGGTACGCGTCGAGATACGGGCGCACCGCGGGGGCGACCCCGACATTCCGCAGCTGGCCTGGATTCGCGGGGTTGGGCAGAAGGCCCAGTCGGGCGTTGGCGTCCGGGACCACCGTCGATACGATCTTGCCCAGGTTCTCGCGCAAGCCCTCATAGCCCAGGAAGAAGAACGTCTTGTCCTTCCGGATCGGGCCGCCGAGCGTCGCCCCGAACTGATTCCGTATGAAGTCGGGCTTCTCGCCCTGGTCGAAGTAGTTGGGCGAGTCGAGAGCTTCGTTGCGGTGATACTCGAAGACGCTGCCCGTCCAGGTATTGCCGCCCGACTTCGTCGCCACCAGGATCTGTCCGCCGAAGTTGCGGCCGTATTCGGCCGAATAGCTGTTCGTCTCGACCCGGAACTCGCGAACGGTCTCCGTCCCCAGCGTGGTACCCGCCGCACTCCCGGCCGGGCCGTTGGTGAAGTCATTCAGGAGAGTGCCATCGAGCAGGTACACGTTCGACCGGGGGTCGAGGCCGTTGATCGAAGCGCCCACACCGTGGGCCACCACCGACCCGCCATCGCGGTGAGGGAAGGCCACCACACCCGGTTGCAGGAACGCGAGGTCCGTGTAGTTCCGCCCATTCAGGGGGAGGTCGTTGATCTCCTGCTCGCCCACCAGGAAAGAGAGCTCGCCCGTGCCCGTCTGCACCTTAGAACCCTCGGCCACGACGGTGATCTCTTCCGTCCGAGCCCCCGGCTCCAGCACGAGATTCACCACCGCGGGCACGCCGAGCACGACCAGGACGTCGGGATTCATCGCAGGCTTGAAACCGTCGAGGCTCGCCCGGACTTCAAACCGCCCCAGAGGCAGCACCGGCATTACGAAGCGACCATTGGGCCCCGAGACCACCTGCCGGATCAGACCCGTTTCCCCATGCTTCGCCACCACGGCGACGCCGGGCAGCACCGCGCCGGATATGTCGCGCACCATACCTTCGATGGAGCTCGCGGTGGCCTGGGCGCGGGCCAGCGATGGGGTTAAAACGAGCAGACCCAGTGCGATGAAACGACCGGCGTTGTTCATGATGACTTGTTCTATCTTGCCGGGAGGTTACAGGGTCTGACCGTCACGGGGCGTCGAGTGTTTCGTCCGAGGGCCTGGCACCCGCCGTGGCGGCCTTGATGTCGTAGACCAGCAGCCGGTCCTGATCGCGCAGGAAGAGTCTGCCATCCGCGATCGCGGGATACGGCCAGTTGAGGGGCGAGGCGTCTGGAATCTCGAACTGCCCTTTCTCCTTGTAACCCGCCGGCGTCGCCTCGATCAGGATCACCAGGCCGTTCTCATAGCGGAAGATGAGGTGCGAGTCGGCGTAGGCGACCGCGGCCGAACCCTTGCCCGCGTTGCGAATATCGCCCCCCCAGACCTTCCGGCCGGTCGCGAGTTCGACGCAGATGGGCAGCCCCATGCGGTGCCCCTGACCGCCGTAGATGTGTCCGCCCACCAGCACCATGCCGCCGTGATGGTTCTGAAAGGTCTTCCCGTCGAGGAAGTACTGCTCGGTCGCGGTGACCGCGTCCCCCTGCTTCGCGAGCTTCAGCAGGCCGCTGCCGGTCTGGTAGCCGGTCGCGGAGAAGACGAAGTCGCCGCTGACGATGGGGGTCGAAATGTTGGCGGTATCGTTCGCGACTTTGTTGTAGGTCCACAGGAACTTCCCATCGGACGCCCGCACCCCCACCACACCGCGGCCCATGAGCTGAACGTACTGCTTCACCCCCGCGCCGTTCGAGATCACGATCGAGGAATAGCCGGCGCCATCGCGGCCCTTGGGGCCCATCTCCCCCGCCTTCGTCCGCCAGATCTCCTTGCCGGTCGCCTTTTCCAGACAGACGAGCAGGGATTCCGAGCCGCCCGGCGTCACCACCAGACGATCGCCGTCCACCAGAGGCGACTCCGACCATTTCCACCCCGACATCATGCGGCCGGAGAAGTCCCCGGGCAGGCTCTTCTTCCAGCGGACCTTTCCCGTGGCGGCTTCGAGGGCCATGAGGTCTCCCTCGGTGCCGATGGCGTAGATCAGTTCGCCGTCCGCGGTGGGCGTGCCCCTCGCACCCGCATACTGGTCTTCGGTCCACGCCGGGCCGATCCGGGTCTTCCATTCGATGGCCTTCTTGTCGAGCGACAGCGCGATCACGAACTGATCGCGGCCGATGTCGCCCATGGTGAAGAGCCGTCCGTTTTGAACGGAGACGCTGGAGTACCCCACACCCATGCCCTTCACCTGCCAGGCGAGCTTCGGCCCTCCCTCCGGCCACTGCTGCAACAGTCCACGCTCCCCCGACTGGGCGTCGCGATTGGCTCCGCGGAACTGGGGCCAGTCGGCCTGCACGCTCCCCGAGAGGGCCAGAACCGTCAGGGTCAAGACACTTGGGGCAAAGGGTTTCATGGGCACTCCTGATCTTCGGAAAAAAGCGGCTCCTCAGCCGAAACAGAGAATACGACCGTCGCTCGCGGCGACCAGAAGACGGCTCGTAGCGATCGCCGGAGACGTGGCGATGGGCGCACCCGTCTCGTATGAGAAAACACTCCTCCTGGTTTTGACGTCCAGACCCCGGATCCGGCCGTCGTGCGAGCCAAAGAAAACCCGGGAACCGGCCAGAACCGGGGACGAGTCGACCTTCCCCTGGGTCTCGAACGTCCACTGCAGCCGCCCGGTCTTGAGGTCCAGCGCATGCAGCGACTTGTCGCGAGAACCCACGATGGCGAGGCCTCCAGCAACCAGGGCGGAGGAATAAAAGGGAAACTCCCTCTTCGGAACATATCGCCAGATCACCGCCTTCCGGGCAATATCGATTCCCACGACGTCGTTGCTGAACGTGCCAAAGACCGCGATACCGTCGACCATGGCCGGAGAGGCGGCGGTGTAACCCCCGAAGGGAACGTCGACCTTCTCCTTCCCCGTGACCACGTCCAGGCCTCGGAAATGGCCGTCACAGCCCGCGACGTAGGCCACACCGTTCGAGATGGCGCAGGTGGCGTGGATCTGGGCTTGGCTCTCGTGGCTCCAGCGGCGGGCGCCATCACTCAGGTTCAGGGCATGGAGCGTCCCGTCGTAGGCCCCGACGAGAGCAACGCCCGAGGCCACGGCCACGGACGCCTTGATCTCCGCTTCGCCCTCGGTCTGGTGAAACCAGACCTTCTTTCCGTCGGCGGCGGCAAGTGCGTGGATGCCCCCGCCCAGGTCGGGGATCAGGACGAGGCCGTCGGCACACGAAGGCGCTCCCTCGAACCCCGCTTCAACCTTGGTCGCCCAGATCCGCTTGCCGCTCGAAAGATCGAGGGCCAGGAGATCGCCATCCCGGGTGGCGAAGAACACGCGACCCGAAGCCACGACTGGTGACGTGGGCTCGCTTTCCGCCTCGAAACTCCAGACGAGCTTCGGCGAGGGGGGCAGCCGCGATGCGGCGACCCCGCGAAGGGCGGCATCGCCGCGGAATATCGGCCAAGAGGCGTCTTCCGGACCGGGAGCCTGAGCGTGTGCCCGCCACGGCCGACCCAGGACCGCGAGGCCGGAGCCCCAAAGCCACTCACGTCGTGACGGCGGTCGGGCCATGGACTCGGGGGGGTAGACCAGGCCGCGGTTCTTAACGCGCGGAGCGGGCCCCGTCCTTGATCGCGAACAGACGATTCCGGGCGAGGATGTAGAGCACGCCATCCTTGGGGTGCACGGTCGCGTAGACCGCGGATCCCATGTTCATCTCGCTGATCAGTTTCAGGGTCTTGCCCGCCGCGAGCACGGCCACGTCGCCGTCTTCGTCGCCGAGATAGATCTTCCCGTCCGCCACCAGCGGCGAGGCCCAGACCGCGGCCAGCATGTCGTGCCTCCAGTACAAGGCGCCGGTCTTCACGTCCAGGGCATAGAGGAAGCCCGACAGGTCGGCCGCGTAGACGATGCCTTCATGGATGGCGACGGTGGAGATGGTGCGATGGAACTCATCGCCCCCGCGCCTCCACACCACCGCTTTGTCTGTGATGTCTCCCTCGAGGGTGGCGTCGATCACCCAGAAATTCCCCACCCCCTCGCCGTGCTCGGGATCCTGCCCCACGCCGATGAAGACCTTGTCGTCGTAGACCACCGGGGTGGCGATGATGTCGTTCTTGGTTCCGCTCCCGCCGAGACGATAGACGGCGTCCTTCGGATTGGCGTTGAACTTCCAGATCAGCTTGCCCGTGCTGGGTTCGAAGCTGTAGACCCAGCCGTCACCGCCCCCGAAGACCACCTGCGGTTTTCCCTTGACCACGCCGTAGGCCGCGTTCGACCAGTTGCCATGGATGATCTTGCTCCCGGGCTCAGCACTCTCCCAGACCAGCTTTCCCGTCTTCTGATCTATGGCCACGAAGCTCGGGGCGAGGGGCGAAGGAATGTTGACATGACCCTCGTCGACGCCGTTCCCGGTGGTGGCGTAGAGGATCCCGTCCACCACGAGAGGAGAACTCGCGGCCAGATTATGCGGGAAGACATCCGCCTCCCCCATGAGGTCGAAGGACCAGATGACGTCACCGTCGATGGGGCTCGTTTCCTTCTCGTCGGTGACGCCCTCGTTTCCGTTCTTGAGGCCGGCCACGTCGAGCGACACGATCTTCGCCTGGTTCGACGTGTAGTAGAGCCGATCGCCCTCGACGAACGGCGTCGAGCACACGCCCTGCTGCGGCCAGTCATTCACGCGGCCGGACGACAGCTTCGGCGTCGCCATCTGCCAGAGGAAGTCGCCCTTCAAAGCGTCGAAGGCCATGACCACGCCGCGGTCGCCCTTGATGGCCGGGTTGCGATTGCCCTCGTTGTTTGTACCGATGAAAACGCGTCCTCCGGCGACCGTCGGCCCCGCGTAGCTTTGCGACCCCGCGGGCTGCGACCAGAGGATGTTGGTCCCGGCGTCGGCGTCCCAGGTCGAGGGGAGGCCCTTCTCGGCGGAGATGGAGTTGCGGGTCGGGAACTCGCCGAAGAGACCCCGCTCGGGCGATTGAGAACCCACAGGTCGGGAGGCCTGAGATCCCAGGAAGACGGCGATCAGGGCTACGGGCAGGAGAACGCGGCGCATGTCGTTTGACCTCAGCGATTCGAAGTGAGTTTGAGATTGTCCCAGGCGATGTCGGCGGGCGAGTCGCCATAGATCCCGGGGGCACCCGCCTCTATGACCACGTTGTCCTCGAACTCGATGGTCCAGGCGGACGGCTCGGCCTCGCCCCGCTTCCAGACCTTGCCGCGGACCATGGTCTTTGCCGTCCCTGGTTCCACCGTGAGTTTCATCCGATACCAGACATCGCTCTCGACCGTGAGCGGGACTTCTTTCGAGAAGCTCAGTTCGGACGCCCACGACCGGACCTGGAGCTTCTGGTGCACACCCTGCATGTCGAGGGTGTAGCCGTTGTTGATGAGGCCCACATCCCCCATCCGGCGGCCCTTCTTCGTGGCCCGAACGTCGGATTCAATGGTGTACCCCTTCATGGTCACAGGACCGATGAAGACGGTGGCCCGATTGAGGCCCACTTGAACCGGACCTTTCGAGAGGATCCTGCCTTCCGGGAAGTCGCTGATCGCGAGCCGGCCGGCCCCGACCCAGTGGCCCGGCACCTTCCCGCCTTCGAAGTCCTCGCTCCACGGCAGCGCGCCGAAGATGCGAACCCGGGCGCTCCCTTCGACCGCTCCGGCCTTGGCCACGACCTTGCCCGCCTGGAGCACGCGGGACGCCTCGCCCGAAAACACTCCGTTCGCATCGACCGCGCCGGCGAGGCCGCTCAAGGAGAAGACGGCCGCGGGTGCTTTCATCCTTCGACCCCGTGCGTCGAAACCGCGCACTTCGAAGGCGATCTTCTCGCCGGGCGCCGCCCAGGTCTCGGCCGGGAAAAGAGTGATGGAGGCGAGCGGGCCCTCGGGCCCGGTCGGCTCCTTCGGCCAGGGCATCACGCTCGAGACCGCTCCTCGGGTCGGGCCCTTGTAGGCCGCCTTTTTGTCGCCGAGACAGTAGAGGTAGTTCTCGGTCAGGAGATAGAGCCGCCCGTAGGCCGGGGCCACGGAACCCCAGACCTCGACATGACGCCCTTCGGGCATCTTCAGGGCCACGTGGCTCAGGGTTTCGAACTTGTCGGCGAGCGGCTTCAGGATGTGGACATTGCCGTTCACCTCGGTGGCGTAGATCTTCCCGTCGGCCATGGTGGGCGATCCGCGACCGATGGTCCCGAGGTTCGTTTCATACAGGTGCTTTCCGGTGGTCACGTCCAGGGCGTGCAGATTCCCGGCGTTGTCGGTGACGTAGATACGATTGCCGTCGAGGAGGGGCGCCGCGAAAGCGGCGGTGATGCCGTCCGAGTTCCACTTCCGCCCGGTGGTCGTGATGTCTCCCTTGAGAGACCCGTCGATCGCGATTACCTGACCCATGAAGCCGCCCTCGAGCGGCTCGTCGCCCTGATTGGCGTAGACGATTCCGTCGCGGATGGTGACCGGCGCGTTGAGCGATCGGGGTGAGAAACGGTAACTCCAGGCAAGCTCGCCCGTGCGCGCACGAATGGCGTAGATCCAGCCGTCGGCGCCGCCGCCCACCAGCAAACGCTCTCCTCCGATGATGCCCACGATGGCGTTGGCCTGATTGTTGAAGTCTTCGACCGCCGCCGCCGAGGGTGTGGACACCCATTCGACCTTGCCCGTGCGCTTGTCGAGCGAGGCGTAGCGCTGGCGAAGCGGCGCCTGCTCACCCCAGGACGCTCCCACGATGCTGACGATCACCGAACTGTCATCGATGAGGGGCGAGTGGGTTCTTCCGCCGTAGCCCGAACTCCGCCCCATCTCTTCGCCGAGGCGGACCTGCCAGACCGTCTTGCCCGCACGATCGAAGGCAACCAACTGACCATCCCCGTTCTGGGCGTAGAGGTACCCGGTCTCGGGGTCTCCGGAAACACTCGCCCACCCGACGCGTGAAAACGGGATGGTGGTGTTGTGAACCACGAAACGGCGCTCCCAGAGCTTCACGCCATCGCTGGCCGAGTAACAGCCGATGGTCTCGTACCTTGAATCGGCGCGGCCGGAAGCGCAGACCCGGCCGTCGAAGACCGCGGGCGTCGACCTCCCCACGTGAGGGATGCGGAAGACCACGTTCTCGAGGGTGGTGGGCGACCACGTGCTGACGATCCCGGTTTCACTGGAGGTGCCGTTGCCGTTCGGACCCCGCCACTGGGGCCAGTCGGCGGCGGAGCCGGTGGCGGCCAGGGAGGCCAGAACGAGCGGAAGGATGGTGCGTTTGAGTCCCATGGTCATATTCGCCTTGTGTTGTGGGGGTCGATACTACGATGCGAGCCGGGCCAGTGCCCAAACCACGCCGACGATGCCCAGGACCAGCGACAACGGGGTTTGGACGACTCGACGGTAGGTGGCGGAATCCCTGAAAGACAGGCTCAGGACGAAGGCCGCGGCAAGCACCGCGACCTGCCCGAACTCGACGCCCAGGTTGAAGAGCAGGAGAGCGGCGATACGCTCACCTTCGACCAGCGGCGTATCAGCGAGGACCCCGGCGAAGCCGAGACCGTGCAGAAGCCCGAAGAAGAAGACCACGGCGGCCCGTCCGCGCGAAACCCCGGCGGGGCGGAGGAAGTTTTCGAAACCGACGACACCGATGGACAGGGCGACCAAGGGCTCGACGATCCGCGACGATAGCGAGAGGACGCCGATGGTCGACAGGGCCAGGGTGGCGCTGTGAGCCAGGGTGAAGAGCCCGGTCTGGATGAGGAGGGTCTTCAGGTCACGACCGCCGAGGAAGAGGGCGAGGACGAAGAGGATGTGATCGACGCCCAGGGGGACGATGTGCTTGAAGCCGATCACGACGAAATCGAAGAGCCTGGCCTCGGCGGCGCCCGCGGTGAGCTTGATGGGGGGGCACTCTTCCCCGGGAAGGCAGATATGGAACTCGGTACGGCCGGTGCCTTCGTCCTCGAAGGACAGTTCGATGGCCGGGAACGCCCGGGAGGCGAAGAACTCGATCTCCCTCGCCGGGTCGGGCAGCCGGCCGCGAAGGCGCGCCTCCAGGCCAAACACCTCGACGGTGGTCGTGGTTTCACGCGGGTGGAACTGCGGAAATGAAACCTCGAACGGAACCGGCTTCCCATCGGCCTTGACCCGGAGGCGCCGCAGGAGCAGGTTCCGCAAGCCGTCTTCCGTCTTCTTGAGATCCTCTTCGGTCATCTCATCGAGCAACCGGGCCACCACGGCTGGATCGGTTGAAGGGTCGACGCCGAGCGCGAGGGCATCGAGGTCGAGCTTGAGCGTCGCTTCGAAATTCCTCCGGGCGTCCACGCGCAGACGGGTGGTCGTGCGTTCGAAGGTGTGTGCCTCGACGACACGTCCGGCGATCAGGCAGGTCAGCAGAACCGGCGCGACCGCTCCGAGGAACCTCGACCGTCGCACTAAGATCCGAGGCAACACCGTTCGCAGCCTGGAAGAAATCATGGAGCGGCGATTATGGAGGAGCGATGGCCGAGAAAGATAAGCCCTTGACGTTCGTCGAATGGGTGATCGTCATCCTGGCGTCGATCGGCTTCGCCTTCGACACCTACGAACTGCTGATGCTGCCGCTGGTTCTGCCTCCGGCCATCATGGCCCTCGGGGGCTACAAGTTCGGATCGCCGGAGTTCGGCATGTGGCGGGACCTGATGTTCTATCTGCCCGCGGTCTGCGGCGGCATCTTCGGCCTCCTCGGCGGCTACCTCACCGATCGCTTCGGACGGCGAACCGTCCTCGCGGGCAGCATCCTCCTCTATGCGATGTCGGCGGGTGCTTCCGCCTTCGCCACCACCCTGCCGGTTCTGCTCGCCTTGCGCTGCCTGACCTTCGTGGGGGTGTGCGTGGAGTTCGTGGCCGCGGTTGCCTGGCTCGCGGAACTCTTCCCGAATCCGGCGAGGCGCGAGCGGATCCTCGGAATCACCCAGGCGTTCTCCTCGCTCGGCGGCGTGATGGTGACGGGTTTCTTCACCTGGGTCGCGAAGAACCACGATGCGCTGCCCGCGATCCTGGGCGCTCACGAGCCGTGGCGCTACACCCTGATGTCCGGCCTGGTGCCCGCTCTGCCTCTCATCATCCTGCGGCCGTTCCTGCCCGAGTCTCCGGTGTGGATGGCGAAACGGCAGGCGGGCACGCTCAAGCGCCCGAGCCTCGCCCTGATCTTCGCGCCCGCCCTGCGCCAGACCACCACCATCAGCACGGTCATCTTCGCCTGTTCCCTGGGCGCCGCCTTCGGCGCGATTCAGCAGATGCCCCAGATCGTCCCCGGGCTCGCGGAAGTAAGTTCACTCCCGCGTCCTCAGCAGCAGGTCATCGTGGGCGAGGTGCAGTTCGCCCAGGAGATGGGCGGCCTCACCGGGCGCATAGCACTTGCCGGCCTCGCGCTGGTTGTGATCTCCCGCCAGCGACTGCTGCGCGCGTTCCAGATCCCCGGGCTCATCATCGTCCCCCTGGTCTTCTTCTACGCCATCGACAGTTCGGTATCGACGGTGAAGATCGGCATCTTCCTGGCCGGTTTCTTCACCGTGGCCCAGCTGAGCTTCTGGGGCAACTACCTTCCCCGCGTCTACCCCACCCATCTGCGGGGGACGGGCGAGAGTTTCGCCGCGAACGTCGGGGGCCGCCTGATCGGCACCTTCGCGGCGGTGGTTACGGGGAGGCTCGCCCTCCTGATGCCCGGCGATACGCCTTTCGCCCGCCTGGCGCTCGCCGCCGCCTCGGTGGCGTTCGCGATCTACGCGGTGGGCCTCATCGCGAGCTTCCGGCTGCCTGAGCCGACAGCCGAAAATCTGCCGGACTAGTTCGTGGGCCGGAAGTACAAAACCATCGAAGCTCCGCCGGCGGCGAGGACGTAGCCGATCCACAACAGCGGGTTCGGCGCTTCCTTTGGCGGATGCAGCGCCATGGTCACGAGCACGTTGATCAGCGGCGCGCCCCCGAAGACGATGGGCATCACGTAGTTCGGCAGTCCCCCGGATCTGAAGGCGTAGATGATGCAGACGGCTCCGATGGCGCCCAGGGCCCCTGCGGCGGTGGCGGTGGACGAGCCCACGAGATTGAAGCCGGAGAGCTGTCCCTGGGAGGCCAGAACCACCACCGGCACCAGGACACCGATCAGGAAATAGGCAATGCCCACGCAGAGCAACGCCTTCATCGGAGACCCGAGCGCCACCTGGCCTCGGTGGAGGAACGCGCCGTAAGCACCCCAGGAAAGTGCTGCGGCAAAGGCGAAGATCAGCCAGGTCATCTTGGTTTGTCCCTTCATGAAGGCCGTTAGCCTATCGCAGGCCTCGAGGCGCCGGGATCTTCCAGTACCTTGAACGCGCCCAGCGTGGCCGCGGCGGTGGCGAGAAGGCAGATCGCGGGAAACAGGAGAGTCAACACGAGTGCCGGATGCGAGGCGCGGGGCAGGGGCAGGAGGGCGATTGCGGCGGAGAGCGCGCCGATCGAAACCGAAGCGACGGCTAGGGCCGCGATCTCCGAGGCCACGATCACCCTCAGATCTCCCGGGGCGAAGCCGGTGGTGCGAAGCACGAACCACTCCGCGCGGCGCTCGAAGACCGAGCGCGCCGCCACCGCGACCAGGGTCAGGGTGGAGAGTGCCGCAGCGAGGGCGCCGAGCCACTGGAACGACGCGAGGTACGTGTTCTCGACCTCGTAGTATCGGGCCAGCCGATCGGCGAGGTTCGACACCAGGGCGCCGCGGTCGCGCCAGGCATCCCGAAGGGCCTGGGCGATCTCCCCTTCCCCGCTCGGAGCCTCGGCGAGGAAGACCCGATAGCCCTCGGCCTGCGGGAAGTAGGTCACAAACGCCTCTTCGGCGATGAGGATTTCGCTGCGCAGCGCCGTCTCCTTGAGGGCGGCCACGAACCTGAGACGGAGCGGGCGGCCGTGACCATCCACGATGTCCATGGTTTCGCCGAGTTTCTTGTGGAGGACGTATTGCAGCGAGTTCGCGTCGACGATGGCGGGCACGTCCTTGAAGGTCCCCGGTTCCCCCATCAGGAGAATCCAGGGGTTTGCCTTCTCGGCCTCGGTTCGGCCGAGGCTCGAGGCGAACGAAAACCGACCGAGGTCCCGGAAGGACTTCTCGACCCCCAGGAGGCGCGGATTGCGCGGCGCGTAGAGGTTGAGGCAACTTGTGTCCTCGCCTTCGCGCAGACGGAAGCGCGAGAGGGCCGTACGCCCCAGCGGACCCTCGGCATCGCCCAGCCCGGCCCGCAAACGACCTTCGGGAGTCGCGAGGTCATCGAACACCGGACCGCTGGTTTCGACGAAGAGGTCGAAACCCCCACGCGGTCCCTTCGGGCTTCGATCCGACGTGTCCCGCTTCGCGAAGGACGAAACCGCGAACACCACGAAGGTGGCGCTCGAAAGCAGGGTCGCCACGAAGAGCACGCGGGCGGGCCGGAAACGCAGACCGCGAAGGCCCACCCGCAAAGGACTCGCGGGCGCATTCCCTCCTGTGCCGAGCGCCCACACGCGCATCAGGCCGAGACCGAAAGCGAGCGCGCAACCGCCGAGGAGGAAGAACCCCGGACCCTCGGGCAGACGGCCGGTCCGGATGAGAAGAGCGGCCAGGCCGAAGACGATCGCAGCCTCCGCAGGAAGGACCGCGGTTCGGCCGGCCGAACGGCGACCCGCGGCCTCGCCCTCACGGCCCAGCAGAAGATCGAGCGGCTCGCGCTTCAAGGTGAGACGCAGCGCCAGAACCAGCGCCGCGACACTCATGACGAAGCCAAGCACCGTGCTCGCAACCAGCGACTCCAGGGTCGCAAGCGCCGGAGATTCAGAAACACCGCGCGCCCAGACGGGACGGAGGATCTGTTGCAGGCCGAGCGAGACCAGAGGAACCAGAACGAGACCAAGAAGGGCGCCCAGAGCGGAGAGCAACGATGCCTCAGTCACGCAGAGACGTCGCACCTCCCCGGCCGTCCATCCGCACATCCGAAGCACGCCCAGCTCTCGCGCGCGGGTCTCGAACAGGAAGCGCACGAAGGCGGCGGCCACGAGCAGCGCGGACATGATCAGCAGGGCGGAGAAGCCGCCGAAGTACGCGCCGAAGTCAAGAGCGCTCGAAGCGCCGCTCGTGGAAGCGAGATTTCGGATGGTGAACGGCGGGACACCTTCACGCAGCCGTCGCAGCACGTCGCGCTCTACGTCGGTCTCGGTGACGCCGGCCACGAACAGTGTGGTCAGGCGGCTTCCGGAGTCTCCAAAGAGTTCGCGCGCGGTGGCGATGTCGAGATACGCCTTGGGCGACGGGCCATAGCGCTTCCAGAAGACCTCGTCTTTGGGTCGGATGCGAGCCAGCTCGATCGGGAAAGGGGGGTCCCACTCGCCAAGGCTCGCGGCGTCGGAGATCCCCGGGTACGTGGGCACGAGGGCGCGATCGATGGCCGCCTTGTCGTCGGGCACGATGCCCACGACCGTGAGTTCGGCGGCCTGGGGTTCGATGCGTCCGGCTTCCCGCCAGAGATCGAAACGCAGGGTCACGGTGGCGCCCGGCTTCGCGGAAAGATCCCGAGCCGCCCATTCCGAGAGCCAGATGCCCCTCGGATTCGATGAGGCCAGAGCGTCGCTCCCGCTTCGGGCCTTCAACTCTTCGGGCGAGAGGCCCATCACCACCGAATAGGGCAGCGACGTCTTTCCGAGATCGATCCCCGTCGCCAGATACGCGAGAGCCTCCTGAGGCTTCGCGGCGAGCGACGCGCGTATGGAGGACTCGAGTGCCTGGGAGATCGTGGCCTCGCTGGAGTGGACCACGACGCCGAGCGAGGTGGTCGAGGTGCGAAGGCCGAAGTCTTCAAGGGCAAGGCTCTCCAACACCCTGCGGGCGAGGGCGTCTTTCCCGGCCGGATCGGGCGACTGAAACAGGATGCGATTGGCGAGAGGGGACAGGCGAAACGCGTTCTCGGACCCGGCAATCGAAACCGCTTCCGCCAGGACATCGAATGAGGCAAAGACGGTACGCGGCAGATCCGGCGAAGGCCGTAAGGTGAATTCGCTTCCCTCGCTGGAGCCAAGGATCTTCGCGACCTTGAGGCGCACGGTGGCCTGGGCACCGCTGCGATCACCGAAGAGAAGCGATGCGGACAGGGCTCGCGCCCTGGGCAGGTCGAGAAGGACGGTCTCGCCCGCCGAGACACCCAGGGCGGTCGCGAGGGGCTGCGAGAGATACGCCTCACGGCCCCTGGGCGCTTTGAAGGGAAGACGGTGAAGCGCGGTGAAGCCGTCGTCGATGCCGAGAACCGTCGACTCGATGTGCGGACCCTCGGGAATGCGCGCGCGTCCCCGCTCGTCATAGACCGCGGCCGCCCGATCCCCGAGTTCGCCTACCCGAGCCACCACCTCGGCGCTCAAGGGTCTTGGGAAAACCAGGACATCGGTCGCCCGCCCGCGCCGGGTCCGGGCCAGTCGCTCCAGTTCCTTCTCGAGCGCGTCCCCCACCCCCAGCGACGCGCCGAGCGATGCCACGGCCAGGGCCACGGCCAGGATGCAGACAAGGGAAAGCCCGAGACGCCGGCGCAGGCTCTTCAAGGAAAGGGAAAGCAGGATCTTTGGACCTCGTGAGGTTCTTCGTTCCCGAGGCTACGCGGAAATGTCGTTTCCTCGCCTTCGGCTTCAGCTACAGCCTGCGGAAACTTGGCTCGCCGAGCCCTTGCGAGGAGCCATGAACCGTGGCTGACCAGCAACTCGGGGACGCCCTGCTGGCGCGCGAAATGGACAAGGCTGATGGGGGAGACGCTGTGACCTCGGGCGCAGACGGGACCGGAGCGGTGGCGCGATTCTTGCTCCTTCGAGGGATGGGACAGCGCATGAAACTCGAAAGCCGCCTCACCGTCATCGCACTTCACGGTATCGCTCTATGCGATGCGGAAATCGAGTTGGCCATGGCTCAGGTGAGGCATCACGCCGGTTCGGCGCGCGTCCGGTGGATCTTCCCAAGGGCCGGCCGGAGGAATCTCACGATCCTCAGCGGATCATCCGCCCTCGCCTGGTATGACGTCTCCACGTATGACCGCTCTCGCCTGGACAGAGGGGGTATCGAGGAGGCAACCGCGATGATCTGCCGCGCGGTTCGAGAGGAACGAGCGCGCGATCCGTTTGGGCGCGGAATCATCCTCATGGGGTTCTCGCTGGGCGGGGCTCTGGCCCTCAACGCCGGCTTACGTCTCCAGGGCGAGATCGACGGAATCATCGCCCTCGCGACCGCGATGCCGTTCCTGGATCGGATCGGCGAGGCGACACCTCTCTCGCCGCCGGTGTTCTTCGGCCACGGCTTCCTCGACACCTTGGTTCCCTACACCATGGGCCGGGAGAGCGAGCGGCTCCTGGCCTCGAAACACTACGAAACGGAGTGGCACGCTTATGCATGTGGCCATTCGACCGGCCGTCGCCAGCTGAGTGATGTTTCGCGCTGGCTTCAGCGCCGATTCCTCGAGAACAAGGCCGAAGCCTTTTCGCCCCCCGAACACAACGCCCGATTTCCAGCGCCCCGCGCGGCCTGAGCAGGCTCGGATTTCGACTCAGCATGGATCCCCGGGGATCCATGCCGGCCGTCATGAAAGGTCGGTCCCGCTTTCAGGCCGCGGTCAGCCTCTTCCCAGTTTGTGCGTACCGTTGCCGGCGAGGACGGAGGCTGCCTCCTCGAGACCGTGCGCGGCCTCCTCACGAATATCCTCGCCCCGCCGGAGCGCCCGATCCTTGAAGGCGCGGGCCGTATCCGCGGCGGAGTTCAGCTTGTCGACCATCCGATCCTTCATGGCCAGGGTTGAGTCCGCGGTGTCACTGAGCTTGCGCCCCATCAACTCGCGGGTGTCTTTGCCTGAACGCGGAGCAAGCGCCTCCCGTCCGCCGTGCTCGGTGTCTCGGCCAGAAATCAGCTTTGCCGGAAGCTCGAGGAAGTCCGGCTGGCGTTCTGGCTCGAGGAGCAGATGCGAAAGCGCTACGGGTCTCAGGAGCGGGCCAAGCGCGAGATCTTCGCTCGATACGCTAGCTTCATCTATCTGGGCAATGGTCGTTACGGCTTCGCGGCCGCGTCCGAGTTCTACTTCAACAAGCCGCTTGGAACCTACGTCACGGAAGATGCCGGGAAGGCGGCCTTGCTGGTCGGCATCTCGAAGTCGCCGCGCGAGTACGCGCCCATGGCGGGGGCGGCCAAACCCTTGCGCCGGCGCAACGAAATCCTCGCGCAGATGGCGAGGAATGGCGACATCACGGCGAGTGTCGCGAGGATGTGTCAGGGCGAGCCGGTGGTCACCGCGGTCAGGAATCCGACCGAAACCGAGGCTCCCGCCGCCATCCAGAACGTCTTCAAGGAACTCAGCCTTCTCGATAGGGGGCGCTTCAGTCTCGACGATCTGGTGCAGGGTCGAATCGCGGTCAGCTCCACGGTGGACGCGCGCGCTCAGGCCATCGTGAATGAGGCCCTGGAAGCGGAACCGCGAACGCCCTTGATGGAGGTAGCTTTCCCATCCCCGCGATGGGCAAGACCGGGACCACGACGGACTTCAAGGACGCCCTCTTCGTCAGGTCCACCTATGGCTCGGCCGGGATCACCGTGGCCGTCCGGATCGGCTTCGACGACAACCGCACCATGGGTAACAGGGAGACCGGAGGACGCGCTGCGCTGCCGATCTTCCGCGAGATCATGCTGCGCATCTACAAGGACAGCCTTGCCGGACCGGTGCCACGATTCCCGCGCCGCATGGAAAGGCGGATCGACGCATACCTGGCCGAACAAGCCTTGCTCCAACCGCAGACCGTGGCGCCGACTCTCGATGCCGCCCAGGCGATGGCGATGGGCAGCGTCCGCTGACCAGGCGCGGTTCGCCCCCTGGCCATCCGAGGCGTCACGGTTTGTAGAAAGCGCGAGGCAAGGGCCGGGACCATGACGGCCATCTCGCCCTGTTTCGCGGCGATTCGCTAGGTCGGGGATCGGCACCGATCCTGCACACTCCTTCCACGACCTCGGCCCTTGATCCGAGCGAGAAGGAGCACCATGACCGAGATCGGACGACGCGTGACCGGAGTTGAATCCGAGCCTTCCCGATTTCAACTCGTCACCCTTGGGGTGCTTCTGGCCGCGTTGACTCCCTGGGTTCAGGCCGGAGCGCTGAGGGCCCCGGCCACTTCCACTTCCACGCCCATGATCGCGCCCGCACCCCCGGCGGCCCCCACGCCGGATGTTGTTCCGACACCCCGCATCCTGCCCACGCCTCGAGTCCTGCCGACACCGCGGGCCGCGCCCACCCCCAGGGTTATGCCAACACCACCGCGGATGCCGACGCCGAGGATCATGCCCACTCCCGGCGCGTTGCCCACTCCCCCCGTATTGCCGACTCCGGCCGTGTTGCCCACTCCCCGCCCGTTGCCGACGATGCAGCCGCCTGGCTAGACACAAGCGCGCGCCAGGCAGGCGCGCTCCGCAAGGGCCTGCGTTGGAGTACGAGCGGCAGCCCCGGCCATGAACTGCCTCACTCGCGGCCCTATCGTGTCCGATTAACGCAAGAGCGCAATCAGAATGATGATAGGGATGGGAACGCCTAGAAAGTACAGAAGTATCGAGCGCATGGGTATCTCCAGATTGTGGTTATGAAAGGTCGCGGCAGCGCCCGCCGTACGTGGCTGACAAGCTCGCGACGAAAGCTCCGATCAGAAGCGAGATGAAGAGCCACAGGGCCGCGTAGGACGATGTCTTGCGGGCCTTGTCGGCCGCCAACTTCGCCGCCGCTTCCATTTCGCTCATGGTCGCCTGCAGGCGACCGTATGTCTCCGTGACTCGGGTCTGCGCGTCATTCTGGGCGAGACCGGTACGCTCGGCGACTACCTGACCAAGATAACGGACGTCGTCGGCAGGGAGTGACTGCTGCCGTCCGCTGAACACGAAGATCCTCGAAACTTCGGCAGTGGACGCAGCGTCAGCGGACAGAGCGGCGGCCGGCTGGCCGTTTGTTCGGGGAGAGGCTGACGCTGCGTCCACGCCCGTACGAAAGAGTGAATCGACGAAGTACGCCAACGGGCCGGCGGACGCGTCCCCGGTGCCGCCGGAACCCCGAACCGACGTCGTTCCTGTTGCGGCCCCGGTGGCCACGCCACCCGCGATGGACGCCCCGACGAGGACTCCACCGCCTACCACGGATGCGATCACCGAGGTCAGCAACGCCGCGTGAATCAGAGCGGCAATCGCCCAGGCCAGGAAGCCGTGGGCGGTATCTCGAAAATGCACCTCGTCAGTGTGAACGCCAACCCACCTCGTCCTGAGCCGACCCGCCAGATACCCCCCGAGCCCCGCGGAGACAAGCTGGGTCATGGTGATCCAGAGAATGGCGGACGTCCCGAAAGTGGCAGCGCTGATTCCGGCGCTGACCCAGGGCGAGACGGCGGCGAGGCCAAGCCCGGAGCCCAGCAAGAGCAGACTTAGCGAGAACGCCGCAGTCGCCGAAGCACCCGCGAGTATCGCTGCCCACGAGACCGCGCTTGATGACGCAGGGTTGGTGGTCGCGGCAACTGAGTTGCGGGCCTCCTGAGGCGGGCTGTCACGCATCACTTGGTTCATGGTTCTCGTGCTCCACATTGTTGCCGATAGATGTCAGTCTGGGAAGCCAGTCTCCGCGTTGCACCCGGCAAAGTCTGTGCGGTGCCGCTCTGTGTCTCCGTGCGTTGGTGGGGCGTCAGACCCGCCGGTGGACTGCGGACAAGTAGCGAACGACGGGTGAGTCCGTCGTTGTAGAAACGACAAAGCCCGACATCGAAAAACCGTCGGTTTGCGAGAAAACAGGGAGGCCAGGTCGACGGAAGCGGCTCGGAACGAGAACCAACGCTCCGAGCCCCCGAGGCACGATATTTGCTCACTGCATGGGGTCATCCGTCTTCATGGAGGCCTTGAGGTTTGAACATCCGTCATCTGAAGCGTTACCGAGACATTGCGCGCCTTCTCATTCGCTATGGCCGCTCAGATCTTGTGAACCGGAGCGGAGTGGATGGTGTCTCCGACGAGAAGGACCAGGCGAAGGACACGCCCACGGCCGAGTTATCCGAGCGCTTCGCCCGCGATCTGGAGGCGCTCGGACCGACCTACATAAAGATCGGCCAGCTTCTGTCGACTCGCTCGGACTTGCTGCCCCCTCCTTTCCTGGTGGCGCTGGCGCGACTGCAGGACGACGTCGCTCCCTTCCCCTATGAGCAGTTGGAGGAGATCGTAACTGCGGAGCTCGGAGTGAGGATTTCCAAGGCCTTCGCGACGTTCGAGAGAGAGCCGCTCGCTGCGGCCTCTCTCGGCCAGGTTCATCGCGCCACCATGCGCGACGGGCGAGAGGTCGTGGTCAAGGTGCAGCGGCCTCTGATTCGCGAGCTTATCGTCACGGACCTCGAAGCGCTCGCGAATATGGCCGAGTTCGCCGACAAACACACGGACGCGGGGCGAAAGTTCGGCTACACGGAGATCGTGGAAGAGTTCCGCAAGTCCCTGCTTAAGGAGCTCGACTATCGGCTCGAAGCCCGTAACCAGGCCACTCTGCGCGAGAACCTCTCGGGATTCAAGAACATCGTGGTCCCTTCCGTCATCGAGGACTACTCGACGTCGGTCGTTCTGACCAGCGAGTTCATCAAGGGCCGGAAGATCACCGAAATCAGCCCGCTCGCGCAGATGGATGTCGATGGGGCGCTGCTCGCCGACGAATTGTTTCGAGCCTACCTGCAACAGATCCTGGTCGACGGTTTTGTCCACGCCGACCCCCATCCCGGAAACGTCATCCTCACCGATGACGGACGCATCGCCCTTCTAGACGTGGGCATGGTGACTCGGCTGAGCCCTTCTCTTCAGGAGAAGCTGTTGCAGCTCGTGATGGCGATCAGCGAGGGTCATGGCGATGAGGCGGCGACCATCGCCATCAAGATCGCCGATGAACGTGATGGTTCCGACCAAGCCGCGTTTCGCCGCCGGGTCGGGGAGATGGTCGCGGAGAACCGCGACTCCAAGATGGGGCAGATTCAGGTGGGCAAGGTCGTGCTCGCCATCACCAGAGTCTCCGGCGATTGCGGATATCGGGTTCCCTCCGAAATGACGATGCTCGGAAAGACCCTGCTGAACCTGGACGAGGTCGGGCGGACGCTGGACGCGGACTTCGATCCCAATGCCACGATCCGCCACCGCTCCGCGGAGTTGACCCAGCGGCGGATGAGGCAGTCGTTCTCGGCCGGCAATCTGTTCGGCACGCTCATCGAGACCAAGGACTTCGTGGAACGCCTGCCCGGTCGGGTGAACAAGATCCTTGACCACATCGCCAACAACCAGATCGCGGTGAAGGTCGACGCCATCGACGAGGAGCTCCTGCTTCAGGGGTTTCAGAAGGTCGCCAACCGGATCACCATGGGCCTCATCCTCGCGGCCATGATCGTGGGCGCGGCCATGCTGATGCGGATCGAAACGTCGTGGAAGATCCTCGGCTACCCCGGGCTCGCCATGCTGTTCTTCCTCGCCGCGGCCGGAGGCGGGACGTGGCTGGTGTTCCAGATCCTGGCCACCGACTCTCAGACAAAGAAGAAGGCGCGGCCCCGGCCGTCAAAGTGAGGTCTCTTGAAACTCCCCAACAATTCCCAATCCCTTTGGCTCGCGACGGAGAAGGGCAAGAGCTTTCCCGCCCTGAAGGCCGATCTGACCGTGGACGTGGCCATCGTCGGTGCGGGAATCACCGGTCTGACTGCGGCCACCCTGCTGAAGAAGGCGGGCCTGTCCGTGGCCGTGATCGAGGCCAAGCGGGTGGCCGAGGGCGTGAGTGGTTACACCACGGCTCACATCACGGAGGCGCTGGATCGTAGTTGCGGGCAGTTGATCGAGGACTTCGGCGAGGACAACGCCCGGCTGGCCGCCGAATCCGGTCGAGTCGCGCTGTCGCGCATTGAAGGCTTCGTGCGCGAGGAAGGGATCGATTGCGACTTCGCGAGGGTCTCCGCATTCCAGTACACCGAAGACCCGGCGACGGTGCCCGAACTGGAGGCGGAGCGGAAGGCCGCGGCGGGCATCGGCTCGAAGGTGACTCTGACCCACAACGTTCCGCTGCCCTTCAAGGTCGCGGGCGCTCTTCGCTTCGATCGCCAGGCGCAGCTTCATCCCCGCCGCTATCTCCTGCCCCTGGCCCTCTCGATTCCGGGCACGGGAAGCCACGTGTTCGAACATACGCACGTTGTCGATGTCGAGGACGGAGAGCCGTGCCGCGTGGTCACCGCGGAAGGAACCGTGACCGCGCGCCACGTGATCGTGGCCACCCACTCGCCCTTCAAGAACGTCCTTCTTCAGACGAAGGTCGCGAGCTATCTTTCCTACGTTCTGGCTCTGCGCCTGAAAACGGGCGAGGAACCGCCGCTCGGGCTGTTCTGGGACACGGAAGACCCATATCACTACATCCGCAGTCAGATGACGGATGGAGAAGGGCTGCTCATTGTGGGGGGCGAGGACCATAAGACGGGGCAGGACGAGAATACGACCGAGCGCTTCAAGGCCCTGCTGGCCTTCGCCACCGAGCACTTCAAGGTGGCGTCGGTCCAATACCGCTGGTCAGATCAGGTGATCGAACCGATGGACGGATTGCCTTTCATCGGCCGGGACCTCGGCTCGGCGCACGTGTACGTAGCCACCGGCTACAGCGGCACCGGGATGACCTTCGGGACGCTCGCGGGCATGATCAACACGGACTTGATCCTCGGGCGTCAAAACCCGTATCAGCATCTCTATGACCCGAACCGCTTCAAGGCCAAGGCGTCGATCGTCGACTTCGTGAAGGAGAACGTGGACTACCCCATCCAGCTCGTGAAGGACCGGTTGCAGGTCGGGGCGGCGACGTCTCTGGCCGAGGTCGCGAACGGGGAAGGGAAGATCGTTGAGCTTGCCGGGGAGAAGACCGCGGTCTTTCGCGATGAGCAGGGCCTCCTTCACGCGGTGTCGCCGGTATGCACTCACCTGGGCTGCCTTGTCGGCTTCAACACTGCGGAGCAGACCTGGGACTGTCCCTGTCACGGTTCGCGATTCGACAAGGACGGCAAGGTCTTGAATGGGCCCGCGGTAACGCCTCTCGAATCCAGAAGAAGCGAAGCCATCGTCCGCGACCAGACGCCGCCGGCCATGGCCTCCTGAAAACGGGCGCTGATTCAGTGCCCGTTTTCGTCGGTACCGTCTTCCGAGTGCCTTCTACAAAACGGCGCGAGCAAGGGAGCTCGAGGGTGCCGGACGCTCGTACGCCATGCGAGGGGCAGGCGCAGACTTCGCATCCCGTGTGGCCTGCGGGTTGCTCTCCCGACTGAGGACTGATTGAGAACGAAGGAAACAGAATGCAGATTCAGGTCAACACCGACCGAGTCCGCCTGATGGACCACGCTGGCCCGGGCCTCCTGGTACGCAACGGCGGCTCGTCCGGTATTCGCTTCACCATCTACGAGGACGGCGGAGGGCCGCGTTGCGACTCCGCGGAAAGATCGAGCGCATCGGCGTTGGCGGGGTCACACTGACCGTCGACGATCCAGCCACGACGGCGCCGCACCGCCGCCGGGTGAAGGCGCCCGACCACCCCAAGGCGGAGGAGGTTTCTGCTGGACTGGCTGGAGGCCCAGCCGGCGTTTGCCGGGGTGGATACGGGATGACTTGCGCTTCTGGCATTCGTCTTGCTTTAGACCGATCCGCCGGTCGCTGGCTCGCTTGGTGCGCGTCGAGCCGTCCGGGGACAAGGGTGGACTCATGAAATCACGGAATCTATGGATCGGCTTGATGGTTCTGTTGGCCATTACGCTCGCGGCGGCTCCCGGGGCCTTGGCTGACGGCTTGCCGAAGTCGGTCGACATCAACATTTCGACACACGACGGTGGCGCGGAGTGGTACAAGAACCCCATCGTCATCGGCGGGGGCGTCATCCTGTTGTTCTTGCTTGTCGTCCTGGCGGGCCGCGGCGGGAGCGGAACCACCATCGTCAAGACCTAAGGCCGCCGGAGCCGTCGCCCACGTCTGGCCGCGGCTACGCGAACAGGATGGAGAGCGTCGCCTAGTCCGGTAGACCGCCCGCGAGATTGCTTCCTCGGCCGCTTCTCCATGGCCTCGTCGCAATCACGGAGGGGTGTTTCTCGTCGGGACCGGGATCGGAAAAGAAACAGGGCCCACGACTCTGAGCGCCAACGCACGGAGCGGCGGGAACCGCATGTGCCATGTTCGACATGATCGGTCGGTTGGAAGCATGTACAGGAATTGGTCGAAAAAGAGAATTGCCATGGGCGCGCTGGCGTTGCTGGCCGGGGCGCTCCTCGGTTTCACGTTGGTGTTCGATTGGAACTGGCTGCGCGGCCCGATCGAGCGCTACGTCACAAAAAAGACCGGGCGGCAATTCACCATCGCCGGCACTATCGACGGGTCCGTCTTTCCCCTCACCCTGCGCCTGCGCCAGGTTCGTTTCGAGAACGCGCCGTGGTCGCAGGAGCGGCAAATGGCCGCGATCGAACAGCTCGAGTTTCGACCCCGAATCTGGCGGCTGCTCAAGGGCGATCTGGTGGTCGACAAGGTGAGGGTCCGCTCGCCGGATGTGTTGCTGGAGCGCATCGGCGACGGCAAGAGCAACTGGGTGTTCGGCAAGTCCGACGACCCGGACGCGAAAGCGCCCCAGATCACGAGCCTCGCCATCGACCGCGGCGACATCCGGGTCCGTGATGCGATGAAGGAACTCGATGCGCGCGTCCAGGTGGCCACGGACGCGCAGAGTGGCGGGCCAGACGCGGCCATGCCTACACGAATCGAGTTTTCCGGCACCTACCTGAAGGTGCCGTTCGACGGGGTCGCGAGGATCGGCGACCTGCTGACGCTGCAGGATGCCGGCAAGCCCTATCCGGTGCGCGCGAAAGGGAAGTTCGGTGAGACACGGGTCGAGGTCGATGGCACGTTCGCCGACGCCTTGCGGCTCGATGGCATTGATGCGCAATTGAAGCTTTCCGGCCCCGACTGGTCCAAGCTCTATCCCGTGATCCCCGTGTCGCTGCCGCGTTCGCCGCTCTACGTCCTCGAGGGCCACATGCGCAACGACGGCGATCGCTACGCGTACGACCCGTTCAAGGGCCGCATCGGCGACAGCGACCTTTCCGGCTCGGCGATCTATACGGAAGGCGCTACGAAACGCCGCCCGCACCTCGACGCCAAGTTTCACAGCGCGGTGCTGGATTTGAAGGACCTGGGCCCCATGATCGGTCTGAGTCCGGCACTGCCGACCGTATCTCCAACCGATCGCGCGGGCAAGGTCTTTCCGGACGAAGTGTTCAGGGTGGAGCGTTTCGACGTCATGGACGCCGACGTGACCTTGCGTGCGAAACAAATCCGCCGCCCGAAGGGGCTGGCGCTCGAGGATATGAACGCCAAGCTCAAGCTGGTCGATCGCGTGCTGACGCTCGATCCGCTCGACTTCGGTTTTGCCGGCGGCAATATCGTCTCGATCATCCGCATGAACGCCCAGCAGGACCCGATCGCGAGCCAGGCCAGGATCTCGCTCCGCGCCATCAAGCTCGAGAAGCTTTTGCCGACCGTCGGCGCCATGAAGGAAAGCCACGGGGTGCTCGGCGCCATCATCAAGCTATCGGGGCCCGGCAACAGCGTGGCCCGCATGCTGGGGAGCGCCGACGGCGAGGCGGGCTTTGCCACCGCAGACGGCGTTCTCTCCAACCTGCTGATCGAATACGTGGGCCTCGACGGCGGTGAGATCGTCAAGTTCCTGGTCAAGGGCGACCGCAATACCCACATCCGCTGCGGCGGCGCTCTGTTCGACGTCAAGGACGGCATCGGCACCGCCGCTTCGGTCGTGTTCGACACGGAGGACACGCGCATCGAGGGGTACGGCACCATCGACCTCAAGGACGAAACCCTGGATCTCCACTTGAAGCCGCACCCGAAGGACATGAGCATCCTGGTGTTGCGCGGCCCGGTCCGAATGCACGGCCCATTCTCCAACCCGGGCTTTTCGGTGCAGAAGAAGGGCTTGATGAAGCGCGCGGGCGCCGCGGTCCTGCTTGGCCTGCTGAATCCGTTGGCGGCCTTGCTCCCGCTGATCGAGACCGGCGGCGGCAAGGATGCCAATTGCGCCGAAGTGCTGGGCAACGTCGGTAGTGCCGTGCGCGAGGCAGAAAAGCCAGTCAGGCAGAATCGCGTGAAAGGCGTGGACAAGAAATAGTCGACGGGCTGTGCGGCGGGCCGCGGCGCCTTGCTCGTTTCGCCCACCCGGCCAGAAGTGCGAGAGTGTTTCTGAATCGCCCGCGGGAACTCAATGATCAGGCGCTACGTAGCACTCGCGTGCTACACTCGCCCCGATCATGTCCACCACAACGATTCGTTTGCCTCCTGAGTTGAAGACCCGCGTCGCCGACGCCGCGAAACGGTCCGGGACCACGGCTCACGGGTTCATGCTGACGGCCATCGCCGAGAAAGCCGACGCGGAACAGAAGCGCGCTGACTTCGAGGCCGCAGCGCAGTCGCGCTATGAAGGAATCCTGGCGTCTGAAAAGACGATTCCGTGGGACAAGATGCGTGGCTACCTTCGGGCCCGTGTCGCGGGAAAGAAGGTGCCTAGGCCCGCCGCGCGCCGGCTCGCCCGTTGAATGGCGCGTATTGAACTCGCCGCCGCTATCGGCGATGACTTCGAGCGGATTATCGAGCACCTGTTCCGACATGACGTGCGCAACAAGGCGTCACGACTCGAGGAGCTCGTCGAGTCCATCGACATCCTGAAGCGCAGTCCCATGATCGGCCGCCCGTTGCCAAGCGGCCTCCGTGAATTGATCGTCGGCCGCGGGTCGCGAGGTTATGTCGCGCTTTACCGGTATGTCGCGGAGTCCGATGTCGTGTTTGTTCTCGCGATCCGGAGTCAACGCGAAGCGGGATACTCCCGGGAGTAGTGATGGTCCGCCGACTCAGACGGACCTGTTGACCGGCGATGAGCCGATTCGCGTCGTCGTGCGCGATGCGGCGAAGGTGCCGCGGCAAGTCAGGGATCGGTGGACGTCGTGGCGTAGCCCTGCAGGCACTACGTCCGCTCACTTCGCAGGTGAAGGAGCCCGAGCACCCCGCCCTGCCCAGCCAGGCTCGACCTTCGTCACCTTGACGCGGCACGGCGAACTGCGCGGGTGCATCGGGTCGCTTCAGGCCTATCGGCCGCTGGACCAGGACGTGCGCGCTCCGATGGTCGCATCCAGTGCGACCTTCGCCCGCGGTCCCGGCCGCGAAGGCGGGCGCGACGGCTCGTCGGGCTCGGACTCGGCGAAACCGAGGACGAGCGTTGGGCCGCGTGATCGTCCCTTCCCGCGCGCGCTCCAGGTAACCCCAAGCGACCTGCCCGCAGGGGGTCAGGCCCTTGGCTTCGCGCGCCATGCGACAGCGACCGGTGCCGACCCCAGCAGGAACGAAATGAGCGTGATGGGGGGCATCATCCCGGGCCAGGTCGATGGCGCGAACCATCCCGCGAAGCCTTGGAGCATGGCATGGACACCCGCCGCAAAGGCCAGTATGGCCAGACTCCTGCCTCCACCGTTCGCATTCTGACCTGCGTGCGGCCGGCTGCCCGCGGTCATCGCGGCGGCAGCTACCGCACCCAGCATCATCGACAAGCCGGCGGCCGCGGTGAGCTTGTCCTGCACGAAGAGGTTCGGGTAGTAGGCCGGGGAGAACAGGGTCAATGAGAGAACCACATGTGTGGATGCGAACACGCCAGCCATGAAAAGAGTCCGGTCGTTCGGCTGTTTTTCAGCCGACCTCTTGCGGAGCGCAGAGAGGACCAGAAGAAACAAGGCAGCCAGCCCAAACGCCTTGTTCAACGTATACGCGGACCAATCGCTCCAGGGAACGCCCTTGAAGATGTTGTAGCGGGCCGTCGCATAAGCGACCGATGCAACCAGGGCCAGCCATGAGGTTCTCATTCGTTCTCAGTCCTCTCGTGCAAGGCATCTTCCCCCGGGCTCGTGTCACTCAAGGATCTTATGCCGGCGGCCAGGATTCGCTGTCCCTCACGCTCGAGCGGAGCCCTCTCGCGTTGCCCAAAGGGGACTTCGAGCCGGGGCGGAGAACGTCCCGGGTTAGGCTCCGAGCGCCACCCAGACGAGTTGAGGTGTCTCATGGCCACACTGACGCGCGCCGACGACACGATCGCATTACGCACGGCGCTGCTCTGCGGTCTGGTCGTCCTTCTCGAGGGGTACGACCTGACCGCGCCCGGCTACTTGGTGCCGCAGCTTGTCGGGGAGTGGCACCTGCCACCCGTGACGTTCACGGCGGCGCTGACCGCCAGCAACATCGGTTCCGAGTGAAGGAAGGGGTTGATTTCGAGGGCCCGGGCGTGGTCGATGCCCGCTGGGCGCGTGGTGGCGCAGATTTCGAGGATGTAGCCGCATCGGACCGAATGGTTCGCGCACTTCGCTCCGATCCCTCGGTCGAGCTCGTGACCTCCCGACTCACCCGCCTCGAAGTCAGATGCAAACCGCTCGGCACGGGCAACGAGGCCAAACGTCAGCCGTTTCTGAGCACGCCTATGCCAGGGGGCAAGCGCGCGCCCAAGGGCGAAGTGGGAGACCCTGCCCATGCCTTCGCTGCGCCGGCCTGAAGCAGCCGTCACGGTCCGGGGCTCCAGAGCCGCTCCCGAATGGCGCGATCGGTCAAACGGTTGGCGCTCGCGATCATTCCTCATTCTTGGCTTTCGCGAGATTCTTCCCTCGCGCCGCAATCACGCGGCTGCCCGAGGAGAAACCAATGAAAAACCTGCTCAAGACTCTGATCGTCCCCGTCGCTCTCGCCTTCGCCCTCACCCCCGTGGCTCAAGCCCAAACCGATGAAGCGTCCCGCCCCAAGGCCAGCATCGCTGCGGAGGCCGATATCCTGTCGTACTTCGTCTCCGGCTACTCGGGGATCGTGAATGTGTCCCTCGCGAACGGCTTCCAGGTGGCGTTCGGCGCCGGCCGATACGACGTTCCAAGCTTCCTGCTCGAGGGAGATGAGAACTACGAG
>JANODX010000078.1:0-4933 GCA_031412915.1 Vicinamibacteria bacterium | reverse complement strand
CAACGAAATCGTTCGCGAGCGGCGTGGCATCACCGCCGATACGGCGCTTCGGCTCGCGCGGTTCTTTGGAACAGACGTTCAAAGCTGGCTCAATCTGCAAACCCATTACGACATCCAGTGCGCGGAGGACGCAGCCGGGCGCGCCATTCAGCGGATCAGGCCTCGCCAAAGCGCAGGGGGCGCTCCGACTCTCGCACGGTTGTAGGTGGCCGCCCTTTGGGCGTCGACGGCGTCGGACGAGACGTTGCGCAGCGCGACGGTGTCCGCGGGTAGCCAGAAGCGTCCAGCGGAAGCCTCCCCATGGGGGAGCGCGAAGCCTGCCTTGGGGGACGAAGCGATCCCGCGCCCCATTCCCGAACCCGAACCCGCGATCCTTGCTGCGGCAACCAGTCGGTCTGCTATGAGCGGGCGAACTCTATCAACGTGGCGAATTCGTGATTGTCGGCCGTTTTCAGGCCATCAATGTAACGCCGTCGCACATCTCCCGGCTGCTGAATGCTCGCACTTCCCCACGTGAAGCGTTCGCCACCCAGGCGCATGATGAGAAGGTCCGCCATCAGCCGGGAGGGGCGTCCGTTGCCGTTGGGAAAGGGGTGAATCTGCACCAGCCGATGATGGAAGCGCACGGCGATCGCATCGGGCGGATGGGTGCCGAATTCAATCCACGTCTTGGTGTCTTCGAGCAACTGACGGAGAGCCACTGGGATTTCAAAGTAGGGAATGCCCAGATTGCGTTCACTCGTCCGGAATCGCCCAGCCCACCGCCAGACGTCGCCAAGCATCTGCCGGTGAAGGTCCTTGATGAACTTCTCGGTCAGGACATCACGGCGGCGAGCGAGCGCCCAGTCCTGCCCGCGGGCGATGTTCTCCTGTTCCGCCTCATTCAGCTCCGCGCGGAAGGCGATGTGAGCGGGGATCAGGTCCCGCCGCTCCTCCGCCGTGAGAGGTGTTTCGTCGTCCGGTTCAGTAAAAAGATCGCTCACGGGCTAGTCCCAGAAGAGCCGCGGATTGGTCTCCTGGATGATCTCGTTCAGACGCTTCTCCTTGTCCTTGGTCGTCACCTCTTGGTCTTCGAGCAACATGGAATGCTCGACCGGGCCTCTGCGGCGGCGAGCGAAGAGCATCGCGCGGTCGCGGAGAGTGCTCTCCAGTGATTTGTTGGGCACGAGCGCGTAGATGAGGGTGCAGTCGAGCGCCTCCGCGACGCGCCGCAGCGTCGCGAGCTGGATGCTGCCCTTGGCTTCGGATTGTTCGACGGCGACGATGGAGGGTTGCTTGACGCGGAGACGCGTCGCCAGTTGGGCGGTCGTCATGCCGAGCGCTTCACGGATCGCCTTGATCCAGCCCCTCACGGGCATTCTGTACTGCGCGGCGGGTCCCCACGCACTGAAGCGCTCATCGATTTGAGATCTGGACTGCGCGGCTTGGCGAGCTTTGCTCATAGTCTATAGGCTATCAGAATATTGTGAACAGATAGATCCTGACCTATTAGATAATCAGGAGACAATAGCCTGTGGTGTATCAAGTCGGTTCCAGCCCAGCGCACCGGCAATGACCGAGACTGTGACCATCTCCGCGCACATCGAGAACGGAGAACTGCGGCTCGATGGGCCACTCCCCGAGAACGTGGCGAGCGTTGCAGTCCGCGTTTAGGTGAAGTCCGCGGAAGGTCGGCCGGAGGCGATCACGAAACTGCTGGCCTTCATTAAGGCTCTTCCGCCGGGAACTCGGAACCGGGAGGACGTCGACGCAGAGATTGACGAGGGCCGCGGGAAGCGGCGTGCTAGATTCCGGCCATGAGTACCATCGCTGAAATCGAGACAGCCATCGAGAGGCTGCCAGCCCCGCAGGTGGACCAACTCGCTCGCTGGCTGGAGGCGTTTCGCATGCGGCGCGCCACGCCGTCGTCGGTTGAGACCTGGCTGGAGAAGGCCCGAGGCACCGCCACCTCTGGCGTGACGACGGCGGAAGTCATGGCCCTCACGCGCGGTGAGGATTGATGGCCCTGCTCGATTGGTCTCAGTGTCCAGCCGTGGAGAGCATTCCCGGCAAGGTCAGCGGAGCCTGGGTGTTCAAGGGGACGCGAACGCCCGTGATGACCGTCTTCGAGAATCTGGAAGATGGCATGTCCATCGACGAAGTGATGGAGCAATTCCCACTCACCCGGGAGCAAGTGAAAGCGGTGCTTGAGTTCACAGCCCGCAGCCTCGAAGCGCCCGTGCGCTGATGCGCATCCTCTTCGACAACGGAACGCCGAGGGGCGTTGCGCAGTCGCTCCACGGTCATATCGTTGAAGAAGCGCGCTCGCGCGGATGGGACACACTTCGCAACGGCGAGCTTCTCGACGCCGCTGAAGCGGCCGGATTCGACGTATTCCTCACGACTGATCGGAATCTTAGGTACCAGCAGAACCTATCTCGCCGCAGGATCGCCATCATCACCCTTGGCAACGGAAGGTGGAGGCTTGTTAAAAAGCGGCTTCGGGAAATAGTCGCGGCCGTCAACGCCGCGACTCCTGGCAGCTTTTTCGAGGTGGAGATCCCCATCGATTAGTCGGGGGGACGAGGCGATGACGGTCGTCGCGGCCCTGCGGGCTCCGGCTTCGGCTGAGTCGGTGGCGGCGATTCGGGCGGGGCTCAAGAGTCCGGACGCGCGCGTTCGGGCGGCGGCTCAGGCGGGTGGCGAGCGTTTCGGATCCGTCGCGCTTCGTTGGTGATTTGTCGTCCGCTCTCGCGGCTGAGGGTGATGGTGAGGCGGCTCGGGAGGAGGCTTGGGCCCTGGCGATCGGGGATCCTGTCCTGGTTCCTTGGGCCGATTCTCAAGGCGGCTGAACGTAGTACCTTCTCGGTTCCTGCATGATGGAGATTCCAGGGATGACCACAAGGCGCCAGTTTCTGAACACCGCCGCTGTCGCAAGCGGAAGCGCTCTTATCGCGCAGAGCGCGCTACCGGATCTCGCCTGGGGTGCTTTGCCTTCGCCGATGAACATCCTCATCCTTGGCGGGACCGGCTACATCGGCCCACATCTCGTGCGGCTGGCCGTGAGTCGAGGGCACAAGGTCACGACCTTCACCAGGGGGTCGCCGCAAGCCTGAGCTGCCTCCCGAAGTGATCAGAGCTCATCGGCGATCGCAACGGGCAACTGCAAGCACTCGAGGGCAGAACGTGGGACGCGGTGATCGACGACTCAGCCACCAATCCTGAATGGGTTCGGCTTTCGACCGAGCTGCTCAAAGGAAAGGTGCTTCAGTACCTCTTCACCTCGTCGACCGGCGTGTACTACCCGTACCTCAAGCGGGGTCTGGATGGTGGATCCGAAGGACGGGTCCGAGAGTTTCGGCGTGCAGAAGGCGCAATGCGAAGAGATCGTGCGCGCGGCCTTCGGCAAAGGAAGCATCGTGGTGCGTCCGGAGCTACATTGTCGGGCCGGGCAATACCAGCGACCGTTTTCCCTACTGGCCGCAGCGACTCGCGAAGGGCGGCCTTACCCTGGCGCCCTGGAAAGAAGTCCGATCCGGTACAGATGGTCGACGTCCGTGACCTCGTGGCGTTCGACCTGAAGTTGCTGGAGGAGAGATGCTATGGGACCTACAACGCCGCGGAACCTCGCGAAGCTCTCACCATGGAGGGCTTTCTCGACCAGGCCATCAAGGCGCTCGGCTCCACGTCAAGACTGGTGTGGATCGATGACTACGAGTTCCTCAAGGCGCATCAGATTCCAGAGTCGGTGCCCTTCATCAGGCTCGAAGGAAACGACCTCGGTCACACCACGATCAAGAACGGCAGGGCGATCGCCAAAGGACTCGCGTTCCGACCGTTGGCGGAGACCGTCAAGGACACGCTGGCGTGGTGGGCCACGGTGCCCGAGGAACGTCGAGCCAAGCCCCGCTTCATCATCACACCGGAAATCGAAGCAAGAGCGTTGGCGGATTGGAAAGCGAGAGTAGAGGTACGGGCCTCCACGATGGGAATCGTGCGGATCGCGTCCCGGGAGGACCCGAACCCACCCTGGCGCCCCTTAGCCTTCAAGCTCTCCCATCTCAGCGAAGGAGAGCGATTCGATGGCCAACCACAACTGGCGACGCGGATGCACGTGTCGCCCAAGAGCAAACGCGTTTGAGATCACAAATTGTGATCTCAAGGAACTCCGACGGGTCCGAACTCGATGAAAGACCGACGCGTCAACCCCGTGCCGTCCCCCGATGTCGATGCCGGAATCCTCGTCCTACGGGGCCGGCAAGTCATTCTGGACACGGCCCTTGCGGCGACATATGGCGTCACGACTGGTGCGCTCAATCAGGCCGTCAAGCGCAACGCGGAACGCTTTCCGGACGACTTTCGCTTCCAGTTGACCGCGGCGGAGCTGAGGGAGGTGATCACAAATTGTGATCACCTCAGCCGGCTGAAGTTCTCGCGGGTTTTGCCCTGGGCCTTCACCGAACACGGGGCGATCATGGCGGCGTCGGTCCTGAATAGCCCACGGGCGATCGAGATGAGCGTCTTCGTCGTGCGGGCGTTTGTGCGGCTGCGCGATGTCGCGCGTACAAATGCCGAGATCGGCAAGCAGCTGGCGCTTCTGGAGCGCCGAGTGACCGCGCACGATGGCGCGTTGAAGGAGGTGTTCTTCGCGTTTCGGGGACTTCTTCAGCCCGCGCGACCTCCTCGGAAGCAGATTGGGTTTCGTACGACGGCAACGTGAGAAAAGCGCCGGGTCGTTGCGGGACCCTGGGGCCGCGAGATTGCTTCCTCGGCTGCTTCTCGGTGGCCTCGTTGCTGAGGACGACGGGCGAATGTGCTTCATTCCAGCCGGTTTTCCGAAATCGGTGGCTGAGCTTGTCGAAGCCACCGACGGTCCCTTCGACAGGCTCAGGGACCGGTTTGTCGTCCTCCCCAATGTCACGGACGTAGTCCGTGCTGAAACTCGCAATGACGG
>JANODX010000077.1:0-34262 GCA_031412915.1 Vicinamibacteria bacterium | reverse complement strand
GACCGATGCCCTCTTCGCGGCTCCAGGCTCCTCCCCGAGCGTCGCAGCACTTCACTCCGGGGTCTCCTGGGTCACCGCTCCCGGCGAAGCCAGCGAGGTCCGCTCCATCGCGCGTCTGATCCTCAAGGCCGCCCGCGAGGGAATGCCATTCGACGAGATGGCGGTGGCCCTGCCGCAGGCCGACGTCTACGCGCCCATTGTCGTCGACCTGTTCTCCCGCGCGAAGATTCCCTTCAAGCTGCATCCCTCGCTCCCGCTCGCCACCGGGCGCATCGCGCGCTCGTTCCTGCTGCTCCTCGGCTCGCGGGACTTCGACCGGGGAGCGTTACTCGAGTTTCTGACCTTCGCTCCGGTGCCGCTCGCCGACAAGACCGGCGACCCCGATCCTCCGCATCCTTCGGTGTTCGACCAGATCACCCGCGAGCTCAAGGTCGTCTCCGGCATCGACCGGTTCCGCAAGGCCCTCGATCACTTCATCCGCGAGGAATCGAAAGCTTCCGCCACCCTGTCGGAAGGCCACCGCGCATCCCGCGGCCGCAGGGTGAAGGCGGCGCGTGCGCTCCTGGCGCTGGTGGAGACGCTCCATGCGAGTCTCGCATTCACGGGCCAGAAGCTGCCCCTCGACGTGTGGTCCGCGAGACTCCTCGCGCTGTGCAACGACTGGATCCGGCCGACCGGCGAGATCGAGGAGACGGAGCGCCGGCTCGTCTGCGAGACCCTCGAGGAGCTGGGCGCGCTCGCCAGCGTCTCGTCCCCGGTCACCTTCGACCGCGTGCTTTCCGTCATTGAGGCGCAGTTCGATCGGAAGCGCCGGCCTCTTGAAGAGCGGTCGCGCGTGGGTGTTCACGTGGGCTCGCCCGAGGCCCTTTCCGGAGGCCGCTTCCGCTTCGTAGCGTTGCTGGGCCTGGTCGAGGGTCGGTTCCCGGGAGTGTTCAGGCCCGATCCGTTCCTCCTCGATTCCGAGAGGAAGGCGCTGAGCGACGAGATTGCTTCCGCCCCTCCGCTCCAGGCCATCACTCAGCTCAGTCTCTTCGACGATGAGGAGCCTCCGCCCGTTCACACCGGCGGGATCACCCTTCCCACCACGGAAACGCGAGTGGCCCAGGTCCGGCGGATGTTCGCACGAACCCTGGGCCAGGCCGAGGAGACGCTGGTTCTGTCCTATCCGAGAGCCGACGAGCAGACCGGCCGCGAGCGTCTCCCCTCACTCTTCCTGATGGCGGCGCTCCAGGCGTTCAAGGGAGTGACCGTGAGCGCGGACGATCTTCACAAGATCGTGACCGAGGACGAAGACGGCCACACCGACCTGGATCTGAGCATCGATCTCGGCGAACGGGACACCGCGATGGTGGCGCGGCACGGACTTCAGGCGGTGTCCTGGCTCGAACTCGATCGGCCGTTTCTCCGCGCGGCTCACGAGCTCTCGCGGGGTCGCTCGGCCCGGCGTCTGTCGCCCTACGATGGCCTGGTGGGCCGCGAGGGCGAGGATTCGGATCCCCGGCTCGACCCCGTGAAGAGCGGCCAGCCAATCTCGGCCAGTCGCATCGCGGCCTTCGGCGAGTGCGGCTTCCGCTACTTCCTGCGCTATGTCCTGAAGCTCGAGCCCGCGATCGAACCGGAGGAGCGCCGGAAACTCGACCCGCTCGAGAAAGGCACGCTCTTCCACGAAGTCGCCGAGCTCTTTCTGCGCGAACGCCGCGACACGAGCGCCCTGCCGATTCGAAACACAGAAGAAGAACGCACGCGCCTTCTGGCCCTTGGCGACGAGCGCCTCGAAGCCTGGGTGGAAGGCTCGCCGCCCCGCCTGGTTCTGCTGTGGCGCGCGGAGAAGAAGGTCTTCTCGGGCCTTCTCACCGACTGGCTGGCCCGGGAGGCCGAGAACTATCGGACGAAAAAGACCACACCCGCGCACTTCGAAGTCTCGTTCGGCATGCCGCATCGCCGGTCGGACACGAACGAACCGCACCGCGATCAACCCGTGGAGATCCCTCTCGACGACGGCAGCGTTCTCAAGATCTCCGGCCAGATCGACCGCATCGATCGGGTCGACGCCGCGGACGGCGGCGGTCTCGTGCTTCGCGACTACAAGACCGGGAAGGCCCCGATGGACGGCGACGCCTCGCTCTTCAAAGGCGGCCGTCAGCTCCAGATTCCCTTCTACATTCTGGCCGCGCAGGAGATCTTCCCGGGCGAGAAGGTGGTCGAGGCCTTTCTCGACTACGTGAACGCGGGAAGGCAGGTGGCCTTCTCGCCCCCGAAGGCCACCTCCGCCACGTTCCGAGCCCTTCTTCTTCGCATCGCCGATCTCATGGGCCACGGTGTCTTCATGCAGGAGCCGCAGGCCTGCATGTTCTGCGACTTCAAGTCGGTCTGCGGCCCCAATCCGGTTCTGGAGAGCCGCCAGCGCCGCCGGCGCATCTTTGACCCTCTCGCCCGCAAAGTGGCGGAACTGAAACAGTTCGCATGAGCAGTCTCATTCCTCAGGACAAAGCGGTTCGAGAGCGGGTTCGATCCGAGCTCCGCACGAGCTTCGTCATTTCCGCGGGTGCGGGGACCGGCAAGACGACGCTGCTCGTCGAGCGCATGGTCGAGATCGTCCTCACCGGCTTCCTGAAACTCGACCAGATCGCGGCCGTGACGTTCACGGAGAATGCGGCCACCACACTCAAGCTCCGTCTGCGCGACGCGCTCGAACAAGCGCGCGCCGAGGCGAAGGATCCGAGGGTCGTGGCCCGGGCGAGCGACGGACTCGTCTCCATCGAACGCGCTCAGGTATCGACCATTCACGCCCTGTGCGCGGCCATGCTGCAGGAGAGGCCGATCGAGGCCGGCGTGACCCCCGGTTTCCGCGTGGCCGACGAGGCCCTGTCCGACTTCATCTTCGAGGAGGCCTGGGAGGAGTGGCTCCAGGATCGGCTGACCGGCGCCGACGATCTTCTCGAAGCCGTGATCCTTTCGCGCATCCCCCTCGAGAGGACGTCGCCCATGGGTGACCCCATGACCCTGCGCAAGCTCGCGCGGCGGCTGGTGTGGCAGCGCGACCTCGCTCCCCACATCGCGAGCGCCGGGATCGACCCGAAGCCGGTTCGCGACTGGTTCACGGAGAAGATCGCGCGCGCCCACGAACTCATCGAGGGGAAGCCCGAGGCCGACACTCTGGTGGCCGCGGTCAAGGCCCTCCGCGCGGAGATCGCGAAGACCAAAGGACTCGACGATCCGGATCTCGTCATTGCTCTGCGCTCGCTGCGCGTTCGCAAGGGCCTCGGCAACAAGCGCATGTGGAAGGCGGACGAGGCTTTCGACGAATGCCGCGCGATCACCCTGGAGATCGCCGAGCGCGGAGCCCTGTGGGAGAAAGAGAAGAACGCCTCCTTCTATAGCGGCCTGGTTCTGGCCCTGCAGGGCGTGCAGTCGATCTACGAACGGCGCAAGAACGAGGCGGGGGTTCTCGACTATGTCGACCTCCTGGTGAAAGCGGCCGAAGCGCTTCGAAACAACGCGTCCCTGCGCTCGTATTTCCGCCGGAAATTCCGGGCGATCATCGTCGACGAATATCAGGACACCGATCCCCTGCAGGTCGAGATCATCGAGACGCTGGCTGGCTTTTTGGGCGGGGCGATCGAGGATCCAAGGCTCGGCGCCGCTTCGTACGTGGTCGTGGGCGATCCGAAGCAGTCGATCTACCGATTCCGCCGGGCGGACGCGTCGATCTTCGCCGCGGCGTGCGAGGCTGCGAAGACGCGGCCGGGAGTGGAACTGGTGTCGCTGACCCAGAACTTCAGGTCCACGCCGGCGATTCTCCGCTTCGTGAACCGCTTCTTCGCCAGCACGATCAAGAAGAGCCAGTACGGCCAGCCCGACTACGAGGCTCTGGCGCCGAGCCCGAACATTCCCGACGAGCCGAGCATCATGGCTCTCAAGATCGCCATGCCGCCGGAGGCTGATGCTCAGGTTCTGGAGGCGGAGGCGAGCACGATCGCGGGCTTTGTGGCTGCGGCCATTCAGAGCGGAACCTTCAAGGTTCGTGACGGGGCAGCTACCCGGCCGAGTCGGGCCGGCGATGTGCTCATCCTGGCGAAGCGGCTCACCCAGATTCGGCCGCTGGAGCAGGCGCTCGAGCGCGCCGGCGTGCCATTCGTGGTCGATGGCGGCCGGTCGTTCTTCATCCGCTCCGAGGTCGTCGAGACCCACGCGGTGCTCCGCGCCGTCGACGACCCCTCGGACGCCACCAGCCTCGTGGCCGCGCTCCGGTCTACGTTCTTCGGCGTTTCCGATCGGGCGATTGCGGAATGGCGCTTCGCCGGCAAGGAGCTCTCCATCCTTGCCCTCGATCCGGCCGAAAGCCAGACCGCGACCGACGAGGTGAGTCGCGCGCTGCGCCTTCTACGGCGTCTGCACGAGGATCGGCTTCGGCTTCCGCCCGCGGCCCTCATCGAAAAACTCTTCGACGAGACCTCCATCTTCGCGGCCCTGCATGCGACCGAGCGAGGCTCGACCGCGCGCGCCCAGCCCCGGACCTCCAACCTGCGGAAGGTGGTCCACCTTGCTCGACAGGCCGAAGCCCTGGGCCTTCTCACCCTGCGGGGCTTCAATCTCCTTCTCGCCAACCGGCTCGATGGCGCAGGTGAGGAGCCCGATCTTCCCTCGTCGCGTCCTGGCGATCCTCACACCGTTCGCGTGATGACCATTCACAAAGCGAAGGGCCTCGAAGCGCCGGTGGTCATCCTCTACGACTGCCTGGACAAGTTCCAGCCCCGCGTCGACACCGTGCCCTTGCGCGAAGAGGGGAAGATCGCCCTCGGTTTCGTGAAGGACTGCCAGCCGCCAGATTGGGACGCGCTCGTGGTCACGGAGGAAGCCCGCCTCCGCGAGGAAATGCATCGCCTTCGTTACGTCGCGTGCACTCGCGCCAAGGACTGGCTGGTGGTTCCCGTCCCGCCGCCCACCGAACGGGTAGGGGACTTCTGGCACGACGTCGCGAAGGACGTGAGTGTCGCGAACCCGGACGTAGTGAGCCTCGCCGTGGGCCCCGTGGACCTTCCCGAAGAACCGGCCGAGGCCCGGTTTGAAGGCCCCCTTGAGGACATGCCGGTCGACATCCCTGGTTTCGTGGCCCGGCGGAGGGCGCTCATCACCGCGGCATCCGAGATGACCATGGCTCCAATCCCCGTTCGCGAAGACGCGGCGAAGGAATCCCCGCCCGCGGTCGAGCCTCCGGAATTCGTGGGCCGCGTGTTCGGCTCGTTTGTGCACCGCCTTCTCGAACTCGCCGACTTCTCGAAGCCCGAGTCGGTGCGGAAGATGGCACCCGCTCTCGCTCCCGCTTTTCCGCTCTCCAAGGAGGCGGTGACGCGAGCCGAGACCCAGGCGGAGGCCGCCCTTTCTCTCCCCATCATGCGCGAAGCCGCCCGGGCCGCCCGGGTGTTCCGCGAAGTCCCGATCAGCTACATTGAGGACGATCGGCTGCTCGAAGGGGTCTGCGATCTGGCCTTCGAAGACGAGAAAGGATGGGTGGTGGTGGACTACAAGACCGAGGCGATCGGCGAAGACCAGGTTCTGGCCCAGGCCGCTCACCACGCGGCCCAGCTCCGGCGCTACGCCCGCGGCCTGGCCCTCGCGTCGAACTCACATCAGTCTCGCCGCTTTGTCCTCTTCACCTCGCTTGGACGGCAGGTGGCGGTGTGAGCTCGGTCCCGCTTCCTTCTCCCGCCTTCTCCGAAAAAGCCGAGGAGAAGCCCCGCGACGCTCGCGCCTTTGCGTGGTCGGCCTCGCGTCACGACACTTTCGCCACCTGTCCGCGCAAGTACTACTACTCCTACTACGGCATCCTCGAAGATCCCGAAGTGCGTCGCCTCAAGCAGCTTTCGGCCCTGGCTCTGTGGGCGGGCTCGGTGGTCCACGAAACCATCGAGGACTTCCTCCGCGCCCACGACGCGGTTCCCGAGCCCGCGGTTCAGGAGGCGCTCATTAAGTCGGTGGTCCATGACCGGATGCTCGGCGAGTGGAGGCAGAGCGAAGGCGGGACCAACGGATTCCGCCTCTTCGAGCACGAGTACACCCAGCCCGTCGAACAGGAAGATAAGAAGATCCTGGTCGGCATCGTCATGCGATCGCTGCGCAATTTCTTCAAGTCTCCCCTGCTCCGCGAGGCCTTCAAAGTCTCCCGCTCGGCCTGGTTGTCCATGGAGGAACTGGTCTCGTTCCACGTGGACGATGTGCCCGTCTTTCTGCGCATGGACCTGGCGTTTCGGGATGAGCACGGCCGGGTGAGAATCATCGACTGGAAAACCGGTCGCCGGGCGGGAAAATTCAACGAGCTTCAGATTGCGGGCTACGCCCTCTACGCCGCGGAGCGGGGCTGGGCCAGGTCCGCCACGGAGATCTCGACCGAACTTGCGTACCTGATCTGGCCGCGCTACGTGCGGAAGGAAGTCACTCAGCCCGTTCTCGACACCGCCCGCGGTTTCGTGGCCCGCAGCGCCAAGACCATGCGCGCTCTGCTTCGGGATCCCGAGGCCAACGCCGCCCGCATCGAAGACTTTCCGCGGATCGACAAGCCGCGCATCTGCCGCCGGTGCAACTTCCGGAGACTCTGTTTTCCGCGAGCCGATGCGCTCGAGGTTCGAACCACGCGCCGTCCCTCGACAAAGGCGTCGTGAAGGCCTTTCTTCGGGAAGTCACGCTGTTCGCGTTCTTCCTGCTGGCGGCGGGTTTCGCTCTGCGGCCACTTCCTTTTCACCTTGCCGACTCCATTCCCGCCGGCAGCGACCCTCCCCATCATCTCTACATCCTGAACTGGCTCCTCGATCACGGCCTCTCTTCGGATCGCTTCGAGGGCCGGATGTTTCACCCCGCGCGGAACGCGGTGCTGCGCAGCGATCTTTCCATGGGGACGGTCGTGCTCCTCGCTCCCCTCGCGGGTCTGATCGACGAACCGCTGATCCGGTTCAACCTCGCCACCTGGCTGTCCCTGGCTTTCTCAGGATGGGCGTTCTGCCTTCTCGCCCGGTCCTGGACTCAGTCAACCCTGGCGGGAATCTTTGCCGGCGTCACCGCCGCGCTCGGATCCCATCAATCTCTTCACTACGTCCACCTGAACCTGCTCTCGGTGGGATGGCTGCCCATCTTCGTCCTGGCCCTGGACCGCCTGCTGACCGCGAGTTCCACCGCCTACAGCGTTCTGGCCGGAGTGTCCTTCGCCCTTGTCGCCTCGTCGTCGGGCTACTACGGTGTTGCCGCGTGCGTGATCGCCGCCGTCTTCTTCCTGCGAAGCCCGTCAAGGAACGGACTCAAGGGGGGAGTTTTCGCCGCCCTGATCGCCTTGATGCTTCTCTTGCCGTACTTGATCGCGTATGCGGGTCTTCACGCCGAAGAGAATCTGGTTCGAACCAGCCGCGAACTTGCCAAAGGTTCATGGACGCTCGCCGATCTCGGATCCCGCACGCTGCTTCACCGGATCTGGAACCCAAGTCTTGGCGAGCCGCTCTTTCCAGGCCTTGCCGTCTTCGGTCTGGCCATTCTCGCTCTATGGCGCGGATCGAAACGCGAGCGCACCCTCGGCCTCGCCGCCCTTCTCCTTTTCTGGCTGGGACTCGGTGAGCCGGGCGGTTTGTATCGGGTCGTGGCCCTCGTCCCGCCGTTTTCCAGTATGCGACATCCGGTAACCCTGACCGCGGTGGGTCTGATGCTGCTTTCGGTCCTCGCCGCCCAGGGTCTGAGCCGTCTGGAGAAGCCCAAGCCATTCCTGAGCTGGTTACTTCTCGGAATCGGCATGCTCGAAACCCTCGCCCCCGCGAACGATTTCTTCCAGGTTGCCCCAGGGGTTCCGCCGGTCTACGAAGCGCTTCTGAAACTTCCGCCCGGTCCCGTTCTCGACGTTCCTCCCTACGAAGCCTCACCGCTCATCTGGGCGGCGAGGCGGGGGTTCGAGACGGTGAACGGTGGCGGCGCGTTCATACCGGCGCTGACCACGCGCATCGAAACCACCACCCAGAATCACTGGCTCACGGACTCCTATCAACCGATTGACGAATCCAAGGCGGCCGCCATCCTCCTGAATGAAACCGCGATGCGGTACCTCATTCTGCCCGGCGGGAGGAGGGGCGGTCTGGATCCGTTGATTCAGCGGTTCAAGGGGAGTCGATGTTTCAGAGAACTCGGGGACTACCAGAGCGATCTTCTCTTCGAAGCGATCCGGGATATCTCCTGCCCGGCCTGGGCGGGCGCGCGGCCGTAGTCGTGACGAGCCTGCTGCGCCAGGCCTGGCCCTCGGCTGGAACACCCGATGGACCACTTGCCGGGCGCACAGCCTTATCGAGGCTTTGGCCGGTCTGAGCGAGATCGCTGATTTCGAGGGCGAACAGGCGACCGCGTGATCGAGCACTCAACGTGGCCGGCGACGTAAAATCCCGCGTATGTCCCAAGCCACCGCGACCTCAAGCCTCGAGTCTCTCGTTCGGATTTCCGGAGGCGGCCCTCGTCTTTCGAGCCTCGCCCACAAACTCCAGCCCTCCACGATCCTCAAGGTCGCGGGCGAGATCCGGGCCATGCAGGCCGCGGGCAAGGACATCTGCGATCTGACCGTGGGCGACTTCGATCCGAAACACTTTCCGATTCCGGTGAAACTCCGTGACGCCACCAAGGCCGCCCTCGATGGGGGAGCCACGAACTATCCGCAGGCCGCGGGTCTTCCCTCGTTGCGCGAGGCGGTCCAGCGTTTTTACGCGCGTCACCTCGGTCTCAACTACCCGGTCGATTCGATTCAGATCGCGGCCGGCGCGCGTCCGCTCATCTACGCCCTCTTCCGGGTCGTGGTCGAGCCGGGCGAGACGGTGGCGTATCCCGTTCCCTGTTGGAACTATCCCTTCTATACGGAGATCCTGGGGGCGCGGGAGGAGGCGGTGATCTGCGCGCCAGAAGACGCGTTCCAGCCTCGCCCTGGGGCCCTCGATGCCGCGATCCGGAACGCCCGTCTGCTGATCGTGAATACGCCGCTCAACCCGGCGGGAACGGTAACGCCCCGCTCCGCCATTTTGAAGCTTTCGGAAACCATCGTTCGGGAGAACGAGGAGCGGGAGAAACGCGGCAAACGTCCGATCTACCTGATGTACGACCACATCTACTGGATGCTGTCGTTCGGGGTCGAGCACGTGACCCCCTGCGCCCTGGTTCCCGAGATGGCGAAGTACACGATCTTCATCGACGGAGTTTCGAAGGCGTTTGCCGCGACCGGTCTCCGGGTCGGCTGGGCGGTTGGACCCACCGATGTCATCGGCAAGATGAACACCATGCTGATGCACATGGGAGGGTGGGCGCCAAAGCCTGAACAGACCGCCTCGGCCGTCTTACTGGACGACGACGATGCCATCGCGAAGTACCACGCTGTTTTCAAGCCCGCCCTGGAGCGGAGGCTCACGGCACTCCACCGAGGCTTTCAGAGGCTGAAGGCGGAGGGTCACGCGGTCGACAGCATCGAGCCCACCGGTGCCATCTACGTCAGCGCTCGTGTCCATCCCTTCGGCAAGCGAGCCGCGAACGGGGTGGAGATCAAGACCAACGAAGACGTCCGACGGTTCCTCCTCGAAGAAGCGGGCCTGGGGGTGGTCCCCTTCCAGGGGTTTGGCGTTCCCGGGGACACCGGCTGGATGCGCTTGAGTGTCGGGTCGGTGAGTGAAGCCCAGATCGCATCGGGCCTGGTTCGGCTCGGAGCCGCACTCAAGGCCCTGGTCTAGCGGCAAGTCTCCCCCTGGCCAGGAGGCTCCTAGTTTATCATTCGCCGCTCGCTGCGCCGGACGCCGTTTCGGTTTTCTCGCATCGCGCCACCTGAAGCCAAGAAACCTAAGGACACGAAATGGGCCTGCTCGACATCATCACGGGCAAATACGTCGATCCCACGCATTTCAAAAGCGTGCATGAGGGTGGCAACATCATCACCACCACCGTCGATTCGGTGGTGAATTGGGGCCGCAAGTCGTCCATCTGGCCTTTTCCCTTCGGGACGGCGTGCTGCGCGATCGAGTTCATGGCTTTCACCGCTTCCCACTATGACGTGGCCCGGTTTGGCTCCGAAGTCCTGCGGTTCTCGCCCCGCCAGGCCGACCTGCTTCTGGTGGCCGGCACCATCGTGGACAAGATGGGCCCGATTCTGAAAACGATCTACGACCAGATGCCTGAACCCAAGTGGGTGGTGTCGATGGGCGTGTGCGCCTCCACGGGCGGTTTCTACCGCAGCTATCACACCATGCAGGGCATCGACGAGATCATCCCCGTGGATGTCTACGTGCCGGGCTGCCCGCCCACCCCCGAGTCATTGCTCGCGGCGCTCATGAAGATCCAGGAACGGATCAAGAGCGGGGATCAGGCGAAGCGTCCGCAGGGCGAACACCGGGTGGGAGCGCGGGCCGAGGGGATGAACGATCGCCGCGAACGACGGCTCGCCTGGGCCGAGGACGACGGCACTCGCGCCGCCTCGGGCCTCGACCCTCGCGGCCGGATTCACTTCAAGCTGACCGAAGAACGCGAGGAGCCAGGGGGCGGTTCGCACCATGCCTAGCATGCCCGCTCTCGAGCGCGACCTTGCGCTCGAGAAGCCCGCGTACCGGATCCTGGCCGAGAAATTCGGCGAGAAGGTCCTCCGCGTGACCAACTATCGAGGCGATCTGGCGATCACCGTCGATTGCTCGGCATGGAGAGAGGCCGCCCGCACCCTGCGCGACCACCCCGAGCTCGACTACAAGCTCTTTCTCGATCTGTGTGGAGTCGACTACCTGAGCGACGAGTCACGGCCCCTTCGCTTCGAAGTGGCGCTTCATCTCTATTCGGTCACCCACAAGCACCACATCCGGCTGAAGACCGGGCTCGACGAGAAAAATCCGGTCTGCGACACCCTCGTCGATGTCTACAAGGGCGCCAACTGGTTCGAGCGCGAGGCCTTCGACCTGTACGGCCTCGTCTTCACCGGCCATCCGAATCTCACCCGGATTCTGACCCACGACGATTTCGTGGGTCACCCCATGCGGAAAGACTTCGCCACCGGAAAACGGTTCGTCAACAAGAAGTCGAAACCGTGGCTCCTCACCGTGCCCAAGGGCTCCGAACATCTCGTCCTCAACATCGGCCCCTCTCATCCGGCCATGCATGGATGCTTCCGAATTCAAGCTCTTCTCGATGGTGAGATCATCAAGGACTGCGAGGCGGAGATCGGTTATCTGCACCGCAACTTCGAGAAGATGGCGGAGGAGCGGACGTACTGGCAGATCATCCCCTACACCGATCGCCTGAATTACTGTTCCGCTTTCATCAACGGCCATGGCTGGGCTCTGGCGGTCGAGAAGCTTCTGGGCATACAGTCGCCGCCGCGGGCCGAAGCGATCCGCGTGATCCTCTCCGAGTTGTCGAGAATCATGGACCACTTCGTCTGCATCACCGCCAACGTGGTCGATCTCGGCGCCATCACTCCTTTCTTTGTGGTCTTCCGCGCCCGCGAGGAGATCTACGATCTTCTCGACTCGGTGTGCGGCGCCCGCCTCACCGTGAGCTACGTCCGCATTGGCGGGGTGGCCCAGGATGTTCCGGACGACTTTGACGCACGCTGCCGCAAGACCATGGGTTGGATTCGCGAAGTCACCGAGCAGATGGACAAGCTGCTCACCCGAAACATCATTTTCGCGAACCGCTTCAAGGACGTGGGAGTCTTCTCCAAAGACGATGCCCTGTCCTATGGTTGGGTCGGCCCGTGTCTGCGGGGATCCGGTATCGGCTACGACGTCCGCAAGGACCATCCGTACTCCGGGTACGACCAGTACGACTTCGACGTTCCGGTAGGAACGGTGGGCGACTGCTACGACCGGTATCTGGTGAGAGTGGAAGAGATCAAGCAGAGCGTCCGGATCATCGACCAGGCGCTCTCGAGACTTCCGAAGGGTCATTTCATCACCGAAGATCGCAAAGTGGCGCTGCCCCCGAAGTCCGAGGTCTACTCGGACATCGAGTCGCTGATGAACCACTTCAAGCTGGTCTACGATGGAATCGTGGCCGCCCCGGGAGAGATTTACGGCTACGTGGAGGGGGCCAACGGCGAGCTTGGCTATTACATCGTGAGCGACGGAAAAAAGCACCCGGCCCGGGTGAAGGTGCGCCCGCCCTGCTTCAACATCTACCAGGCCTATCCGCAGATGATCAAGGGCAAATTGATCGCGGACGCCGTGGCCATCATTGGCGGCCTCAACGTTGTTGCCGGGGAACTGGATCGGTAATCAACCATGCCCAAGTGCACCATAGACGGTAAGGAAATCGAAGTCGCCCCCGGCACCTCCGTCATCCAGGCGGCCGAACAGGCGGGCGTGCGTGTGCCTCGCTTCTGCTACCACGACGACCTCCCCGTGGACGGCAACTGCCGCATGTGCATGGTCGAGATCGAGAAGTTTCCGAAGCTGCAGATCGCCTGTGGGACGACGGTCAGTGAAGGCATGGTGGTCAGGACCCAGGTCACGAGCGAAAAGGCGAAAGTCGCGCAGCGGGACACCCTCGAGTTCCTGCTCGTCAATCATCCGATCGACTGTCCGGTCTGCGACCAGGCGGGCGAGTGTTATCTGCAGGACCAGTACATGGAAAACGGGCTCCATGACTCCCGTACGGTTCTGGAAGACAAGATTCAAAAACGGAAGGTGGTCGATCTCGGGCCGATCATGCTCGACGCCGAGCGGTGCGTGGTCTGCTCGCGCTGCATCCGCTACGAGCGCGAAGTCACCAAGACCAATCTGCTCGAATTCGTGAACCGCGGCGGATCGACCCAGATCTCCACTTACAACGGCGGGCCCATCACCCATGAGTACGCGGGGAACCTGGCGGACGTCTGCCCGGTGGGCGCGCTCCTGTCGAGCGACTTCAGGTTCAAGATGCGGGTCTGGTTCCTGAAAGAGACAGACTCCGTCTGTCCGGGCTGCTCCACGGGCTGCAACATCACGATCGACCATCGCGACTGCGAGGCCTACCGATTTCGTCCCCGCCGGAACGTCGAGGTCAACAAGTCGTGGTTGTGTGATCCGGGCCGGAGGCTGTACCAGACCATCGCGGCGGACCGTGTCACCACCCCTCATCGGAAAGGCGGCGCGGTCGCGGCTCCATCGGTCCTTCTCGACGAAGTGGTTGCGAAGCTCCGGGCCGCGGGCCAAAGCTCCGCCTTCCTGGCCTCCCCCCGGGCGAGCAACGAGGACGCCTTCACCTTCAAGAAGCTGGCCGAAGGGCTGGGAGGCCGGCTCGATTTCCGGGTCGGCAATCCCCAGGACAAGGTCAAAGTGCGGAAGGACCAGATCCTTCAGCGCGAAGATCGGCACGCCAACACCCAGGGTCTCCTCGACCTGGGCCTGGGCGTGACCGGAGTCGAGACGCTCTTGAACGACTGCAAGGCCGGCAAGGTTGAAGCCCTCTTTCTCCAGGACGGCGCCATGCTCGAGGACCCGGGCGTACTCGACGCGGCGCAACACGTGGCCTATGTCGTGGCCCTCGCCACCCATCAGGGCCCCCATCTCGCGGCCGCCCATGCGGTGATTCCCGCGGCCATGTGGGCGGAGACCGACGGCACCTTCACAAACTACGACCAGCGCGTCCAGCGCTTCAAGCGGGCTTTCGACGCCCCCGGCGACGCGAAACCCGGTTGGGAAGTGGCCCTCGATCTGCTCGCCCGTCTGGGGAAGCCGATGAACGCGGCGACCGCAGGCGACGTGTTCGTTCTGATCGCAGCGGAAACCAAGGCCTACGCGGACCTCACCCACCGCAGTCTCGGCTCCCTGGGACGCGCGGTGGGCGATCCCGCCAAGACGCCGGCAACGGCTTAGCACGAGTTCGGGAAGAGACAAGAACCACCCATGGCCTCCCGCATCATCGCCGTGAATCGCGACACCCATCCCGGGATCTTTCCCATCGTGTACGGGATGTGGCTGACCCTGCGCAACATGTTCGAAACCCTCTTCGTGAAAGGCCGCTCGGCGACCATCGAGTATCCCGAGAAGAAGCGCAACATCTCGGGCCGTTATCGGGGCATCCACCTGCTCACCGCCCGCGAGGATGGCACGCCCAAGTGCGTCGCCTGCTACATGTGCGCCACGGTGTGCCCGGCCGAGTGCATCTACATCGAGTCGGGCGAACGCCCCGAGAAGAAGATCGAGAAGTACCCCACGCGTTTCGAGATCGACCTGCTTCGCTGTGTCTACTGCGGTTTCTGCGTCGACGCCTGCCCGGAGGAAGCCATCCTCATGAGCCGCGAGAACGATCTCGTGGGCACGTCGCGCGCGGAACTCATCATGGACCGCGATCAACTGATGAACCGCGGCAAACTCGCGGAGGTGGGTCGCGGCTACCACCCAACGGACCATGACGTTCGCCGGCCCGTGCGGATCGCGGCTCTGGAGCGACTGAAGTCCGAGCACGGCATTGTCCCCGGCATGCCGAAGCGCTCCTAGCCGCCTTCCCCCGGACCCTGGGTCCAGACTCTGGATTGCGCAGATCCTGGCCTTGCCCGGCTTTGCCGGGAGGTCCGGGTTTGGGGCTCCCCGCCATCATGGAACTACAATCCCGAACCAGAGGATGCCCCTGGGGACGGCGGAGGTTTCCCGTCGGCGCCCATGCGGGGCCTCGAAAACCACCAATTTGAGGAGAGTTCGATCCATGTTTCGCAAATTTCTCGTCGTGGCGACCGCATTTATGGTCTCGACCAGCGCCTTCGCCCAGTCTCAAGCCATGAACGGTCTCGTCGAAGGCGTCGTCAAGGACTCATCGGGCGGCGTTCTTCCCGGCGTAAACGTCACGGTCACGAACCTCACCACCGGCGTGACGAAGACTGTCGTCACCGATGGCTCGGGCAGCTACCGGGCCCCTCTCCTTTCCCTCGGGGAATACAGAGTGCGGGTCGAGTTATCCGGTTTCAAGGCCTACGAGCGCGCCGGGTTCTCTCTGTCCGCCGGCGACACCGTGGTGGTGAACGCGGTCCTCGAAACCGGCGTCCTCACCGAGACGGTCACGGTCACGGGCGAGGCCCCGATTGCCAGTCCCGGAAAGATCGACATCGGGCGAACCATTTCCGAAGGAGAGATCAAGAATCTGCCCCTGGTGTCCCGCAACCCGTACAACTTTGCGTTCCTTCAACCCAACGTGACCGGCTTCGAGAACAACGAATTCGGCGCCGCCCGCATCAACGGCAACGGCTCGCAGATGCACACGAGCTACCAGATCGACGGGAACACCAATACTCAGAAAGATCGCGCCGGTCTCCGTCTCCTCCCCGTCTCCGAGATCGTAGTGAAGGAAGTACGAGTGCAGACCAGCGGCTTTGCCCCCGAGTTCGGACAGACCACGGGCATGGTCTACAACGCGATCACGCCGTCGGGAGCGAACGCTTTCGCGGGCGCGGTGAGCTTCCGGGCCCGCCGCAAGGACTTCTCGCAGACCCCGTTCTTCTTCACCGGGACCCAGAAGCCCGACACCCATGTCAACAACTACACCATCACGCTGGGCGGGCCAGTTCGGAAGGACAAGACCCATTTCTATGTGGGCTATGAGTTTGTGGACCGCGACCTTTCCGCGGACCGCGTCATCCAGAAATCGGTCATCGACAACTTCGCCGCCGTTGGTCTCACCTCCGCCGCGATCGGAGAGGGCGTCATCCCCGCACTCCAGAAGGTGCACTTCGGGATCGCGAAGATCGACCACCAGATCAATGCCTCGAACAAACTCTCGGTGCGCGAGTTCTATTTCAAGAACGACTCCCCCTACAACGTTGGCGGCGGCGCGAATACCATCGAGCGCACCACCGACTTCGCCGACAAGATGAACTCACTGTCCGCTCAGCTCATCTCGCAGCTCGGTGGGAATCGCCTCAACGAACTCCGCGTCCAGTACGCCACGCGAGACCAGTCGCGCACGGCCAGCGACGGCTCGGGCAAGGGCCCGGCCATCGACATCACCGGCGCGCAGGCCATCAGTTTCGGCTCTCCGCTCGATGGGACACAAAGTGCCGGCTTCGCGTTCAAGACCCACATCTTCCAGATTCTCGACAACTTCTCGTGGACGGCGGGCAAGCACAATCTGAAGGCGGGCTTCGACCTTCAGACCATCGCCGATGAACGCGTCAACACGCTTCGCTCCATCTACGCGTTCTCCTCCGTAGCCGCCTACAACGCCGCGAAGAGCGGGGTCGCCCCCCGCGGGTATACGACCTACACCCAGGACCTGGGCGACCCGACCGTTTCGTACGACAGCAAGTTCTTCAGCCTCTTCCTCCAGGACGAGGTCTGGCTTTCGTCGCGTTTCAAGTTGCTCTATGGCGCTCGCTACGACCTGTTCGACGTGCCCGATTCCCGGGTCTATGCCCCGAATCCGCTCTCCGCTTCCTTCAGTGACGACAAGAACAACTTTGCCATCCGTGCCGGCTTCTCCTGGGCGCTGGACGGTGAGAACAAGACGGTTCTGCGAGCGTCCACGGGCTTGATGTATGAGCCGCCCCTTCTGAACCTGTATGAGGACGCCATTCTCCGAAACGGCGACCCGAAGTCGTTTACGTTCTCCGGAGGCCCCGCGGTCGCGGGAACTCCCTCCTTCCCAAACTCGATCTCAGCCGCTTCGCCGCCCAAGCAGGGTGTGGTTGGCATTTCTCCCGACTACAAGACGCAGTGGTCGGTGCTTTCGAATATCCAGATCGAGCGTGCGTTGAGCGACGACCTGTCGATGAGCCTGGGCTACATCAACTCGGTCAATCGCAACATGCCGGTTCTCATCGACACCAACCTGACCCCGACCGCTCTCACCCTCGGCGACGGAAGACCGATCTACTCCTCGACCCGCCCGAACAGCACGTTCAACGCCATCGACACTCTTCAGTCGATCGGCCGGGGTTCGTACAACGCCCTGACCGTGACCATGAACAAGCGCATGCGGAGCGGCTGGCAGATGCAGGCGAACTACACCCTCGCCAAGAGCACCGACAACGCTCCGCTCACTGGGACCTATATCCTCGGCTCGGGCGATGATCGCGTCTCCGACCCCTCGAACCTCGATCGCGAGGAAGGGGTCGCCCCGTTCAACCAGACCCACACCTTTGTGCTCTCGTCGTTGTTGCAGCCCAAGATGTCGGGGGACGGTTTCGGGGCAAAGCTCGCCAACAACAATCAACTGGGCGTCGTCGTGCAGGCCAACAGCGGCCTGCCCTTCAACATCCGCACCAACCGTGATCTCAATGCAGACGGCATTGCTGCGAACGATCGCCCGCTGGGAATCGGGCGCAACACCGGCCGGCTGGGCAAAGTCATCAACGTCGATGCCCGGTATGTCCGGTTCATCCCCTTCGGCAAGCGTCGTCTGGAGTTGTTTGGCGAGGCGAAGAACCTCTTCAACCGGCCTTCCGGAAACGTCCGGACCAACCCCGGAAACGGTTCGAATTTCTCCGGTGTTAATAGAGTAGTGGCCACGGACATCCTCGGGAATCCGACCACCGCCATTCCGTCGACGTTCATCGCCTGCGGTAGCCCGGCGATCACGCCCTGCGCCACCGGGGCCTACGATCCGAGGAGCTTCCAGATCGGCGCGAAGATTTCGTTCTAGGTCGACGCTCCAAATCGGCCTGACTCCCCTTGGGGGACGGGCCAAAGGCGAGGAAGGCTGATCCAAGCCGCCTCGTCTTTCTTCTGGATTCCCTCCGCCAGTCGTTCGCCTTGGCGCCTTGGACAGGCTCCGTCTTGCGGAGAGGGCTACTCTTTTCCGGGGGTCAGCACGAGCAGAATCTGGCCCGCGCCCGCCCGCACGTTGTCTTCGCTCGCGATCGGATCGGCCGGGTTCTTGGTCATCGGGTCACCGTCGCGGTCGATCCGAGCATCGATGCGGACCAGCCCGGGCAGTGACTCGCCCGCCATCGAATCCTTCTCCGAGAGGGTGACGGTGATGGGAAAGCCAACCGCGGGCACCCGCTTGACGGCCACGGGCGGCCCGGTCTCGGCGCCCGCCTCACGGAGGATGACGAAGAGAATTGCGGACGCGGGAATACTGACGCCCTTTGGAACATCGACGACTACGACGAGTCCGGAAGCCGGGACGGAGGCCGTCTCCTGGCTCGCCGCGGGAGTCCCAACGTCGGGATGCTGAGGTGGGGTGTTCACTCCGCCCGGGGCATCGGCCTCGCCAGCGATCTGCGCGAACACCTGGGCCAGCAGTTCCTTGTCTTCGGGGAATTGCCGCTGCCCCCCCTGGATCGCCTGCTCGGCCCCTTGCCGGTTGCCCATCTGGAGGCGGGCCATGGCCAGATGAATGTAGGCGTCCTCGATCGTCGGATCTTTCTTGATGGCTTCGGTGAGCATGGTCTCCGCCTGATCGGCCTGTCCCATGGCCACCCGAACCAGCGCTTGATACGTGAGGGCATGAGGATTCCCGGGCTCGATCTCCAACACGGCCTTGGTTTGATCGAAGACCTTCATGAGGTCCCGGCGCTGAACGTAGGCCCGGATCAGTTCGATGCGCTGCGAAATGCCCTTAGGCGTCCTCTGAACCGACTCTTCGAGCGCCTTGAGCGCCGCGTCGTCCGGAGCACTGGTTTGCGGCCGGTCCGCCGCAGGTCCCATGGCGTTTCCGCCCGTGGGCGATCCGCCTTCCGACCGTTCGGAGGAACCCTGGGAGGCGAAGAAGAACAGCCCGCCGAGGACCCCCATCGTCATGACGCCATAGACAAAGCCAATCCAAGGTGATGTCGGCCGGGCGGGGGCCGCGGCGATCGGCGGTTGCCTGGACGCGACCTCGGACGCGCGACTTGGAACCGGGGATTCCATGTCTCTCAAAATCTGTGCAGCTTGAAGCTCAATCGCGCCCCGCTCCTCGGTGCTCACCCCCTCGGCCAGGCGCCTGATCAGGGCGTCGTAGCGGCGCTGAAGATCGGAGGTCTGAGACGACACCGGGCCCGGCCCCGCTTCGGAGGGACGAGGTTTGGAACGCGATCGCATCGCCACCAGCCCCGCCCCGGCCAAAGCTCCAAGAGCGAGAACGGCCAGGGGTGGCGTCCAACTGAAATCCGCGGCCAAGGGCTCCCTCCTCGTTTCTTGCTCAGGGAATCAAGACGATGTTCCGGAGTCGCGTCGAATCCGGTCGAGATACTTGGCCAGGGCCGGATCCGAAGGCGCCGGAGGACGCAGGGGAACATCGGGGCCCGCGGTTACAGTCACGGGCTCCCGGGCTTTTCTGAAGACGAACCATGAGCCGCCCAGAAGAACCAGACCGGGAAGAATCCAGAGAACGACATTCAACCCACGCCATGGCGGTTCGAGCCGCACGAACTCGCCGTACGACCGTTCGAAGTAGCTGATCACCTGCTCTTCGCCATATCCCTGGGCCACCAGGTCACGAACCTGCTCGCGCATCTTCGTGGCCATACCGGAAGGAGAATCCGCGATCGAAACTCCCTGGCACACCGGGCACCTGAGCTTCGCTGCGATGTCGGCCGACCGCACATTGAGCGTGGACTCGCTTGGCCTGACACCCTCCGGCTGGCCGAGGATGGCGATGACATCAGCGTCCAGGCTCGTCTTCGCTCCATCCGGCTCGCCCAGGATCGACGTCACCTCGGGGCCGAACGGTGTCTTTGGCTGGGCGGAAACACTTGAGACCACGGCCAGAGCAAAGAGGCCGAGCGCCCGACCAACCGCGAGGGCCGCCCGTCGTCGAAGATCCGTTCTCATCTTCGGGCCGCCGCCAGTTTTTCTCGCAGGGTCCGCTCGTCGAGCGGGCCCACGAACTTGTCGACCACGGTTCCCCGGGCATCGATGAAGAAGGTCTCCGGGACGCCGTAGACCCCGAACGCGATCGCCGCCCGTCCGTCTTCGTCGACGTACGAGGGATACGCGGATCCCCGCGTGGCCAGGAAGCCTCGCGCATTTTCCGCACTGTCCTCGTACACCACGCCGAGGAAAGAGACATCGGGGTTGGATCGCGCGCCGGAGGTGAGGGAAGCGTGCTCTTGAACGCAAGGGATGCACCAGGTGGCCCAGAAGTTCACCACCGCCGGACGTCCCCGCAAGGACGAGACCTGCAAGGAGCCGTCTCCTTCCAGTTTCTGGAGGAGGACATCGGGGGCGGGCCTGCGAATGAGGGGCGAGGCGATTTCGGTGGGATTCCGATCGATGTTCACGAGAAGGAGGCCGAGGAGGGGCAGGGTCACCGCAAGCCCGATGGCGAGCACTCTCTTGTTCACAGCTTCGCTTCTGGTTCCATCGCCCTTGTGTCCTCAGCGCACTGGCTCGGCCTGAAGATCCCGGGCCGCTTCGATCGTGCGGCCCACCCGCCCGGAGGACAGAAGCGCCAGCAAACCCCCAACCGCCATGACCACGGTGGCGATCCACAGCCAGCTCACCAGCGGGTTGATCAGCACGAGGAGGCCGACGGTTTGGCCGTCCGGATCGATGCTCATGGCCGACAGGTACAAGTCCTCGACCAGGCCGGTTCGTACCGCCGGGGTGCCGATGGATTCCCGCTGGCTTCGATACTGGTTCATCATGGGCCGCAGGGGTTCCACCGCGGTCCCATCCTTCCGGACTCCGATCCGGGCGATCAGAGACGTTCGATTGGTTTCCTCCGTGCTTTCGATCCCTTCGAACGTGAGGGTGTATCGCCCCAAGGTCATTTCTTCACCCTGCTTCAAAGAACGCTCGACGGAGGTGGCGCGCGTGCTCGAAACCGCGATCGCGATGAAAGCGGTGACCGCTCCGGCGTGAGCGATATACGCGGCGAGTCGCCGCAGGCCCGGGCCGAACAGGTCCTGAGAGAAGGCCTTGAAGAAGCCGTCCTTCCGGAACTTCATCCGGTTTCGCGCGGGGCGGAAAGCCTCGAAGATCGTCACGTGCGCGGCATAACCGGCGAAGAACAAGGTGACCAGGGTCCAGGGGGATCGCACACCGAAGGCGAGAGAGACCGCGAGTGCGGCCGTGCCCAGACCGAGGGGTGGAAGCAGCCGCCTCTTCAGATCCTCCCGGGACGTCGATCCCCAGGGAAGAGCGGGGCCCACGCCCATGACGAAGAGAAGAAGGGCTCCGATTGGAATGGTCATTCGATCGAAGTAGGGGCGACCGACGCTCATCTGAACATTCCGGACTGCTTCGACGATGAGGGGGAACACCGTTCCAATCAGAACGGTGAACGTGAACAGCACGAAGAGCAGGTTCTGGGCGAGGAAGGCGGTGTCGCGCGAAGCCCCCCGATCGAGCTCGCCGTCTGGTTTGAGAAGGTCTACCCGGAAACCCAGCAGGAGGACGCTGACCAGCGTGGCGATGCCCAGGAACACCAGGATCGTGGGCCCGATCGAGCTCTGGGTGAAGGAATGCACCGAGTTGAAGATCCCGGACCTGGTCATGAACGTGCCCAGGATGGTCAGGAGAAAACTGGCGATGACCAAGCTCATCGTCCAGCCCTTGAGCACGCCGCGGCGCTCGGTCAGGATAGCGGAATGCAGGGCGGCGGTTGCGGTGAGCCACGGGAGCAGCGAGGCATTCTCGACCGGGTCCCAGGCCCAATAGCCTCCCCACCCCAGAACCTCGTAGGCCCACCAGCCGCCCAACACCACGGCGCAGGTGAGGAAAGTCCAGGGGGCGAGAAGGGAGGTGCGGATCGTGCCGAGCAAGGTGGGCGACAGGCCTCCGCTCAGGAGTGCCGCGAGGGCCAGGCCGAAAGGAATGGTCATGCCCACGTACCCGCCGTACAGAAAAGGCGGATGGATGGCCATGAGCACATGGTTCTGAAGCAATGGGTTCGGGCCCGGGCCGTCCGCGGGCACATCCACCACCGTAGCGAAAGGCTGAGCCGGTCCGGCGATCAGAAACCCGAAGAAAGTCGCACACGCGAGCCAGGCGCCGATGGCCGCCGGCCGCGCCCAGCCGTGAGCCGCGTTCAGGCTTCGGGTGGCGATCGCGATGTAGATGGCGAGAACGCCGCCCCAGAAAAGAATCGAACCCTCGAGCGACGACCACAGGCTCACCACCTTGACCCACGTGGGCAACGAGACGGAGCCGACCTGGGCCACGTAGGAGATCGAGAAGTCGTTTCGCAGAAGGGCTGCGACCATCCAGAGGTTGGCGAGCGCCATGGAGGCGGAGAAGCCGTAGGCGGCGCGTACCGCGAGGGTGGTGAGGTCGGCGCGCTTCTTCCAGAAAGCGGCAAAGGCCGCAACCGTCCCTGCCGTCGCGCACAGCAGAGATAGAAGGACAAGCCCCCGACCGATTGACGCTGTCATCTGGAAACGACCTCTATTGCTTGCCTGTGGCGGTGAGCCCGTCGGTGGAGTCCATTAACTTCTTGAGGTCGATCGAGGCGGGGTCGTCCGGGGCCCGGTACTCGTTGCCGTGGGAGACCATCAGGCGGTGGGACTCGAAAACGCCGTCTCCCGCCACCGTGCCCTCCACCACGACGCCTATGCCTTCACGGAACATCTGGGGCGGCACGCTGGTGCAGCGGACGGGAAGCGACTTCTTGCCGTCCGTCACCGTGAAACTCATGTTCGATCCCTGGCCCTTGACGATCGAGCCCTTTTCGACCAGCCCGCCCAGCCGTATGGAGGCGCCCTGGGCCTTGGGCCCGGCCGCCAGCACTTCGGTTGGCCCCCAGTAGTACACGAGATTGTTGCCGATCCCGCCGACCACGAAATAGAGCAATGCGCCCGCCAAAGCGCAGGCGCCCAGAGCCAGCGCCACCCGCTTTCTGCCGTCGTTCGAACTCATCGGTTGGCCTCCTTGGAAGCGGCGCGAGAGGCGTTGTCCCTTCGGATGACCGAATACGCGTAACCCGCGAACACCAGGGCGGAAATGACGTAGACCGCAATCACGTACTCCCAGCCGCCGACGATCTCTCCGGTCACAGTTTCGGTCCTCCCTGGAGTACGGAGTCGAGCGGCGGCGGCTCGGCGCCCGCTGCGCGAAGGCGGGCCACCGTTTCGGCCCGGATGGTTATGAGGCCGGCCATGAGGATCAGGACCGCGATGGCGTTTATCCGCAGCGGCCAGACAAAGGCCGCGGAGACGGTCTCCGGGGACGATTGAATCTGATGAATCGAATTCCAGAAACGCACGGAAAAATAGACGAGAGGCACGTCGGCGGCGGCCACGATGGTCGCGACCGAGGTGACCATGGCGCGGCGCCTCGGTTCCTTGAGCGACGTGCGCAGGGCCAGGATTCCCGCGAAAGCGAAGACCAGAATGGCGGTGGTGGTCAGGCGCGGGTCGAAGGTCCACCACACCCCCCAGGTCGGCCGCGCCCAGATGGAGCCCTGAACGGTCAGGAGAGCGGAGAGCACGACGCCCGCCTCCATGGTCGCCTCAAGGCGATCGTCCCACGTGAAGTCCCCCTTCAGCAGGTACATGATGGCGCACACGAATGCCGCGGTCAGCAGCAACAGACCGTTCCATGCGGTGGGAACGTGGATGTAGAAGATCCGATAGACGTCACCCATCCAGATTTCCGCGGGGGCGTACAGCAAGCCCCAGAGGCATCCGGCCATCAAGAGCGCCCCGCCCACCGCCACCAATGTCCTTGGTTTCATACCTTCGCCCTCAGCCTACCAAGCCGAGTGCTCCCAGGCAGAATCAACTGAATCGGATGCATCAATCCACGGCCTTCCCATAAAGGGCACCATCGAGCAGCCAATGGAGAAGTGCAAACACGGCGAGCAACGCCAACCAGGCGCGGCCCTGCCCCATAGGATCCCCGAAAGTGAGCAACAACGTGGATTGGACGACCGTGATGAGAATGGGCACGACCAGCGGAAACATCATGACCGGGAGGAGCAAGTGCCGTTTGTCGCTCTCCGAGACGAGGGCGGTGAAGAGTGTTCCGGGGGCGGACAGCGACAGTGTCCCGAGGCCCAGAACTAGGGCGCCCTCGCCCAGGGAGGGCCCCACCCCGAAAAGCGCCCCGGAGATCGGGGTCAGAAGCAGTCCGACCACGAAAAGGCCCACGAAGTTCACTAGGGCCTTGGAGTAGAAAAAGGCCGTGGGCGATGCTCCGAGGAGGATCAAGGCTCTTTGCGCCCCGTCCCGCTGCTCCGTCTCGAACGAGTCCGAAAGGAAGAGAGTGGAGCCGAGAAAGAGCCCCATCCAGAAGGCCGCCGCTCCCCTTTGACCGAGGCTTTGTGGCGTGGCCTCGCCCGAGAGACTCGCCATCAGCATGATGATCGCGCCAAGGGCGAAGGCCGAGAGAAATCCACCCCGACTGCGAGTCAGGATGTGCAGGTCTTTGACGATCAGCGCCCGGAAGGCCTTCATGCGTCCGCCCTCGCGGGTTCGGCCCGTCCCCCGACCAGCCGAACCTCCAGATCGCCGAGACGCTCGAATCGCTCCGGGGCGTGGGTGGCGCACACGATGGCCGCCCCTCGCGCCTTCCACTCCGCAATGAGTTCTTGGAGCAAACTCAGGCCCTCCAGATCGAGATGGGCCTCGGGTTCATCGAGGAGGATGAGATCTCGTTGCAGCAGCGACAGGCGCGCGAGGGCGAAACGCTGCTTCATTCCGGACGAGAACGCGTCGAGCCGCATGTCGCGTTTCCCACCCAGGTTGACTCGATCGAGAACGGAGTCAATCGAACCCGCGGCATCCAGGTTGAGAACGGTATTCGCAAGCGCCAGATTCTCTCTGGCCGACAGGCCGCCGTAAATGCCTGCGGGCAGGCTCAAAGACGCCACCACACGCCGTACGTCGTCTCGGCCCAGGACAAGGTCGCGACCTCCGACCGATCCCCGTCCAAAGTCGGGGGCCAGCGCGGTTTGAAGACAGCGCAGCAGGGTGGTCTTTCCGGAGCCGTTGGACCCGGTCAAAAGAGCCAATTGCCCCCTCCGGAGTTCAAAGCTGGCCCGCGCCAGCGCCCAATCGGAACCGAAGCGTTTCGAGAGATTTTCCGCGAAGACGAAAGGGCCTTCCGAGCCTGTCAAACCTGCCATCAGACAACTTGTACCGTCTCGGACACCTCGGGGTCAACCTCTTTGGCTGCGTGCTACACTCACGCGATGTCTGTCTTGCGCTTGATCCCCTTGAAGGGAGAGGCCATCGTGGTGGACGCCGACGAAGCGATCGTCGGTCGCGAGGCGAATTGCAACGTGGTGATCCCGCACCCGTCGGTTTCGCGCCGCCATGCCCTGCTCAAACGGAAGCAGGATGTCTTCTTTGTGGTGGACCAGGGGAGTGCCAATGGCACCTTCGTCGACTCCAAGCGGATTGTCGACGCCACGTTGAAAAATGGATCCGTCCTGCGTTTCGGATCGAGTCCCTTCAAGGTCGAGGTCCGCGAGGAGCTACCGGTGGAGTCCATCGCCGAAGACGAACTCGTGGTGCCGCCTACGATGCTGGCGCAACCCCAGGGCTTTTCGGAGACGGTCCTCGAGGGCGCGGCCCTGGGGAGCGAGGATCTGGCTACCCCCGAGCATGGGACCAGCGCCCATTCGAAGTGGGACGAGGAACCGACTGTCCCCGCGTCGAGTTCCGCGATCAAGCCGCTCCGGGGCGCCGTGGTTCGCTCAGAAGCTCCAAGAGCCGAGGGGGCGGCTGCGCCTTCTTCCGCCACGGCTTCGGTCGGGGCCCCTGCCCCAAACCGAGGTCCCGCCTTCTGGCTGATGATTGCTGCGGGTGCTCTAGCCCTCTTGTTCGTGGGCGCGGCACTTGGTTTAGGGGTTGCCTTCATGGCCCGCCAGATGGGCTGGCTCTGATCCTTCTGCGCGCGGCCCCTCGGAGATCAAGTCGAGAGCCCTGATGACGCCCTTGACCGGGGACGCCCGGGAGCCTTTGGAAGTCCGTCACCACCGTCTCCGGCGTGTGCTCGGGATCGCGTGGTCGGACGGTCATACCTCGGAGTTTCCCCTCGACTACTTGCGCAGCTGGTGTCCGTGTGCCGGGTGTCAGGGCCATGCTCCCGTTCCTCGATATCTCGATCTCGAGAATCAGTCTCTCGCGGGCATCGAAGCGGTGGGGAACTACGCCCTGATGTTTCGATGGAGCGACGGCCACGACACGGGCATATGGGCGTTTCCGCGTCTTCGGGATCTGTGCCCCTGCCCCTCGTGCGGGGGCGAGCGCCGCGAGCTCTAGCTCAGGCTTCGATGGCCCGCGCGGGAACCCAGCGCTCGAATCCTTGGAGCAGGGAAAGCACGGACGTGTAGAGGTAGCCCGCTTCGAAGATCAGGATGAAGGGCACCGATCCCCAGAGCCCATGGGTCACGGCATAAAGGGACATGGCCGCGAAATAGAAAGCCATGGCCAGTTCAACGTAGGGGACCCAGTTCGTAAGACCTCGATAGCGCCTGAATCTCCACTCCTCGGTCGAGGCCAGGACCCCGAGCTTAGGGGTGCGAACGAATTCGGATCGTCTGCCCAGCAGACCCTCGATCACCGCCTTGGCGTTGTTCACGGACAGACCGATCCCGAGGGCCAGAACGCCCGGTATGTACTTGAGCTGCTTCGACCACTCGTCGCCGAAGACCTGTCTTTGAGCGAAAGCGTAGAAGGAACAGACGCTGGCCGTGGCTCCCATGAAAAGGGGGACATCGATCAGGAGCATTTCCACGAAGCCCATGTTGTAGCGAATGACCATGGCCGGAAACATGAGCAGCGCCAAGAGCACCATCAGGGGATAGGCGAAATTGGCGGTGAGGTGGAAAGCCGCCTCGGTCTTGATGGGCAGGGGCAGGGGCGAGGCCAGGATCCGCGGCAGCAGCTTGAGGCAGACCTGGGCCGAGCCCTTGGCCCACCGAGCCTGCTGGCTCTTGAAAGCATTGACATCCACCGGCACCTCCGCCGGGGAAACCAGATCTTCCAGGAAGACGAATCTCCAGCCATTCAGCTGGGCGCGATACGAGAGGTCCAGATCCTCGGTCAGGGTGTCGTGTTCCCACCCGCCCGCATCGAGAATGGCGGAGGTTCGCCAGATCCCCGCGGTGCCGTTGAAGTTGAAGAAGCGTCCGCTCCGGTTTCGCCCGCCATGCTCCATGATGAAATGTCCGTCGAGCATGATCGACTGCAACTCCGTCAGCAGAGAGTAGCTTCGATTGACATGACCCCAGCGAGCCTGCACCATCCCCACCCGTTCGTCTTCGAAGTGCCCGAGGGACTTCTCCAGGATGTCCTCGGGGGCGATGAAGTCAGCGTCGAAGATCAGGACGAACTCGCCCTTGGCCGTGCGCAGGCCGTTCTCCAGCGCCCCCGCCTTGAATCCGACGCGGTTCCGACGATGAATGAGAGTGATGTCGAAACCCTGCTCTCGCGCCTTTTCGACCGCGGCCTCCGCGAGGGCCGTGGTTTCGTCCGTCGAGTCGTCCAGGACCTGGATCTCCAGACGGTCCTTCGGATAGCGAATGGCTCCCACCGACGCGATGAGACGATCGACTACGTACATCTCGTTGAACAGGGGCAACTGCACGGTCACCGTGGGGAGAGGACGGTTCGCGGACCAGGGCAGGAAGGCCGCCTTCTGGTCCTCGTGTCGCGTGTAGAGGTACACCATCACGTATCGGTGAACCCCGAAAACGCCCAGGATCACCAGGACCAGAAAATAGAGAAAGAGGACGAAGGTCCCGAGGGAGATCATGTCGGATGAGGGAGATTGAGATACAAGAGAAACAGCAAACCACCAGTTTCTCTTTTGAGGAGAGTTCGAGTCAACTCTGTCCGCCAACCCTCTCGTGAACCCGAACCCCAAAGCGTCGCTCCTGACCAACCCCTCGAGCCTCAAAGCCCTCGAATGGGATTCGGTGTGCGCCCTGCTCGCCCGTCGCGCGGGCCGGACCCGCAACCAGGAAGCCTTCCGGGTCTTTCTTCCCGGAGGAGCGACGGCAACCGAGGTCCAGGCCTCCCTCGCCGAAGCGGGAACGATTCGGATCCTGCTCGGGGACGGCCCGCTGCGATTCGACGGCATCCCCGAAGTGGAGGATATCGGCGCCGCCCTGGCCATCGAGGGCGAATATCTCGACGGAGGGGATCTCCTCGCCCTCTCGCGATTCGCGGAGGCTTCCTCGGCCCTCGGTTTCGAGGTTCAAGGGCGTCTGGAGCGTCGCTCCCTTCCCGTCTCGCGTTTCGTTCACGAAGCCCGGGAGCTCTCTCGTCTGAGGGATCTGGCCTTCATCCGCTCCGTGACCCGGGCCATCGGACCACAGGGGGAGGTGAGAGACGACGCCTCCCCAGAATTGCGAAGGCTGCGGGCCCGCACCCAAAGGCTCCGCGAGGATCTCGATCTCGTCTTCGAGACGTATCTGCGCAAACCCAACGCCGACGAAGTACTCCAGGACAAGGTGGTGGCGTCGCGCAATGGCCGTTCCGTCCTCATGGTCAAGGCCGAGGCCCGCCGTTCATTCGAGGGTGTCGTTCATGGCGCCTCGCGCGCGCAAAAGACCTCCTTCATAGAGCCCATCGAGGCCGTGACCGTCAACAACGAGCTGGTGGTGGTCTCGGAGGAAGAGCAGGAGGAGATTCGCCAGATCCTGAGGCGATTGTCCGACGAAGCCCGCGCAGATCTTTCTGTCTTGCTTCGCGCCGACCTGATCCTCTCCGCCTGGGACGCGCTCCACGCCAAGGCCCGGCTCGCCCACGACCTCGATGGCGTCTCTCCCGCATTTTCGGACGACGGATCGCTCGCCATCGTCGGAGGCGCTCATCCCCTCCTGATCGATCGGATGCGCGCCGATCTGGACCTCGTTCCCAGCGGACGCGAACCCGTCCCCCTGGATCTTGAAATTCCGGGCGACCGGCCCATTCTGGTCATTGGCGGACCGAATACCGGCGGAAAGACCGTGGCCTTGAAGACCGTCGGCCTCCTGTGCCTGATGGCCCGGAGCGGCCTCCCCATTCCGGCCGCAGCCGGGACCACGATTCCCTTCTTCGACTCGATCTTCGCCGAGATCGGGGACGATCAGTCCCTGGGCGCGGGGCTGTCCACCTTTTCGGCGCAGATCGCGGGCATCGCGAAAATGACGATCGGCCCGGGAACGCAGTCTCTCGTTCTTCTCGATGAACTGGGTTCGGGCACCGATCCCCTCGAGGGCGGGGCGCTGGGTGCGGCCATCATCGATGACTTCGCTCAGCGTGGAGCCACCGTGATCGCTACCACTCACAACGCGGAACTGAAACTCTTCGCACAGGAGTCGCCCGTCGGGCGGTGCGCCTCGTTCGCGTACGACCCGGCCTCGTTCGCGCCCACCTACAAGCTGGTCCTGAATCAGCCGGGCCGGTCCCTCGCCTTCGAGATCGCGAGCCGTCTGGGCGTTCCCGCGGCCGTGGTCGATCAGGCGCGCGCCCGGCTGCCCGAGTCGGCGCGGAAGCAGGAAGCGATCCTGGCCGACCTGGCGCGCGAGAAGGCGGAGCTCGCCCAAAGCCAGGAACGCCTCGAAACAGAGCAGCGGAGGGTCCGGGAACTCGAACAGACTCTCTCCACCCGGCTCGCCCGGATCGAAGAGGAGCGAGAGCGCATGCGTGAGGACACGCGCAACCGGATTCAGACGCGCCGCGAGGCCGAGGATCAGCGCCTCCGTGCTCTCTTCAAGGAGGCCGAGGAGAAGCTCAAGGGAGCGAAGACGCCGCGCGCGGTGGTCCGCCTGCGCGGCGAGATCCTGAGTCAGGTGATACCGGAGAGCGAGGCGCGCGCGGCCGCATCGGTCGCGGGTTCGCTGTCCGTGGGCGACTTCGTCGAGGCCCCGGCCCTCGGCTTTCGGGGTCTCATCACCGCACTCACCGATTCGGATGTCGAGATCGATTCGAGCGGCAAGCGGATCCGGCTTGGTCGGGGCCTGGTGGAGCGAGCCAGGAATCCCAGGGCTCAGGGTCCGCCCCGCTGGCCCGCGGAAGGGGCGCGGTCGAAGGGCGATTCCTCCGCTCAAGCCAGGGCCAACGATGAGTCCAAGGCTCAGAGCCAGCTCATGCTCGTCGGCATGCGCGTTGATGAAGCGATGCCTCTGGTTGATAAGTTCCTCGATGATGCCTTTCTCGCCGATGCGCCCAGCGTTCGAATCGTTCACGGCTTCGGACAGGGCCGGCTCCGTGCCGCCGTGCGCGATCTTCTGAAGTCTCATCCGCACGTCACCGGATTCCGGGACGGCGCTCCCAACGAGGGGGGAGCGGGCGCCACCATCGTGGAGCTGCGGCGATGACCATGTTCTCGCCGTCGTTCCTGGATGAGCTCAAGAGCCGCGCCGACATCGTGAGTGTGGTGTCGGAGCATGTCGCTCTTCGCAAGATGGGCCGGTCCCACAAAGGGCTGTGCCCATTTCACAAGGAGCGAACGCCCTCATTCACGGTTCGCGCCGACCCGCCGGTCTTTCATTGCTTCGGCTGTGGCGCGGGTGGAGATGTCGTCGAGTTCGTCAAACTGAAGGAAGGGCTGTCCTTCAAGGACGCCATCGAAAGCCTGGCCCGCCGCTTCGGGGTTCCCATTCCCGATTCGAAAGAGGAGTCACCCGAGGACCGCCTTCGCGTGGAGATCGAGCCGGTTCTCGAGGCGGCGGCTCGACAGTACGAGCAGTTTCTCTGGGCGGATGCCGGTCGTCGCGCCCGCGAGTACCTGCTGGGGCGGAAGTTCTCGACCAAGACGCTCGAGTTCATCCGCGCGGGGGCCGCTCGGGACGCGTGGGAAGACCTGGTGCGCGCGCTCAAGATCCAGTTTCGGGAGGAGCTGATCGAGATGGCGGGTCTGGCCGTCCGCGGGCAGCGCGGCCTCTACGACCGATTTCGCAACCGCGCCATCTTTCCCATCCTCTCCGACCGCGGACGCGTGGTCGCCTTCGGCGCCCGCGCCCTGGATCCAGCGGACGAGCCGAAGTATCTGAACTCTCCGGAGGGCCCGGCCTACCAGAAGAGCCGGACGCTCTATGGTCTGAGCTGGGCCAAGGAGGACATCCGTAAGACGGGTCGGGCCATCGTGATGGAGGGCTATCTCGACGTGGCCCGGTCGATCGAAGCCGGCGTCGCGTCCGCGGTGGCGCCATGCGGGACCGCGCTCACCTCGCAGCAGGCGCGCCTCTTGAAGCGTCTGGCCCAAAGGGCGGTGCTCTGCTTCGACGGGGACGATGCCGGAGTGAAGGCCACGAAGAGGTCCATCGAGGTCTTCCAGGACGAGAAGATGGATGTTCGTGTGGTGGCGCTTGAAACCGGCCATGATCCGGACACCTTCATACGCGAGCACGGCCGCGAGCCTTTTCTGGCCCGGATCGAGGCCGCCGACCCCGCGATCGAATGGCTGGCCCGGCTCGCGGCGCGCGAGAACGACATCGAGAGTCCGGCGGGGAAAGCCGCATACATGAACGCCCTTCTGCCCGCGCTCGGGCGAATCGAAAGCGGGGTCGAGCGGGCGGCCTGGATTCCGCGGATCGCCCGGATCGGCAAGATCGACCCCATCGCGGCCACCGAGGAACTGGCCCGCTCGCTCGGTTCGCGCCAAGCCGTTCGTCCCCAGGCCTTCAGCCCGGCGGTTCGCGCCACCCTGACCGCGCCGAAGCAGGAACTCACCCGGTCCGAAGTGTGGCTCGTGGCCCTCGCCCTCAAGAGTCTCTCCGCGGTCGGGGAAGCGTTCGCGGAGCTCGAGGGGCTCGACCTGTCGTCGCTTCGCGCGGGCGGCATCCTGACCGCCCTGCTCAGATTCTCCCTAGCGGGCGGCGAGGTTTCGCTCGGCGCGCTGCAGGACGCGCTTCCCGACGACGAGGACCGTCGCGTGCTGCGCGAGATCGCGGTTCAGGACCTCGAAGTGGAGGCGTCCTCCGCCCGCCCGTGCGCGCTGTCCCTCCGTAAACTCCTTCTCGAGCGACGTCTGGCGGAGATCCAGAAAACGTTGGTGAGCGGCGGAGCGGGCGGGGACATCGACGCCGTCCTGGACGAGAAAACCCGTATTTCAAGGGAAATCGAGGCGCTTCGGTCGGTCTTCTGAGGGGCATTGGCGAAAAGCGCCCGGACAGGCGAAAATACAAGGTTCCTAAAGAAGCGGAGCACGTAAGACACAACACATGGCCCTGACCCTCGAAGAGAAGTACGACGAAGTCCGCACCGGCATCACCATGGGCAAGGAGAAGGGCTACCTTCTCTACGAAGAAGTCAACGAGATGCTGCCCACGGACATTCACACGTCCGATGAACTGGAAGACGTCTTCGCCATGTTCGGCTCGATGGGCATCGAGATCATCGACTCGGAGCAGAAGTTCCGGGAGAAGTCCGACGCCGAAGAAGGCGAGACCATCGACCTCTCGCCCGGGACCCTCGACAAGACCAACGACCCCGTCCGCATGTACCTGCGTGAGATGGGCACGGTTCCCCTCCTCACCCGCGAAGGCGAAGTGGCCATCGCCAAACGCATCGAGCGCGGCAAGCGGATCATGCTGGCCCAGATCACCCGCACCCCCATGGCCGCCCGGGAAATCCTGGCCGCGGGCGAACAGCTCGAAGCCTCCCGCATCGGGGTCAAGGAACTGGTCATCTTCGTCGAGGAAGAGATCACCGAAGAGAAACTCGAGCGCAAGAAGCGCGAGACCCTGAAGCTGGTCGGGAACGTCAAGGCCGCGTTCGACGGCTACCTGATCCTCAAGACGAAGTACGAGGAAACCACCAAGAAGGACCCGAAGTGGGTCAGGGGCAAGTGGCGGATCGGGCGGCAGCGCGTGGGCTTCTCCAAGGCGATTCGGCGGCTCGAACTCACCGAGAATGTGAAGCGTCGCCTGCTCGACCGTTTGCGCGAAGCGGTGGCCCGGGTCTCCCAGCTCGAAGAGCAGGTCACCCGGATGATCGTCAAGAGCGAAGGGCGGCTCTCCGAGGAACAGAAGAAGGTCATCAAGCGCGACATTCAGGAAAAGCGGCAGGCCCTCCGGGATCTGCAGGATGATTTCGGCTCCAGCACGTTCGACTTGAAGAAAACCCTTGATTCCGTCCTCATCGGGGAGATCCAGGCCGAGCAGGCCAAGAAGGAACTGGTCGAAGCGAACCTCCGACTGGTGGTCTCGATCGCCAAGAAGTACACCAACCGCGGCCTCCAGTTCCTCGACCTGATTCAGGAGGGCAACATCGGCCTCATGAAGGCGGTCGACAAGTTCGAATACCGTCGCGGCTACAAATTCTCCACCTATGCCACCTGGTGGATCCGTCAGGCCATCACCCGCGCCATCGCCGACCAGGCCCGCACCATCCGCATCCCCGTGCACATGATCGAGACCATCAACAAGCTGGTCCGCACTCAGCGCGCGTTGATTCAGGAACTCGGTCGCGAGCCTTCGTCGGAAGAAGTGGCTAAGCGGATGGACATCCCGGTCTACAAGGTCCGCAAGGTCATGAAGATCGCACAGGAGCCGATCTCCCTCGAAACGCCCATCGGCGAAGAGGAAGATTCACATCTGGGCGATTTCATCGAAGACAAGAACGCGGTTTCGCCGGTCGAAGCCATGATCGACGTGAACCTGCGCGAGCAGACCGAAGCGCTCCTGAAGACCCTGACCCCTCGCGAAGAGCGGGTCATCAAGATGCGTTTCGGCATCGGCGAAGGCAACGAGCACACCCTCGAAGAGGTCGGTCAGAACTTCGCGGTCACCCGCGAACGGATCCGCCAGATCGAAGCCAAGGCGCTGCGCAAGCTGCGTCACCCGTCACGCAGCCGCAAGCTCAAGGCGTTCCTCGAAGGCTCCATCGTCTAGGAACCGAACCACAGGCCCGGCCGCCCGATCCGCGGCACCGCCCGTCTCGACCCCCGCCGTTATTGCGAGCGCAGGATGGACTCCGTCCATCACGGTTGCGAGAAACCCCGTCATTGCGGGCCGAACTCCGTTGGTAGTGGGCCGAAGCAATCTCGCAGGCTTGGTAGTGGTAACCGCGGGGCCAAGGGCCGCAAGCGCCGCGGAGTCATCCACGACGCGACGTTCCGTGATCATGCTGCGGCCAAAGCACCCGGGCGTTCCTTCACATCCGGGGGCCGCATGTCGTTCTTCAATGAATGGAGCGGAGCTGCCGCTCCGCCGTTGATTCAGAGGAGCCTTGCGGCCCCCTACGTTCAGGAACGGTGCTTTGGCCTCCGCGACACGTGGTCTCGCGTACGGAGCCGTAGCGCGCCTCAAACGCTGCGAGGCCCCGCTCCGTCTCGGGGCCCAAGAACCGCCTTCGAGAAACCCCTGAACCTCGGGGGAATTCCGTCGCCCAGGTCGGATCGAAAAGTGCCTGAAATGGGCCTCGCAATGACCAGGGTTCACGCATCCGCTGGGCCTAGTTGCCAAACTTCCAGGAGCGCACGACCTCGTGGCACGCGCCTCGCGCG
>JANODX010000076.1:0-57741 GCA_031412915.1 Vicinamibacteria bacterium | reverse complement strand
CCGCCGTGTCCTCGTCCGTCGTGGCGCTGTCGTTGACGATGTCGGCGACGGCGGTGATCGTGATGCTGACGGTGGCGGTCTCGGTCACGCCGCCGGAAGTCACGGTGTAGGTGAAGCTGTCGGAGCCGTTGAAGTCGGCCGTCGGCGTGTAGGTCACGGTCGTGCCGTTGGTGGTCACGCTGCCGTTGCTGGCGCTGCCCACGCCGGTGACCGTCTTGCCGGTGTTCTCGAAGGTGTCGTTGGCCAGCACGCTGACCGTGACCGCCGTGTCCTCGTCCGTCGTGGCGCTGTCGTTGACGATGTCGGCGACGGTGAAAGCCGTCGATCGCGCCTCGCTCAGCCCGGCCCTGCAGACCGATGCCGAGATCCTGTCCCGACAGCTGCGCGATCGCCGGAATGAGCTCCGCTTCCGGGCCTTCGAAATGCCCATCGGTTCGCGCGAGGGGTTCCACTTCGAGATCTCCGCCCTGCCCGACAAGTACAACTTCGACAAGGTCGCGGACTTCGACGACTACATCGCGAAGCTGCAGTCGTTCCGCGAACACGCGACCCAGACCATCGCCCTGCTCCGGGCCGGATTGAAGTCGGGCCGCACGGTTCAAAAGGATGTCCTCGGAGGCTACGACGAGCCGGTGGCCGCGTTGATCGTGGGCGATGTGAAGGACAGCCTGCTCTATCGGCCTCTGGCCAACGTACCCGCGGCGTTCCCGGCCGCCGATCGCGAACGCATCCTCCGCGATGGAACGTCCGCGCTGCGCGATTCGGCGATGCCGGGCCTCCGGGACTTCCTCACTTTCCTCCGAACCGAGTACCTGCCCGGCGCGCGCAAGACCCTGGGCCTTGACGCCCTGCCCGACGGCGCCGCCTTCTACCGCCACCGCATCCTCATGCACACCACCCTCGCGCTGTCGCCCGGGGAGGTTCACGACACCGGCAAGCGCGAAGTCGCTCGGATCCGCACCGAGATGGAGCAGGTCATCAAACGCGCGGGGTTCAACGGAACCTTCGCCGAGTTCATCAGGTTCCTTCAGGAGGACCCGCGGTTCACCGTCGACACCGAAGAGAAGTACCTGCAGGCCGTGGCTCTGGCCGCCAAGCGCATGGATGGCGCGCTGCCCCGCCTCTTCTCGCTGCTCCCCCGCACTCCCTACGGGATTCGGCCCATGCCCGAGCGGATCGCCATCCGTCAGTCGGCCGGCTACTACGACGACGGCGACCCCAACGGCGCGCGCGCGGGCTACGTCAATGTGAACACCTCCGATCTCAAGGCGCGGCCGCTGTACGTCGCGGAGTCACTCGCCTTCCACGAAGGCGTTCCCGGCCATCACCTGCAGATCATGCGGGCGAGAGAGAACCAGGCGCTGTCGGAGTTTCGGCGGAAGCTCGGCATCACCGTGTTCGTGGAAGGCTGGGGCCTTTACGCCGAACGCCTCGGCCGCGAGGTCGGCTTCTATCAGGATCCCTACAACGACTTTGGTCGCCTGACCTACGAGATCTGGCGGGCGGTGCGGCTGGTGGTGGACAGCGGAGTTCACGCGCTCGGCTGGACCCGCGCCCAGGCCATCGCCTACATGGCCGAGAACACCGGATTCAAGATCGGCCCATCCACCGCCGAGGTCGATCGCCACATCACCGAGGCGGGTCAAGGCCTCGCCTACACCTTTGGGATGATCAAGATCCTGGAGCTGCGCAAGCGGGCGGAGGAGAAGCTCGGGCCGAAGTTCGATCTCAAGGCCTTCCACGAAGCGATCCTGAAAAACGGCGCGCTGCCCCTGGATCTGCTCGACCGCGAAGTGACGGCCTGGATCGACGAAGCCGCGGCCGCACGTTAGAGGACAGAGGTGCTTGACACCCGCAGGCGGGCCAGCGTACTTTTTTCCCATGCGGAGCCTGCGCCTTCCCCTGTTCCTCTCCCTCACCCTCGCCATGACCGGAGCCGCCTTTGCCCAGGACCGAGGAGAGCGGAACTTCTTCGCCTGCCGGGTTGGATACTCGACCTGCAAGCCTGGGGAACTCACGCCGGAACAGCTTGAAGTCGTCGAGCAGGCAAGCCGGGCCCGGAATTTCTCGGCCTGCCGCAACGGTCACTCGAGCTGCAAGCCCCTCCTCCTCGACGAGGATCAGGCGGAGGTAGTTCAGACCGCGAACCTGGCCCGCAATTTCACCGCCTGCCGGTACGGTTACGCGAGCTGCGACCGGAGCCTCCTGAATGCCGATCAGGTCGAAGCGGTGGAGACCGAGCAGCGCGCCCAGAACTTCTCCGCCTGCTGGTCCGGATATTCAACCTGCAACCGCGGCCTCCTCAGCGCAGACCAGGTCGAGTCCGTGGAGACCGCGCGGCGGGCGCGGAACTTCGCGGCCTGTCGGAGCGGCTCTTCACGATGCGATCCCGCTCTTTTGAACGCCGACCAGATCGAATCGGTGGAGACGGAACGCCGGGCCCAGAACTACGCGGCATGTCGGGATGGCTACGCGAGCTGCGACCAGGCCCGACTCACCCCGGATCAGGGCGAGGCGGTGGAGACGGCTCGACGGGCCCGGAACTTCGCCAACTGCCGGAGCGGTTTCGCCGGATGCGACCGCAGCCTCTTGAGCGCCGACCAGATCGAGTCGGTGGAGACCGAGCGTCGCGCCCGGAACTTCTCGGCTTGTCGGAATAGCGAACCTCGGTGTGACCCTGGCCTGCTCAACGCGGATCAGGCCGAGTCCGTGCAGACCGAGAGCCTGGCGCGGAACTTCGCATCCTGCCGCAGCGGCTCCTCCTCGTGTCGGGCCAGCCTGCTCACCCCCGACCAGCTCGAATCGGTCGAGACCGAACGCCGCGCCCAGAACTTCGCGTCGTGCTGGAACGGGTACGCGAGTTGCAATCCGGTCCTGCTTACCCCCGACCAGGTCGAATCGGTCCGCACCTCTCGACTCGCCCGAAACTTCGAAGCCTGCCGCAGCGGCTCCGACAGTTGTAACCGCAACCTGCTGAACCCGGACCAGGCCGACGCCCTCAAGCGGTAACCCCTTTTCTCATCGGGGCCCGAGCCAGGGGCGATTCGGGTCCGTGCGCCTCGAGGCGCGAACATCGCGAACATGAACCTGCCCCCGAGCCCCGAGCCCGCGGCGGAAACGCGCTGGCACGCCCTGCGCAGCGAAGAGGCGCTCGCCGCCCTGGCCTCGGACGCGGCGGCCGGACTCCCGGCCGCTGAAGTCGCCCTGCGCCTGATCCGCTTCGGCCCCAACTCTCTTCCGGAGCAGAGCCGCAAGTCGATGCTGTCGGTCTTCTTCGGCCAGTTCAAGAGCCCGCTCATCTATCTGCTGCTCGCGGTGGGCGCCATCGCCTTCCTCGCCGGCGAAGTCAGCGACGCGGTCGTGATTCTGGCCGTCGTTCTCCTGAACGCCGGCATCGGAGCCTTCCAGGAGGGCCGCGCGGAGCGGTCCCTCGAGGCCTTGAGGCGGCTGTCCGGCCACAAGGCACGCGTGGTCCGGAACGGAAAGCAGGAGATCATCGAGGTGGGTGAGGTCGTCCCCGGCGACATCCTCGTCCTCTCCGCGGGCGATGCCGTAGCCGCGGACGCCCGCCTGGTCGACGGAGCCGCTTTGCAGATCGCCGAGGCCGCGCTCACCGGAGAGTCGCTCCCGGTCGACAAGGACCTTCTTCCCCTCGCACCCGACACCGTTCTCGCCGACCGAACGAACATGGTCTTCGCCGGCACCCATGTCGCCGCGGGCCGGGCCCGCGCGGTGGTCGTGGCCACCGGGCTCGCCACCGAGATCGGGGCGATCGCGTCCCTGGCCGCGTCGGCCACCGAGCCGAAGACCCCGCTCGAGCGGCGCATCCAGGAGTTCGGGCGTTACGTCATCGTGGCAGCCGCGCTGATGTTCGGGCTGGTGGTGGGGGTCGGCCGGCTTCGCGGCATTCCCTTCAAGGACATCCTCATGATCGGGATAAGCCAGGTGGTCGGGATGATTCCCGAGGGGCTGCCGGTGGCCATGACAATCGCGCTCGCGGTCGGAGTCCAGAGAATGGCGCGCCGTGGAGCCATCGTGCGGCGGCTCTCCGCGGTGGAGACCCTCGGATCGACGAGCGTCATCTGCTCGGACAAAACCGGCACCCTCACCCGGAACCAGATGACGGTGACCGCCATCCACCTGCCGGGCCGGCCGGAGATCGAGGTCACGGGGAGCGGTTACGAGCCGGAAGGCCGGTTCATCGAGGCGGGACGGGACATCGCGGTCGACGCGGACCCGGCCCTGCTCGAACTGATCGAGGCGGGAGTGTTGTGCAACGACGCTCGGTTTCTCGGGCCGGACGGAAGCGACTCCCGCTGGCGGGCGCTCGGGGATCCCACCGAGGCGGCCCTGATCGCCCTCGCCATTAAGGGAGGCCTCCTGCCCGCGGCCCTGCGCGAGCGTCTCCCACGACGGGCCGAGATCCCCTTCGATGCCGGCGCGAAGATGATGGCGACCCAGCACGACTCGGCCGGGGGATCGCGGGTCGTCCTCAAGGGCGCGCCGGAAATGCTCCTCGCCCTGTGCGGAACCGTGCGCCACCTCGGACAGCGCGTGCCGTTTGAGGACCTCGCGCGTCGCGAGGCGCAGGACGCCGCCGAACAGATGGCGGCCCGGGCCCTCCGGGTGCTGGCCATCGCGATCGTGGACGGCGCGGAGATCGACGGCAAGAGCGGTTTCGGGGCCTTCGAGGGCCGCGCCGAATTGCTCGGATTCGTCGGCCAGATCGATCCCCCGCGGCCGGAGGCCCGGGCCGCGGTGGATGCGTGCCGCGCCGCCTTCATCCGCCCGGTGATGGTGACGGGCGATCACAAGGCGACCGGACTCGCGGTGGCCCTCGCCCTCGGCATCGCGAGGGAGGGCGATCGCGCGGTGGACGGACGGGAACTCGAGGCGATGAGCGACGACGAACTCGATTCCGAGATCGGGCGCATCTCCGTCTTCGCGCGCGTGCACCCCGCGCAGAAGCTCCGCATCGTGACCGCCTACCAGAAGAAGCGGGAGGTGGTGGCCATGACCGGAGACGGGGTCAACGATGCCCCGGCACTCGCCCGCGCCGACGTAGGCGTCGCGATGGGGATGACCGGCACCGAGGTGGCCAAGGAGGCGGCGAAGATCGTGGTCACCGACGACAACTTCGCCACCATCGTGGCCGCGGTGGAGGAAGGCCGGGCGGTCTACGGCAACATCAAGAAGACCGTCCTCTTCCTGTTCTCCACGTCGGCGGCCGAGGTGTTGGTCCTCTTCGCGGCCATCCTGCTCGGCTATCCCCCGCCGTTTCTGGCCGTGCAGATCCTGTGGAACAACCTGGTCACCGAGGGCCTGATTACCGTCAATCTCGTGATGGACCCGGCGGAGGGCGACGAGATGCAGCGCGGACCCATCCCGCGGGATGAACCGCTGCTGACCGGCGCTCTGCTGGCGCGCATGGCCCTGATGACGTCGGCCATTGTTGTCTCAACCCTCGGGTGGTTCGTGGTTAGGATCGAGGCGGGGATCCCCGAGTCGCAGGTCCGCAGCGAGACCTTCACCCTGCTCGCGATATGCGAGTGGTTCAACGTGCTCAACTGCCGCTCCGCCACGAAGTCCGCGCTCAGCCCGGGCCTGCTGAGAAACCGCTGGCTCGTGGGCGGACTCGTCGTCGGCAACGCGCTTCAAATCGCCGTCATCTTCTGGACTCCCCTTGGCCGCGTATTCCACACCGTTCCCTTCGGCATGGCCGAGGTGATCGCCCTCGGCGCGGTCGGAAGCATGGTGCTCTGGGTCGAGGAAGTCCGCAAGGTCTTCGCGCGCCGCCATCTGCGGTTCCACGCGACCGGAGCCTGCTGACCAGGGATCAGGCGATCAGGCGGAAGCCATGAAGCGCATACCGCGCCCGGGCGCTGGCGCCAATGCATCATGGCCCGAGGGCGCTTTCGCTAGACTTGTTCCATGCGATCCTCAGTCATAGTCTCCGCGGTCCGTACGCCCACCGGCAAGTTCCTGGGCGGCCTCAAGTCCTTCACCGCCCCGCAGCTTGGCGCCCTGGTCATCAAGGAGGCGGTCCGGCGCGCCGGGATCGATCCCGGCGATGTCGACGAGGTGATCATGGGCAACGTGGTGTCGGCCGGTCTCGGTCAGGCCCCGGCCCGACAGGCCGCGATCCACGCGGGCCTGCCGCCGAAAGTGGGCGCTCTGACCATCAACAAGGTGTGCGGTTCGGGCTTGAAGGCGGTCATGCTGGCCGCTCAGGGCATAGCCACCGGCGATGTGGACGTGGTGGTGGCCGGCGGCATGGAGTCGATGTCGAACTGCCCCCACCTGATGCGGGGGGCGCGCGAAGGCCTGCGCATGGGCAACAGCACGATGATCGACTCCATGATCCACGACGGCCTTTGGGACGCGTACTCGGACTTCCACATGGGATGCACCGGTGAAATCGTGGCCGAGAAGTACAACGTCAGCCGTCAGCGCCAGGACGAGTTCGCAGTTCAAAGCCACAAGAGAGCTCTCGCCGCCATCGCTTCGGGGGCCTTCAAGGAAGAAATCCTGAGTATCGAGATCGCCCAGAAGAAGGGGCCGGCCCTGGTGGTCGAAAACGATGAATCCCCTCGCGCCGACACCTCGATCGAAAGCCTTTCGAAGCTCAAGCCCGCGTTCAGGGAGGGCGGGACGGTGACCGCGGGCAATGCGCCGGGAGTCAACGATGGCGCGGCCGCACTGGTGGTCATGGCCGAAGACCTCGCCCGGACGCGTGGCCTCAAGCCTTTGGCTCGAATCGTTGGCCAGGCCACGGCCGGAGTGGAGCCCTCGCTGGTCATGATGGCGCCCGTAGGGGCGGTCCAAAAACTCCTCGAGAAGATCGGCTGGAAGCTTGAGGATGCGGACCTCTTCGAACTGAACGAGGCGTTTGCGGTTCAGGCCCTGGCGGTGGCCGGAGAATTGGGCCTCGATCCGGGCAAAGTGAACGTCAATGGCGGGGCGGTGGCCCTCGGACATCCGATCGGCGCCTCCGGCGCGCGCATTCTGACCACCCTGATCTACGCGCTCAAGGCTCGAGGCCTGAAGCGCGGCATCGCCACTTTGTGCCTGGGCGGAGGCAACGGGGTCGCCCTGGCCATCGAAGTCGTGCCCTGAAATCACCCCGGAAGGCGGGGTGGACTTTTTTGTGGCCTTTGACACATTAGAGGGCCGCTCAAGATAATCTCTATGCGTCGGGAGCTTCCTCACTGAGACAGGGAAGAACTTCACGCCCATCCACTTCAAAAAGGACGTCATGGCACTCGAAGACGAACTCAAAGCGAGAACCCTCGCCCTGGTGAGCCAGCAGATGGCAAACTGGGTGGTCGAGATCCAGAAGCGCATCGTGGACCACCAGGCCAAGCTGGTGGGGGCTCTGGACGAACTTCAAGAGAGCGTTGCGCGCTACGACGAGAAGATCGACGAAGGCTCGATTTCAAAAGCCATTGGCGAGGTCATGGCCGCCAATCCCGTGGCGCCTTTGCCCGCGGCCGCGGAAACAGGCCCCACGATTGCCGTGCTCCTTTCGGCCATGGCCGAAGTCGACACCGGCGCGAACCTGACCGAGGTCCTGACCAGCCTGGTCAATGAGAGCGCCAAACAGGTCGATCGCGTGGCCATGTTCATCATCAAAGGCACGAACGCGGTGGGTTGGTACGCCAAAGGCTTCGACCAAAACGAGGCGATCAAGCAGCTTCAGATCCCGCTGGCGAACGAGACCGTCTTCAAGACGATCCAGACCGGTCGCGCGCCCCTGCTTGTCGACCTCGCGGGCTCCGGGGAGACCGCGGCCGCCTTGCAGCGCCTGGGAACCCTGGGTTCGTCCGCCATCGTGACCCCGATGGTTCTGCGCGACAAGCTCGCCGCCGTGCTGTACTGCGACACCACCGGTCCCATGAGCAACGCGCAGGCCGCGTTCATCGACTCTCTGGTTCGATTCGCCTCCAAGGCGACTGACCTGCTCTCGTTCGTCCCGCGAACTCCCGGCGCTCGCCCCGCTCCCCCGGTCGTCTCGGCCACCGCGGGCGCCGCCGCTCCGAGGCCCACCGCCCCTCGACCACCGGCATCGGCCCCGGCGCCCGCCCCCGAGGGCTCGGGCACCATCCTTTTCTCACCCGCACAGGTCGCCTCGATACAGCAGGCGGTCGCCGTACCGCCTCCCCCGCCCGCACCTCCACCCGCACCTCCATCCGCGGCGGCTCCCAAGGCCGAGGGCGCCGGCACCGTGATGTTCACCGCATCGCAGATGGATCAAATGCGACAGCAGATGTCGCACATGAAGCCCGGAACGGCCCCCGGCGTCGCCGGGCTATCGCCGGAAGAAGCGAAGACGCACGAGGACGCGAAGCGTTTCGCGCGACTGATCGTCAGCGAGATCAAGCTCTACAACGAGGCCAAGGTCACCGAAGGACGGAAAGCGAAAGACCTCCACTCCCGCCTCAAGGAAGACATCGAGCGCGGACGGCAGATGTACCACGATCGCATCTCCCCGGGTCTGAGGAACAACACCAACTACTTCCACGATGAACTGGTCCGGCTCCTGGCCGGCGGAGATCCGTCGGCCCTCGGCCCGATGTAGCGGAGTGCGATGGCCGTGACCAGCTCCGGGAGATTCGTCGGCGCGCCTGCAGGTGCGCCCCTGAAACGCCTCGTGCCGGTCCCGGCCAGCCTGGGCGGCCTCATCCTGAGCTTGAGCCTCTTCGTCAGAGTGGCGGCGGCCCAGGGAGGGCAGGCAGACCCACTCGAGAGCCTGAGGCCGGTGCTCACGCCCGGCGAGGCCGCGCTGGTCCAGGCCTCCTTCGATCTCCGCGGAGGCGTTCAGGCGGCGGTGGTCGAACGGCTCAGGAAACTCTCGAGGGACCATGCGGGCGACGAGGTCTCGGGCCTCGCTCAGCTCCTGGTGGCCAAGGCTTCACTCACTCTGGGCCGATTCGACGAGGCCTCCGCCGCCGCGCGTCATCCGGATATCGACCGAACGAGCCTGGGAGATCGGGCGTTCCTCATCCTGGCCCGCGCCAAAGCCCGGACGGGCGACTACGGTGGCTCAGCCTCAGCCTATCTGGGCGCCATCGACGCCGCGCAAACGGACGACGTCCGGTGCAGCGCGCGGATGGGCGCCTCCGCGGCCCTGCAACAGGTCAAACAAGGAGAGCGGCGGGTCGCGTTGCTCGGTGAGGCGGCCCAAGTGTGTGGTGAGAATCGAGCCGATGCTCTTCTCGATCTGGGCGAGGCTCTCCTGGCCCAGGGTTCGAGAGACGAGGCCTTCGCCCCTCTCGAAGAACTGGAAAGAGCCTTCCCGACCTCTCCCCAGGCGCAGAGCGCCTCGGCGCGCCTCGGGAGCCTCCTCGCCCCGTCCGGAAGCCACCCGCGGCGTTCCGCGCGGGAAGACTTCGAGCGACGGCTCGCGCGCGCCCAGGCCCTCCTCGACGGCGGGCAGCGACGAGCCGCCGTGGCCGAACTCCGCAGGCTTCGGACGAACAAGGCGATCGATGCGGACAAGGACGCGGTCGAGGTGGCGCTGGGTCGGGGCCTCGTTTCGATCTCGCCCCGCGAGGCGACGGCGATCCTCGGCGCGATCCCGGCGGACTCACCCCTGAGCGGGGAGGCCAGACTGTGGCTCGCCCGGATGGCGCCCGGAGCTTCTCGTCCCGCGCGGCTCCACGAAGTGGCCACCCAGTTTGCGGGCACTCCGGCAGCCGAAGGCGCGCTCTATTCCCTCGCCACATTCTTCCAAAAAGACGCGCGGCACGAAGAGGCCGCCCCGTATTACCGCCGCCTGATCGCCGAGTTCGCGGACGGAACGTACGCGGAGGCCGCGGCGATGCGCGCCGCCTTCGAAGCGCTCCGAGCCGGTCGGCCGAAGGATGCGGCCGAACCTCTCGAGACGATGGCGAGGCGGGCCAAGTCACCGGCGGGCTTCTTGTACTGGGCGGGTATGGCCAGGCTCAGAAGCGGGGATACCGACCGGGGAGGCGTGCTCCTGAACGAGACAGCTGACCGCTTCAGGAACACCTGGTACGGAAGCCTGGCGAGTGCCGAACTATCGCATCTACCCGCGCAGGGGGCGGGGGCCAATGGCGCAAGCGTAAGGACGGTTTCGCGCGCCGCACCCCAGGAAGACCTGCCCGGACCGCTCCAAGCCCGGCTCCGGCAGCTCCTCCTCATCGGTTTCAGCGCCGAAGCCCTCGACGAACTCAAGTCGCTCGGAAAGGGCGGCTCCAAGGCGTTGGAGGCGCGGGCTTTGATCGAGGCCGATCGCGGCGAGCTGAGGAACGCGATCATCTACATGAAACGAGCGCGGCCCGAGTTCATGGGGGCGGAGATCAAGGACCTCCCGTCGCATGTGTGGACCACCATCTACCCGCTTCGTCACGGGGAGGCCCTGAAGGCGGCGGCCACGCGCGAGGCCCTCGACCCGGCTCTGGTGGCGGCCCTGGTCTGCCAGGAATCCACCTTCGACCAACGGGCGAAGAGTGTGGCGGGGGCGCGAGGCCTGATGCAGATCATGCCCTACACGGGCAGGCCTCTGGCCCGGCAATTTGGAATGCGCTATTCGACGAAGCTGCTCCACGAACCCGAGACTTCGCTTTCCTTTGGCACCCGGTATTTCAAACAGATGATGGACCGGTTCGGCTCGCGCCCGGAGGCCGCCCTCGCGGCCTACAACGCGGGACCGCATCGCGTCGATCGGTGGCTCAGGCCGAGCCCGCAGATGCGAAGCGACGAGTTCACGGAGTCGATCCCGTTCACGGAAACCCGCAACTACGTGATGATCATCCTGGGGGCCCGAGACCAGTATCGGCGGCTCTATGGCCTCGAACCGGCGGCGGCGGCCACGGCAGGCACAAAGCCCGGGGTCTGAAGGACGGGGCCAGACCTCTGAGGCCCTTCAGCCCCGGCCCTGGTCGTCCCGCTCCACGTGAAGATGCGAAGATCCGGGGTGATATGACCTCCATCGGCGACATCCTGAAGCAGAAAGACCCCGGCCTCGCCGCCGACCTCACGGTGCGCGCATCCGGGCGGAGGTCAGGGGAACTCCGCACCGTCACCATCGAAACCTCGCCCTCGAAGCACGCCGAGGGATCCGCCCTCATCTCCTGCGGCGACACCCGGGTTCTGGCCACGGTCAGCGTCGAGGACCGCATTCCCCAGTTTCTCCGGGGTAAGGGCGAAGGCTGGCTCACCGCCGAGTACTCCATGCTCCCCAGAGCCACCCACACCCGCACCGCGCGCGAAGTCACCAAAGGCTCGCCCTCCGGACGCACCCACGAGATTCAGCGCCTCATCGGGCGGTCGCTTCGTTCCGTCCTCGACATGAAAGCGCTCGGGGAACGCACCCTCACCGTCGACTGCGACGTGCTCCAGGCCGACGGGGGCACCCGCACCGCGTCGATCACCGGCGCCTTTGTAGCCCTCGTACTTGCCCTGCGCAAGATCGGGGCGGTCACCGCGCTGCGCGATCAGGTCGCGGCGGTCTCCGTCGGCCGGGTCAAGGGAGTGACGGTCGCCGATCTCGATTACCTTGAAGATTCGGCCGCCGAAGTCGATATGAACATCGTCGGACTGGCCTCGGGCGCCTTCGTCGAGTTGCAGGGCACGGCCGAACAAAAGCCGTTCTCGAAAGCCGATCTCGACGACATGATGCGGGCGGCCCAGGCCGGTCTCGATCAGCTGTTCGAGAAGCAGCGAGCGGTCCTTGCCCCTTTCAAGGTGAAATCCTAGGCGTCGTTTCGACCGGCGCGACGCCCCTCCTACAACCCCAGGCCGACCGACCAGACGAACTGTCCGTCCGAGCCGCCCGGCCCCCCGACCTTGCGCGCGTAGCCGATGCTCCCGCGGATGCCGAGCAGAACCACGTCGCTCTCGAGCCCGGCATAGGAACGGCCGTTCTGCAGGGGGTCCGGATCGCGCCAGGTCCGGATTGCGATCGCCTTGATGGTCACGGCGAGGCCGGACGGTTTCCACGGCGACTCCTCGAAGACGCCGGCCACCAGCCCCACCCCGATCTGAGCGCCTCTGGTACCCACCCGCACCTGGGCGAGTTTCCCCGGAGCGAATGCAACCAGCATCCTCGGCCTCCCCCAGATGAGGGTGGCCGAACCGGTGAAACTGGTGGGCTCGTGGAAAGCCAGTCCAAGGGTGACATCGCGGGCCGTGGGCGGCTTCTTGACCTCTCGAGGCGAGGGGACCTCCGCAGTCGTCCCGTCCTGCGCGGCCGACTGTCCCGGAAAGGCAAACAGGGCGCTCAAAAGGACATTCGCGATCCAAACGCTTTTCATCGAGCTATTTTCGCCCTCCTGGGCCGCCGATGCCGAAGGCGAGGGGCACGTTCCGCAGTTTCGCAGGTAAGGAGGCATAATTCCCGCTCTGTCCACGGACTGGGGCGGAGCAACACTCTTTCAACAGCTTGGAGAATCATGAGGAAACACACAATCGTTGCGGTCATGGTGGCGGCGTTTTTCACGCCCGCGGTCAAGGCTGCCGACGTCACCGAAGCCGACTACCAGAAGGCCATGAAGGACACCCTCGAAGGAATGCAGGCCATTGGGAAGACGATGCGCGAAGGCGGCGGCGACTTGAGCCCGGTGGTCGCGGGAGCCAAGGCCATCGACGCGGCCCTGGCCAGCATCGACAGCTTCTGGGTGGCTCGGAAAGCCCAGGACGCGGTTGAATTCAACGCGGCCTCGCGCAAGGCCGCCATGGCCGTGGTCAAGGCCGCGGAGAGCAAGGACACAGCGGCCACGGGCGAGGCGGTGAAAGCTCTTCAGGGAACGTGCCGGTCCTGCCACGACGTTCACCGAGAGCAACTTCCGGACAAGACCTACAAGATCAAGTAGCGCCGTCCCCGTCTCGAAGCGGCCGAGTCCCTAAGGGACTCGGCCTTTCCTTTGGGGCGGCCTGTAAGATTTCGCCATGCTTGCCTATCTGTTGGCCTCGGTGGTTCTGATCGTCGCCCTCGTGATGTTCTCCATGGCCCTGCGCCACAAAACGCTCCTCGATCCGACCGTGGAGAGGCGCCTGCTGACCCGGCTCGACCATCTGACCCCTGAAACCAGGGGCCGGTGGGGACATATGTCGGTTGCGCAAATGCTCCACCACCTGGGCGGCGCGATTCGGATGGCCACCGGAGACCTGAGCATCCCCCCGCGGGTCAGCGTTTTGCGGCGGTTCCCCGTCAAACAACTCATCGTCTTCGTCCTGCCCTTTCCCAAAGGCGCGCCCACCGCGCCGGCCCTCGTGGCGAAGGACGAGTTCGCCTTCGAAGGGGAACGAGAAACGGTGCGCGAATTGCTTGGGTCATTCGCCAAACGACAGATTGCGGAATGGCCCGAACATCCCGCCTTCGGTCCCTTGAATCGCGACCAGTGGGGCATTCTCGTCTGGAAGCACGTCGATCACCATCTCCGCCAGTTCGGCGTTTAGCAGGGTGGCGGACGAGACGGGCGCGGGCGATGGCCTCACGCGGGGAGAGGATGGCCGTGTTCGCTGCTCCTGGTGCGGGCGTGATCCTTTGTATCAGCGATACCACGACCGGGAATGGGGCCGACCGGTTCGCGACGACGTCCGGCTGTTCGAGAAACTGAGTCTCGAGGGCTTCCAGGCAGGCCTATCGTGGCTCACGATCCTTCGCAAGCGGGAGAATTTTCGCGCCGCCTTCTCGGGTTTCGACCTCGGGGCGGTGGCCGGCTTCAAGAGAGGCGACGTGAAACGCCTGCTGAAGGATGCGGGGATCGTGCGGCACCGCGGCAAGATCGAGTCGACCATCAACAACGCCCGACGCGCGCTCGCGCTGCAGAAAGACATGGGATCGCTCGCCGAGTTCGCCTGGGCCTACGAGCCGGGGACGGGTGATCGACCCCGGACGATCGACGGGCCCACCCTGAAGACCCTTGGCCAGACCGAGGCCTCGCGACGTCTCTCCAAGGATCTGAGAAGACGCGGCTTCACCTACGTCGGACCGACCACGGCCTATGCCTTCATGCAGGCCATGGGGCTCGTGAACGATCACATCGAGGGCTGCTCCTCCAGGGCCGAGATCGAGGCCGAGCGAGGCCGTTTCAAACGGCCCTAGCTAGCAGTCCGTGGTGAAAGTCGGCCTGCATTCGACGAACGCTGCATCCCGTCTGGACTGCGTTGCTCGTCGCCCCAATATTCCCGATATTGGGGCTTCTCGGCGCCTTGCCAGCCGGGCGCATCGCTCGTCTCGGTGCGACGGCAGACTTTCACCACGGACTGCTAGGGGACCTGAGCGCTGACGTTGGCGCCGCGACCGGCGATGACGCCCTTGAGTCCGGCCACCGAGGCTTCGAAGTCCCCGTTCGAGAACGGTTTGTGGGTGTCGGCGACGACGCTCGACCGAATGAGGTTCGCGAACTGTTCGATCCTGGGGCCGAGGAAGGCGGTGGTCACGTAGGTGGTGGCGATGCGCTTCACCTCACTCTCGTAATACGACTTCATGGCCGGATCGAGCATCAGCCGTTTGGTGAACTCGTTCGAATCCATCCGCTGCTGGACCGGCCATTCCGCGGCCTGGAAAGACGAGTCCTTGTCCCAGGGAATGAAGATGAACTTCCTTTGGCCACCATACTGATAAAGATAGAAATTGTTCACGCCGAACTGGCCCACGAAGCCGTCGTACTCGGCGGAGGCGTTTTCGACGGCGACGTAGGTGAGGAACTTCTTCACGTCGATGAAGGCTTCCATGGCCGCGGCATAGCCCGACTGCGGGGTCTGGTTGATCGCCTTGATGAAGTCCGGCAGGCCGGCGTCGAGCTTGCCCTCGTTGGTCTGGGGCTCGAAGGGAACGGGCGAGTATGGGGCCAGGCCATCGCCCAGATAGGTGAAGCGATAGTCGCTCGTGTACTCGTAGTCGTACAACGTCCCGCTCTCTTCGCCAAGGCGCGCCTTCAGGAAGGGCTTCGAGACCGCCTCGATGAGCGTGTACAGCCCCCAGAAATCGTTGTTGATGGTGAGCCGGCAGAACGCGATCTGCGGAGCCGCGATGCCCGCCGCTTCAAAAACGCTGTTGGCCAGAACCTCGCGCATCATGCTGGGATCCTGGGTGACGTTGTCGAGCACCAGGCTCTTGTACCCATGGAACTCCTGGCCCGCGACATACTTGTTCGTATCCACTTTCAGTCCGGGCTTTTCCCCGCTTCGCGACCCCGCGCCGCGCGAACGGATTCCAACCTGTTTCACCGTCTCGCCGTCGACGGTCAGGTTCGCCGCGTAGTACTGGTTGGTCTGGAAGTTCGCCCTGAGGGCCGCCCAGTCCGCGGGGTCGAGATCGAGCCGGCAATCGTGGAGCCGGCTTTGGTCGAAGACCGGGTCGGCGGCGCGGGCCGTCCCGGGCCCGAAGCAGACCAGGGCGACCGCAAGAGAAGGCAAGAGTTTGGATGGACGCAAGGGACCGCTCCTTTTCATAAAACTCCTTACGATCATGACCTGCAACCGGTTCATTTCTGTGTGCGCGGGGTCACGATCTCAAGGCTACGGGATCATGACCTGAACCCGGCCGATGAGCGTGAAAAACCGGCCCGTGTTGCCGGGAACCGGCGCGATGAGAGGATCGTTGTAGCTCTCCCACAAGGCGCTTCCCTGGAGCTTGAAGAAGCTCGAAGCCCAGTAATTGATGCCCGCCTGTATTGCCGACGCGCCGGAGGGCGCGATGTTGCGGGCGCGATTGCCGTAGCCTTCGAAGCCTGACGGGTCGCCGGTGTCGTCGAACTTGAGCGCCTCCACCCGGGCGACGATCTCCACCGCTCCGAGGCCGCCCTTGAAAATCGATCTCCTGGGCGCCACGGTCGAGTCTTTCTTCTCACCGGTCAGCAGGTAGGACGCTTGCGCGCTCCAGCCACGCCCTCGCACGTCCGGGATGTCCTGACCGGTTGACCCTTGGCCCTTGCGCTGTTCGCGGTTTTCGAGATACTCCCCTTGAAGTCGAAACGGGCCCCGGGAATAGGAAACATCCCCGCCCAGTCGTCGTCTTGTCCCGTTGACATGAGGCCGATCCCAGAACGTGAACCCGCTCGCGGTCCGGCCGCTGGCGCCCTTCGGCAGGGGTTCCACGGCTCCGACTCGGGGATCGGCCGTCACTTCGCCCTGCATGAACGAGCCGGAGACATCCAGGCCTTTGACCGGCTTGAGGGTCAGACGAGCCGCACCCGAGTTACCCGCACTCTGCGGGTTCGAAGCTCCGTCCCCGGCGAAGAAGCCCACGGCATAGCGCACGTGAGCGAAGTCCCCGTCCGCCCCGATCCCCCAGTCGCGATCAGGGACCAGGCGGGATCCGATCATGGTTCGTTCCACGAAATCGGTCTTGCCCGCCGAGGTGAGGAACTCCTGGCTGACCGGAGGCTTGAAGTGGCCGACCAGGACATTGAAGCCCTTCGCGAAGTCATAGCCCATCGTGGCGTCCTTCAGGCGGGACCCCTTCTCTGAGTTGCGAGGATCCGCGACGAATTCGAAGGTCAGATTTCGAAACCTTGCTTTCGATCCGATCCGCAAGCGGCGTAGTTCGTGCACGGGAGCCTGTCTGGTTCCGGTCTCATCCCCTTTGACGGACCAGTCGAAATGACGAAAGTCTTCCTGGGCGTAGCCAACGATCTCGATCTTCGACTTGCCCTTCGAGAAGGCAAAGCCCTTGCGGCGCCAGCCCTCGGATACCTTGCCGGCCTCGGCCTTGGCGGCGGGTTTCGGGCCGCCCTGCGCCGCGCTCGACGGGGTCTCCCCCACTGCGGGCGCAAGGAGCGAGCTTCGGGCGGGCGCGTCGGAGGCGCTCGAAGTTCCCCCGAGGAGGCAGGCCATGGCCAGCGCCCAGCCCTTACGGCTAGAGAGTTCCTGGGTCACACTCATGAGTCTCCTGGGTTCCTGGAGGATCGTCGGTCACGATGGTTTCGGGGACGGAGTGACGTCTGGCAAAGACGCCTTCATCTCTGCTTCGATTCGGCCACGCGCTCCTCGGAATACCAGGAGGCCCGCCCGGTCGTCGGCGATCCACAGGTTCCCCTGCGGGTCGAAGGACAGGCCTTCCTGCTGCGCTCCCGGCAAGACGATCTCGGCCTCCTCATTGCCCGACAGGCCGAGCATCACCAGCCGGTCCCTGGAATCGGCAATCACGAAGAGGCGATTCAGGGACCGCTCGAAGGTCACGGCGGTGAGGTCCTCCCGGTTCGCCACCGGGGTTCGGCTCACCAGCGATTCGGCGCCGATGCTCCCCTTGGCCATAAGCGGGTCGAAGGCGACGGCCACCAGCATGGCCGGGGACCGCTGATGAACCAGGTAGAACACTCCGCCCCCGGGCCGTCCCCCTTCCGCGCGGAAGGTCAATCCCTCGAAGCCCTGGTTCTTGTTGGTGCCGGTGTCACCAAGCAGAGCTTCATCGACCAATCGGAACCTGCCCGTCTTCTTTCCGGTCGCCGGATCGACGACGATCAGTTCGCTCTTCTTTTCCGACAGGAGCACGAGCCGGCCCGAAGGGAGATGGATCGCGACATCCTCGAGATTGCCGCCCGAGGGAATTGAGGCCACCACCCTGCCCGTGCTTGAAGCCTCGACCAAAGACCCTTCGTCGCCCACCACGAAAAACGTGTTCCGAGCCGGCGCAAACGCGATCCCCGACGGTTCTTTGACTCCCGGAACCGGGAAGCGTTCGGGTTCGCCGAGAATCGACCACCCCCCCTTCTTCGGTTTCCCGGCCTTGATCTTCGCCGGTCCCTCGGCCGCCGCGGTCGAAGACTCCTCGGCCGCTACGGTTGCGGAGTCCACGGACTCGCGGTGATCCATCCACGCGGCCACCGCCATGGCCACCAGGAGACCAGCGGTCAGAACCGTGATCGCCCGCAAGCCCAGATAGAGTTTCGCCACCGCGTTGTATTTTGCCTTGTTGATCCTGGCCAGGGTATGCAGCTGGGTGGCCAGTTCCGCGTTCAGCTGGCTCACCCGGACGGCCTGCCACGCTTTGAGATAGGTGGGCATGTCGTAACGAAGAGCATCGACGAAAAAACGCAGGCCCAGACTCTCCTCTTTATCCGACACGAAACCCTTGCGGGCCAGTTCCGGAACGCCCCGGGGGCGGAGCGATTCGATGGCATGCACGAGAAAGTAGATGGCAATGACCGCGTAGATGCCGAAGTAGAAGTAGAGACCGGTCTTGAGGTTGGGCGGAAGGCTCAACAGAAAATCGGACCGCGTCCCCAGGATGATGATGGCGGCGTTCAAAACGCCCATGATGATGAGCGCGAACCGGGCTTTGTGATCGGCGAGATCGACGAGATCCTGGGATTCCTTGAGAGTGTCGATCAAGGCCCGATATCGCTGCCACGGATCGGCTTTGCGAAACTCGTCCTTCTCCTTCTTCTTCTGCTTCTGCTTCTTGCTCTTATCCTTGGGTCTGTCATCCTCGTCTTTCGCTCCTCTCTCCTTGTCCTTCTCCTTCTCCTTGTCTCGTTCCTTTCCCTTTCCCTTTCCCTTGTCCTTCTCTTCTTCTTTTTCCTTCCTGGGAACTTCTTCCGATCCCGCGGCCTCCACGCTTGCTTCGACGACCTGCGGGAGCCCGGGCGGGGACGGCGGCGGTTCGGCCCCCGAGGCGGGCTGAGCCTCGCCCGCGCTCTGGGCCAATGGATCGGGATCGGAGTCGAGGGGATTCATTCGCGCCTGGGAAACCATAGGATAAGGCAAATGAACAGGGTCATCGATTGATCGGGGCCATACTCCTGCTCTCCCTGGCCGGCGCACCTTCGACTTCGCCCCTCGACCCGGTCGCCCTATGGCGAGAGCACGAGAGTCGGCGGTTCGTGACCATTCCGGCCCCTTGTCTAACCCCGGAGCTTCTTTCTTCCGAGATCGCCCGTCTCACCACCGCGCACCCGAAGCCCATCAAAGTCGAAGCGATCGGGACTTCGTTTCTCGGAAGAGACATCCGGATGTTGTCGTTGGGACACGGCCCCAAGTCGATCCTCCTTTGGTCGCAGATGCATGGAGATGAATCCTCGGCGACACCCGGGCTCCTGGACCTCGCGGATTACCTGGCCCGCGAGGAATCCAGGCCGGAAATCGCGAGAATCCTCGGGGCCTTCACCCTGCGCATGATCCCGATGTTGAACCCGGACGGCGCCGCCCTCTACGAGAGGCGGAATGCCCAGGGCATCGACATCAATCGAGACGCCAGGATGCTCGCGACCCCCGAGGGCCGGCTCCTCAAATCGATTCGCGACCGGTTTTCACCCATTCTCGGGTTCAACCTGCACGATCAGAGCCGGCGGATCACGGTGGGCGAGACCGGCGTCCTGTCCTCGATATCTCTGCTCGCGGTGGCGGGCGACGCCGCGGGCACGATGACGCCCGGCCGCTTACGCGCCAGGAGAGTGGCGAGCCGGGTGGTCAAAGCGCTCTCGAGTTTCGTCCCCGGAGGCATCGCCCGTTATGACGAGGACTGGAGCCCTCGAGCCTTCGGCGACAACCTGACGGCGTGGGGCACACCCGTGGTCCTGATCGAAAGCGGCGGGTTCCCCAAGGGCGGCGGGTTCGAGGAACTGACCCGGCTCAATTTCGTTGCCCTCCTCTCCGTGCTCGATGGTCTGGCGCGAAACGATCTGGCGAACGTGTCGCCCAAAGGGTATGACCAGCTCCTTCGCAACCGGGCCGACGCCTACGCCGACGTGGCCCTCGTTGGGGCTTCGATGTTCGAGCCTCGCAGCGGACGGTGGTTCGAAGCCGATCTGGCCTACGACATTCTCGCCTCCGATCGGGCAACCACGGGCTGCGCCCCTTTGGCCCAGGGAGGAAGCCGGATCGTGGAAATCGGCGACACCAGCTTCGCAACCGCAGCGAGAAGGATGGAAGCCCGGGGCGCCCTGGTGGTTCCCCTAGCCGCGGATCGTGGCCTCGTTCAGGGAGAAGTCGAGCCCCAGGCTCTGGCCAGCCTCCGCCCGGGCCTGGCCGCGAGTTCGGCGGACCCCGCCACGTTCCTCGCCGCCCTGCGTCTCTCGGAGGAAGGCCTGGCGCGAAACGGGCGGGCCACGTTCGTGCTGTTCCTTCCCACCCCGAGCCCCGGTCGGTACTTCGCGGTTATCGACGGAGTCGGTCTTCCCGAATCCTCGAGGTAGGGCGGACCAACGCGAGCGAAGCGTACGGACGGGGTGGCGAGCCCGTGGAATAGAATCCCCAGAGGTGCGAACGGCCTCCCCGGGCCAGCCGAGGACTTGGACCGAGAACCACGCTCTTTGGAGAATGGATGCAGACCAGGACCGACAAGCGCCGTCTGCACCCTCCGGGAAGGGGCTTCCCCGGGGCGTTCGCACTGATGGTCCTCGCCATGCTCGCTTCGCAGAATGTCCGGGCCCTGGACCAGGCTCCACCGGCCCGGCCCCTCGTCGGGGTGGCCCTCGGAGGAGGCTCCGCGCGCGGCGTGGCTCACGCGGGCGTCCTGCTCTGGCTCGAGGAGCATCACATCCCCGTCGACCGGATCGCGGGCAACAGCACCGGCGCGCTGATGGGCAGCGCGTACGCCACGGGCCTGTCCGCCGCAGGGATCAAGCACCTGCTAAAAACCGCGGATTGGGACCGCGTCTTGCGGCCCGACATTCCATACGCTCTGCGCTCGTTTCGCCGAAAGGAAGACGATCGTGAGTATTCGATAAAGCTGGAGGCCGGTCTCCTTCACGGCTTGCGGTTGCAGAGCGGGCTGAATCCGGGCCACCATCTCGGAGAGTGGGTCAGCCGGATCCTCCTCCCCTATTCGAACGTCACCAGCTTCGACAACCTCCCCATCCCCTTCCGCTGCGTCGCCACCGATCTCGAGAAGGGCGAGGTGGTGGTGTTCGATCACGGTCCGCTCGCTCCCGCCGTGCGCGCCTCGATGTCCCTGCCCGGCACCTACGATCCGGTTCGGCTGAACGGCCGGCTTCTGGCGGACGGCGGAATCCTGAACAACATTCCCGTGGACGTGGCGAAGGCCATGGGCGCCGATATCGTGATCGCGGTGCGCACCGGCCCGAAAGCGGAGGAGGTGGTCGCGGAGACGATCGCCGGCGTCGCCAACAGGTCCATCACCCTGATGATGCAAACCCTGGAAAAGCCGAGACTCCTGCAGGCGGACGTAGTCATCGTGCCGGACCTCGACGGTCTGACCGCCGCCGACTTCCGCAGGATCGACGAACTCGCGGCGCGCGGGTATCAAGCAGCCGAGGCCCAGAAGACGGCGCTTCTGGCTTACGCGCTCGACGATGCGTCGTGGGCGCAGTATCGCGCGAGCATCGAAGCGCGGAAGCGAACCGCGAACCCGTCCCTGGGCTTTGTCGAGGTGAACGGGGTCTCGGGCCTCGCGGGCGAGCAACTCGCGGCGCAGCTCAGCCGGCATCTCGGAAAACCGCCGAACCCCCCGGAGATCGAGAAAGATCTCGATCGCATCATCGGCCTGGGGCGCTATGCCAGTGCTACCTACGGGCGAGTCGACGCGCAAGACACCGCGGGTCTGAGCGTCCAGATTCGCGACAAGTCTTATGGACCGCCCTTCGTGAAGTTCTCCATGGACGTCAACAACGAGAACAAGGACGTCAATTTGAGCCTCGGTTCCCGGGTCACGATGATGGACGTCACCGGTCTCGGCTCAGAGTGGCGGTTCGATGCATCGCTCGGCTCGACCCTCGGTTTCGGCACCGAGTTGTATCAACCCCTGGGCGGTGACAAACCCCTGCGCGGCGGATTCTTCGTGAGTCCGCGTGCGGCCTACGCTCGAATCAGCGAGAACCTGTACGCTGACGACAAACTCGTCGCCATCTACGGTCGGCAGCGCGCGGGCGGAGGCCTCGACCTGGGCTGGAATTCAGGAGGCAGCACGCGGTTTCGGTTCGGGTACGACATCGCCTACGTCCGAAGCGTCTCTCGGGTGGGCGATCCTGAGCTGCCACGCAGCAGCGGGCAGGAGCAGGCGCTCCGCGGCCGCTTCGACTACGACGGCCAGAACGCCGCGTATTTTCCCAGCCGCGGCCTGCGCCTGAGCTCCACCGCGCTGTGGTTTCTGGAGGCCCCGGACGCCCCCCAAGGGTTCGGAGCCGTTGAGGGAAAGCTCCACGCGGCGCATTCGGTCGGGGGAGCCGGCATACTCACACTGACCGCGGATGGAGGAGCTACGTTCGGGGGACCGTCACCGACGCTCTACCAGTTCGGCCTGGGCGGACCCTTCAAGCTTGGGGCCTATCCGCCCGGCGCCTTGCGCGGTCCGAGATACCTGCTTGGAAGCCTCGGCTACAAGGTCCGGGTGGGCCATCTTCCCAAGCTGCTGGGCGGCGACTTGTATCTCGATGCCTTTGCCGAGGCGGGAAGCGTTTTCGACGAGATCTCCCGCGCGCAAATCAAGACGAGTTTCACGGCTGGTTTCGCCGTCGATACCTTCCTCGGCCCCCTCTTCGCGGGAGCGAGCGTCGGCCGAGGGCGATCGGCCCGGGTGTACTTCGTGATGGGGCAAGGGGTCCGGTAGGCTTGGTTCTCCGGATGAGTTCGAGGGACAGGGTGACAGGGAGTCGGTGGTCTGGCTTCGCGATTCGCGTAGGCTCTGAACATGACTGACCTCGGTCGACGCGTCTTGATTGGGCTTGCCGTCCTGTCCATCATTCTGCTGCTATGGGTGGCACTCCCCTTCGCCGAAGCCCTTCTGATGGCCGCGGTGCTGGCCTCCACTTTCTCTCCCGGGTTCGAGCGCCTGGCCGCGAAGATCAAACAGCGTCGGACCCTCGCCGGAGCGATATTCGTGACCGCGGTGGTCTTCGCTCTGGTCCTGCCGGTGGTCGGTCTCATTCTTGCGGTGGCCCAACAGGCCGACGATGCTTTTCAGCCGATGCGGGCGACCTTTCAGGAGAAGGGCATCAACGGCGTGATCGCCGGCCTGCCTGAGCCGTTGCCCATGCTCGCGCGCGAGGTTATGAAACGGCTGCCCCGCGGCCAGCAGCAGATTGAAGAGTTGGTGCGCAGTCTCACCGGAAAAGTTCTGGGAGGCGTCGGATACCTGTTCCTGGCCACCGGCAGCCTTCTCTTTCAAATTTCGATGATGCTGGTGGCCTTCTTCTTCCTGCTGGTGGACGGTCGGATGCTGGTCCAGTGGATCGTCAGGATCAGTCCGCTCACCGACCTTCAGACGAAGGAGCTGCTCTCCAGTTTCCGGGACGTGTCGGTGGCGGTCCTCGCCGGATCGGTGGGCACCGCGGTTGTTCAGACCCTCGTCGCCCTTCTCGGTTACTGGCTGGCGGGCGCTCAGCATTCGCTGCTCCTCTCCGCCGCCACCTTCATCGGCGCCTTCATCCCAATCGTGGGGGCGGGTGCCGTGGTTATCGCCACCGCAGTGATCCTCTTCTTCACCGGTCACTCCACCGCCGCGCTCTTCCTCGCCATCTGGGGCGCGGGTGTGGTCTCCTCGATCGACAACTTCATCAAGCCCTATCTGATGAGAGGTCGAATGGAGGTCAACACCGGCGTCATTTTCTTCGCCCTGTTGGGCGGGGTGGCGGCGTTCGGGCCGGTGGGCCTGCTGGCCGGCCCCCTGGTGGTGGCGTTCTTCCTCGCGGTGGTGAGAATGTGTCGGAAGGAACTGACCGAGATGAAACCAGAGCCGAAGCCGGAACTGCACCAGAAGGAGACGCCCGCGGAGGTCTCTCCTCGTGGTGGTACGGTATAGGCGACGATGAAATTCAAGGATTACTACGAGATCCTGGGGGTGAAGCGCTCCGCAACTCCCGACGAGATCAAGGCGGCCTACCGGAAGCTCGCGCGTAAGTACCATCCTGATGTCAGCAAGGAGCCGAACGCAGAGGCCCGGTTCAAGGAACTGGGTGAGGCCCACGAAGTTCTGAAGGATCCCGAGAAGCGAGCCCTCTACGACCAGATGGGGAGCCAGTGGAAGGCCGGCCAGGACTTCAAACCAGCACCCGGATGGGACGCCGGTTTCGAGTTCCGCGGCGGTGCGGGCGACTTCTCCGACTTCGGCGACCCGAGCGATTTCTTCGAGGCGCTGTTCGGCCGAAGGCCGCGGAGTGGCGGGCGCCGGCCCGATGTCCACGCTTCGGGGGAGGACCATCACGCCAAAGTGATGATCGACCTGGAGGATGCATACCGCGGGGCCCAGCGCACGATTACGCTGCGCATGCCCTCCTATGATGCGTCGGGCCAGCTCATCTCCCACGAGCGAAGACTGGACGTGAACATTCCGAAGGGAATTCGCGCGGGCCAGCATCTGCGCCTGGCCGGACAGGGGGGCCAGGGTATCGGCAAGGGTCCGGCCGGAGACCTCTATCTGGAGGTCGCGTTCAATCCCCACCAGAGGTTCCGGGTCGAGGACCGTGATATCCACGTCCACTTGAATCTGGCGCCCTGGGAGGCAGCACTCGGCGCGAAGGTGGAGGCGCCAACGCCCGAAGGCCCCATCCAGCTCACCATTCCCCCCGGATCTTCGGCGGGACGTCAGATGCGGCTCAAGGGCAAGGGGATCCCCGGCCAGCCTCCGGGCGACCTTTATGTCGTGCTGGCCGTGGCCCTGCCTCCCGCCGACACCGAGGCGGCGAAGGAAGCGTACCGAGCCATGTCGCGCGCCTTCAGCTTCAACCCTCGTGGAGAAGGGAGGGGATAGAAAGGCCATGACCCAGCAGTTCGACCTCGATATCCAGCTCACCCTGGTCGAGTTGTGTCGGGCCTGCCAGGTTCGAGAGGACGACGTCCGAGCCTGGGTCCTCGAGGGCGTACTCGAACCCTCGGGCGCTCGCCCCGAGGAGTGGCGGTTTACCGGTCCCTCTCTGCTTCGCGCCCGAAGGGCGTCGCGCCTGTCGCGAGATCTCGATCTCAATCTGGCAGGCATCGCTCTTGCGATGGTTCTGCTGGATGAAATCAGCGCCCTTCAGGCAAGCCTCGAAGGAGCCCGGCCAGCCCATGGCTCACCGTCCTCCGTTCGGTCTGGCTGAAGCCCTCTGCGGGGGCCCCGTCCTGGGACTGCCGGAAGGCCTCCTAGCGGATGGCTACCAGGCGCGCACCCGGCCGGTGTCAACGTGCACGAAGTTGGAGCCCGGATAGTAGCCGACGCCGCCGCGTCCCTTGGCCAGAGCGGCCCGCCGCAGTTGCTTCAGGGAGATGTCGCCCAACCGGACGTCGATGGCCTGCCCCTTTAGGTGCAGGCTATTCCTCGCGACACCGTCACTGTGGCTATTCAGGGCCGCATTCGTCGCGGGCGACCGGTAGGCGGAGATGATCTCGAAGGGGGAACGGGTCTCGGTCAGGCTCGCGAGGTCATGCAGGAGGTCGAGAAGAGAGGGGTCGATGGGATGCACGTCGCCCGTCCGGAAGTCGCGCATCAGGTGGTTGATGACGCCCAGACCGTCGGCTTCATAAGTCCCTCCCTTCCAGTACTCTACGGCGAGCTTTTCGCCGGTATGAAGGTGGTTGAAGCGAAGGACTCGCGGCAAGAGGGCCTCCGCGGACGTGAGTCGAGGGGCCAGCAGGCCGAGAGCGGCGCCCGCGGCCGCACCGAGAAAGCCGCGGCGGGACGGGGTGGGGTTCATGCTGGAGGGATTCTCTCCCCTGCCCCATAATTATGCCTAATCCTAAGTGGCATACCGCACGGACAGATGCCGGCAGGCCCCAGGCCCGTTGAAATCTCAGCGGACGACCAGCACCGAGCAGGGCGCGGTGCGAACCACACTCTCGGCCACGCTGCCGATCAGGGCGCGCGACAGCCCGCGCCGCCCATGGGTGCCCATCACGATCAGCTCGGCGCTCAGATCCTCGGCCTTGTGGTTGATCACATCCTTCGGATCGCCGCTCTCGACCAGCATCGGGCCCATCCGGGCCTGGGGGCACAGCCTGCCCGAGAGCTCCAGAAGCTGGGCCTTCGACTCCTTCACGAACTGCTCGACGTATTGCCGGGACACCGTTTGAGCCAGGCCGACCGATTCGACCGGAATCACGTAGGCATGAAGCAGATGCACGGTCGCGCCCGTCTTCAGAGCCAGAGCGCAGGCGGCGGTGGCCGCCTTCTCCGAGGGCTCGCTGAAATCGATCGGGACCAGAATGTTCTTCGGGGGGTCCTTAAGGGTGGTCATCCGTCCGCCTCCTAACCTTGGGAAATGGTTCTGTCGGCCGGGCTCGGCCGGCGACGCGCAGATCGCGCAGAGAGTGGAGCCCGGCGAGCGCGCACATCACCGCATCGCGATCGGTCACGAGCCTAACCTGAAGGCGACACTCATCGTCATAGCGACCCTTCACTCTCCAACCGGCGACTGCGGGTTCGCCAACCTCTCCAGCAGGAGGTCGGCGCGCTTCCGGGCCGCCCCGACTCGCTCCTGCATCTTATCGAAGACGAACATGTGGCCGGCATGCACCGCCTCGACCAGAGGCGCCTGAGCCTGCTGGAACTCATCTTCGAGGCTCGCTCGGCGCGATTTGTCGGTTACCCGCTTGATGAGCGTCTTCGCCTGTTCGAGAGACTCTCGAACGTCCCGAACATCGGTCAACCGCATCCGGCCTTCCGCAGGCAGGTCTGTGTTCGGCGCTGCCTTTCCGGCTCCGTGGCACTTGGCGCACTGCGCGGCCAGGGATTTCGGCGAGGGCAGGAAGGCCCCGACCAGTCCATGGCACGTGACGCAAGTCGGCGTGTCCTTGTTCCCCTGGCGGAGAAGCTCGTAATGCTTGCTGCTCTGGAAGGCGGCGAAGGGACCGGGATGGCAACCGCCGCACGTCTTCGGGAGATTCGCGCGATGGACCGGGCTCGCCGGATTCTGGCTGCTCAGCATCCCCTGGTGGGCGGGGAACGTCTCGAAAGTGGTTGCGTTGCCGCCGTGACATCGTTCGCACCCCACGCCCGCCTGCCCATGGGCCGAGCGGTCCCATTCGGCAAGGTGCCATCGCCAGGTCTCATTGGGATTGGCGAAATGACAGTCCGCGCACCGGCTCGCCGGGACTTGCGCCCAACCGATGCTGGTCAGGAACAGCGAGACAACAAGGGCTCGAATGGGGACGTATGCGTTGACCTTCACCGGATCCTCCTAATGTCTGATTCACCAATGGAACGCTACGCCTGGAGGGGTGTATCCGCCATGAGCCATAGGCATCACCTTTCCGCCCACGATGATAGCGAAAGGAACTCGGGCCGACCGCGGGACCTACTCTTTGAGAGAAGCCAGGTCGATGACGAATCGATATTTGACATCGCTCCTGAGCATCCGTTCGTAGGCTTCGTTGATCTTCTGCATCGGGATCTTCTCGATGTCGGAGACGATGTTGTGGGCGGCGCAGAAGTCGAGCATCTCCTGAGTCTCCTTGAGACCGCCGATCAGCGAGCCCGCGATGGAGCGACGTCCGGAGATGAGGGCGCCCACGTTGGGAGACGGGTGCGGTGTCGCGGGCACGCCCACCAGAACCAGAGCGCCATCGCGCTTCAGGAGTGCGGTGAAGGCGTCGAGATCGTGGGAGGCCGAGACAGTGTTGAGGATGAGATCGAAGGAGCCCGCATGTTTCGCCATGGCGTCGCCATCCTTCGAGATCACCACCTCATCGGCGCCGAGCCGCTTCGCGTCCTCGGTCTTTCCGGGCGAGGTGGTGAAGAGGACGGTGTGGGCGCCGAAGGCATGGGAGAGCTTCACCCCCATGTGGCCGAGACCGCCGAGGCCGACGATCCCGACCTTCTTCCCCGTGGTGACGCCCCAGTGGCGCAGCGGAGAGTAGGTGGTGATGCCGGCGCACAGGAGCGGAGCCACCGCCGCGAGATCCAGTTTGTCCGAGACACGAAGGCAGAACGCCTCGTCGACCACCATCTGGGTCGAGTAGCCCCCGTAGGTGCTCTTTCCGGGAATGTGCTCGTCGGGGCTGTTGTAGGTCATCTGGAAGCCGCCCTGGCAGTACTGTTCCAGGCCCTCCTTGCAGCTGCCGCAGGTCCGGCAGGAATCGACCAGGCAGCCGACGGCCACCGAGTCGTTAACCTTGAACTTCTTCACCAAGGCGCCCACCTTCGTGACCCGGCCCACGATCTCGTGACCCGGGACGCAGGGGTAGGAGGTGCCCGGCCACTCGCTCTTGACGGTGTGCAGGTCCGAATGGCAGACGCCGCAGAAGAGCACGTCGAACTGAACGTCGCACGCCAGGGGCTCACGACGCTCAAGGGTGAAGGGTCGCAGCGGCGAAGAGCGGTCGAAAGCGGCGAAGGCTTTGGCTTGAGTCAAGGTGGTTCCTTTCGGGGAAGGGTGGCGAGGCGCGCCAGGCCGCTTCAGATATCGAAGGCGGCGCAGCCGGGGAGGGAAGCGAACCTTAGCCGCGGCGGGCCGTTGGTGGTGAGCCCTGGGGCGAACCGCGCCGATCCTCTCCCAGGCGGCCTTGACCACCCGTCGCAGCTCAGTCTTCGGTTGAGCCGCCATGCGGAAGATCGTACGGCGTCCAATGTCGACCGGCCGGGCCGGGCGGTGTTTTCGTCCATGGTTCCCGTGGCTCGCCGAATCGCAAGCAGGCGGACGGCTATTTCAGATCGAAGAACAGAAGATGCGCATCGGAAACCGCGGTGAGGCGCAGCTGCGGTGTGTCGCTGATCGAGGCACCATCGCCAGGATCGAGGACCTCGCCGTTCGCGAGCAGCTGGCCATCGATGACCTGAACCCAGCCGGCGCGGGAGGCAGCGAACGCGTGGTCAAGGCTGCGGCCCTCCTGAAGCCTCGCCACGTAGACGTCGACCTCCTGATGGATCGGAATGGAATCGGCGCGGCCACCCTTCGAAGCAATCAGTTGCAGCGATCCGGACTCGATCGAGCCGAAGGACCGCTCCGCGTAGCTGGGCGACACCCCCTTGGCATCCGGCTGGATCCAGATCTGCAGGAAGTGGACGGGCTCGACCGCCGAAGCGTTGTACTCGCTGTGCCGCACCCCCCGGCCGGCGCTGATGCGCTGGACGTCTCCCGCCTTCATGACCGCGGTCGTGCCCATGCTGTCCTTGTGTTCGAGGGCGCCCGACACCACGTAGGAGATGATCTCCATGTCGCCATGAGGGTGGGTGGCGAAGCCTTGCCCCGGGCTCACCCGGTCCTCATTCAGCACGAGCAGGGATCGGAATCCCGTGTGCCGCGGGTCGTAGTAGGAGGCGAAAGAGAAGGTGTGGCGCGTGTCGAGCCAGCCGTGGTTGGCGTGGCCCCGCTCCTCGGATTTTCGGACGACGATGGCAGCACTCATATCTGCTGGCCCTTTCTGCGCTGCGCCTACGGAACGCGGTACACCGCGGCGTTGATGTGCATTCCCGCTCCCACGGAGGCGAACACGAGGTTGTCGCCGCGGCGGATCTCGTGGTCTTCGACCTTCCCCTTGGTCACGAGGTCGAGGAGTGTCGGCAAAGTGGCCACCGAACTGTTGCCCAGCCACGAGATCGTCATGGGCATCACGCCCCGGGGCGGAGTCGACCCGTCAAGGTCGTAGAGCGCTTCGAGAATGGCCTCATCCATCTTGCCGTTGGCCTGGTGGATCAGAACCTTTCGCACTTCCGCGAGCGGAACTCCGGCCTTTTCGAGACACTGCTTGATGGCGCCCGCCACGTTCTGCAGCGCGTACTTGTAGAGCTTCCGGCCCTCCATTTTCAGGAAGATGGCTTCGAGGAACACTTCCTCTTTGTAGGAAGGGCCCATGACCAGCATGGTCGAATGATCGAGGGTGTCGGACCTTACGGCGTGGGCGAGGATTCCCACCGGCTCCGAGGTTTCCAGCGCCTCGAGGATGACCGCCCCCGCGCCGTCGGCATAGATCAGGCTGTCCCGGTCATGAGGATCGGAAATGCGGGACAGGGTATCCGCCCCGATCACCAGGGCGCGCCGGATATCGCCGGCGCGGATCATGGCATCGCTCAGAATCACGCCCTGGAGCCAGCCCGGGCAGCCGAAAATGACATCGAAGGCGGCCGCGTGGGGATTGACGATCTTCAACTGCGCCTTGACGCGGGCGGCCAGGGAGGGAACCAGATCCGAATGCCGGCTGCCCGCGCGAACGTCCCCGAAATTGTGAGCCACGATGATGGCATCGAGGGTCTCGCAATCGATGCCCGAGGAGTCGAGGGCGTCGGCCGCGGCCAGGGCGGCGAGGTCCGAGGTGACCTGGGTGGGGGCGGCGTAGCGACGCTCCTTGATTCCCGTGATCGCCTCGAACTGGTCGAGGATCTGCTGGTTGGGCTTGTCGATCTTCTTTCCGTCGGGACCCCAGAACTCGCGATCGAGCATGGCCGAGTTGGCCACGCGCTGCTCGGGGATGACGCTCCCAGTCCCCACGATCACAGATCGGACAGCCATTCCCACGACGATAAACCAAACGGGTCGAAGCCGCGACGACGACGACGCCTCCTTTTCCGATCAGGCAGGCCCGAACAGCCGGTCGAAGTTAAGGACGGTCAAAGCGCCGAACTCCTCGAGCGAGACGCCCTTCACCTCCGCCATGCGCCTGGCCACGTCGACCACGAACGCGGGCTCGTTGCGTTTGCCTCGATGAGGCGGGGGGGCGAGGAACGGGCAGTCGGTCTCGACCAGGAGCCGGTCCAGAGGAACCGTCTTTGCCACCGCGCGCAAGGGGTCGGCGTTGGCGAAGCAGGCGATGCCGGAAAACGAAACGTAGAAGCCCATGGCCAGGGCGGCGTCGGCGAGGGCCTGCGTCCCGGTGAAACAATGAAGCACGCCGCCCACTTCGCTCGCCTTCTCTTCCGTCAGGATGGTGACGGTCAAGTCATCGGCTTCGCGGGTGTGAACGATCACCGGCAGGTTCACCGCGCGGGCGATCCGGATCTGGCGGCGAAACGCTTCTTCCTGCTGATCGCGAGGCGAGTGATCGTAGTGAAAATCCAGGCCGATCTCACCGATCGCACAGATGGCGCGGGCCTCTCCCAGGGCCTGAAGGCGTTCCCCCAGAGACTCCGTCCAGTGGACGGCCTCGTGCGGATGAAGTCCCCCGGAAACCTTGATGCCGCAATCGCGCGCGACGCTCAAACCGCGATCGAGACCGGCGCTGTCGTCCGCCTGGGCCACCAGGAGTATGCGCACAACGCCGGCTTCGGCCGCGCGTTTCATCAGAGCCGGGCGATCGGAATCGAACTCCGCAAGGTCGATATGAGTGTGGGAATCGGCGAAGGGCATCGTCGGAGTTTCTCAGGAACCGACGCGTCGTAGCGAGCGAGACGCGCCCCCAAGGTCCCTGAGCTTGTCGAAGGGCGGTCCCTAAGCCTGCCTGCGCTGAGCCTGTCGAAGGGACCCTCCGAATCGATTCGCGGCCATTCTCGTGGCTCCCCGCGGGCCCAGGGAGCGAGCGGGCTTGCCGCACCGGGGGCGCCTCGGGCGTCGCCACTTCGTCGGACATACTTCGGAATCGTGTGGCTCCTTTCTCGGCTCATTGGGCGCGAACCAAGCAGACGGAACGCTGCGACTCGCGCCCAAAGCCCCAGCGCGAGCAACCCGCTCGCCCCCCGGTCCCGCTCCTTTCCCGCCCGAAACAGTCCACGATGAAAGTGTCCGAAATTGCTCCCTTCGGACGGTGCTTTCTTGGACGTGGCCTACTTCAACCCGATGTAGACGAAGTAGGTCTGGCCTTGGGCCAGCGCGAAGCTTGGGGACGACCGCGTGCAGGTGGGGATTGAGCCACGGCAAACGTGCGCATGGTGAGCTGGGTTCCGGGTTCGCCGATCGACTGGGCGGCCATCACGCCCACCGCCATCGCCAAGCCTGCCCTGTCCTCGGGGCATGCCGATTTCCACGATCTTGCCGGTGGCGAGATCGCGACCGTAGCACAGGGCGCAGGCGCCGCGCGCGGAGGCGCAGGTCAGAACCGAGCGAATGCGGCCTGGGCTTATCCTTGGGCGGCACGCATGCCGAAACTCTATGAATACTTCGGGGTTCTCGTGATGTTCTATTCCAACGAGCATGAGCCAGTACATGTCCACGGCAAGTTCCAGGGACGGGAGTCACGCGCGGAGCTGATTCTTATCGACGGACTCGTTACTGAGATCCGCTACCGCGACGTCACGGGCCGGGCGCCGTTGGGCCAAAGCGAGATGCGGTACTTTGAGGAGATTGTCTCGGCCCGCGCCGCCGAGATCGTCACCAAGTGGATCGACTTCTTCGTCCTGCACAAACCCATCAAGCCGGAGCACATCACCAGGAGGCTGAAATGACGCCATCGATCATCAACATCCTGACCGCTGAGCTCGTCGGGGACTATCGAATCCGCATCCGCTTCGACGACGCTTCCGAGCAGACAGTCGATTTCAAGCGATTCCTCTCGGATTCCGCCCACCCTGATATCCGGGCGTGGCTCGACCCGGACCGGTTTTCGGGATTCCGCGTCGAGTACGGCGAACTGATCTGGGGGGACTATGAGCTGTGCTTCCCAATGATCGATCTCTATAGGAACAAGATCGACCACAGGAACTCGCTGGAGGCCGTGGCGTAGGACGCAGGCTGTCTTGCCGCACACGTACTCCTATTCGCTGGTAGTACGGCATCCCGGTGCCGGCGGGGATGAGCTTGGCCATGATGACGTTCTCCTTGAGACCGCGCAGGTGGTCGACTCTTTCGGAGATGGCCGCTTCGGTGAAGACGCGGGTGTAGTGGAGGACGACTTCACTGTGAGCCGGCTCGAAGCCGCGCCGGAGGATGGCGGCCGTCTTCCGCCCCTTCTCGAGCCGCCCCAGCACGAATGAGATGCGGCGAATACTGGCTATAATCGCCGCAAGAGATGCGGTGAATGGCTACCTATATCCATCAGCTCCTTGCAGGGATTCGCGTCGTTGCTTCCTACTCCGTTCAACGAAGAGCCATCCGAGTTGACCTCCTTCTGGGGGAGTCTTTTCTCCCCGGACCGCCCGCCATGGAACCATCGGCAAGGCCCCAGGCGTCGTTGCCGAGATTCCGGACAGCTCGTCTTTGAAGTTGATGCCGTCACCTCAGGCGGCGCGGCGCTTTAAGCCGCGTCCGCGCGAACTCGCGGCTACCCGCCTCTGCATCTCGACCAGGCGGCCAGCCACAAACTTGTGAAGCACGCTCGCCATCAACGTCTGATAGGGAACGCCCTCTTCCGCGGCTCGGGCCTGCAGTCCTTCCAGGTCCAGGGACGAGAGTCGAATGTTCACCCGCCTGTTCTTGAGCAAGGTGGCCTCGGCCGAGGCCTTGAGCCGCGCGATTTCGCCTTTTTGATTTCGGACGGGCTTCCACTCACCCCGGTCGAACGAGGCCAGGATTTCCTCTTCCAACAACGGTTCCCTCTTCATGTCCTCTTGGCTCCCGGTAAAAAGTCTCGTGTCGCCTTGCGGCTGGGGATGATGCTCTTCAGGAAGATCTCGTTCTCGTTTTCAACGTAGGGAACAAGGTACGCGTAGTTTCGAATCCGCACCACCATGATCTTCTGATGTTCGTACCTGGCTTTGCGCGGATGATCCACCACCGCGATGAGTCCGCCCTGCGACACGGCGGCCACGATTTCCTCGAAAGAGACGCCGCGCTCCGCCTTGAGCAATAGACTCTTTTCAGGGCTCCATCTGGTGAGCTTCACGACGGGCATCATACCCCTGTGTGCCTTATGTGCTCACTCCAGGCGGGACCCTGGCCCGCGGGCGTCGGCGAAATGGGTCCCATGAAAGCGGTCTCCCGCACAAACGTCGCCCACCCGAGAAGCTTGCGGCGCACGCCCGCCGGTGTCCCGGAACCGCGATTATTGCGCCCACAAAAAAACACTCACAGTGATATTTGCCTGAGAGCAACCACCTCTGTCTCATCCCCGTGATTTCGCATAGGCCTGGGTCGGCCCGCTACGAGGCCTTCGTCGCGGCAAGCCCGGACGAATCACGCCGATGACGTTGGCATCTTCGTGGTTGCCCGCGGGCCCAGGGAGCGAGCGGGTTGCCGCGCCGGGGGCGCCTCATGCGTCGCCACTTCGTCGGACATTCCTCGGAATCGTGTGGCTCCTTTCTCGGCTCATTGGGCGCGAACGAAGCAGACGGAACGCTGCGACTCGCGCCCAAAGCCCCGGCGCGTGCAACCCGCTCGCTCCCCGGTCCCGCTCCGTCTTCGAGCAATGTCCAGGAGGCGGGGCCGCCTCCGGGCAATCGCCTGGTGGTGCTTCGCGGTGTAGGCCGCTGCCATTCGACTGCGCCAACCTTCGCTCGCCCCTCGGGCCCTCAGATGAAGCGCGTTAGGAACGCCAGAGCCGGGGACACCCGGATTCCATCGGGCGTGACGTAGTCCTTCGTTCCGCGACCGTGAACTTGAAAGGCCTCGGCTTCGGGAAACTTCTGATGCAGATACCGAAGGTTCTTGTGAATCTCGGTTTCGCTCAGCTTCGCTTCGACCAGAAACAACGGACGCCGGCCTTCGACGATCACAAAGTCGACCTCACGCCCGTCGGTGTCCCGGAAGTACCGGAGTTCGATATCGCGACCCTCCGTGTCCTGGATGAAATGGACCCACTTGAGGAGGTGCGAGGCGATCAGATTCTCGAAGCGCGCCCCTTCATCGGGAACCACGCTCCAATCGAAATGATAGTGCTTCCGCTCTTTCTTGACTGACCGAATCATCGGAAGCGCCCGGGGAGGAGCTCCAAAAGGCGCAAGGCGGAAGATTCCGTAGAGCCGTTCCAGAATTTCCAACCAATGGGAGACCGCCCGGTGCGATACCTGGAGGTCTTCGCGCAGGCCATTGATGGACAGCGGCGAGCCCACGAGTTCCGGAAGGCGAAGCGCCAGAAGTTCGATGTGCCCGAGATCCTCCACTCTTTCCAGATCTCGAATCTCCTCCCGCACCAGCCGATCCCGATAGTCGCGCGACCAGCGTCGCGCCTGGGCCGCAGACCCGCCAAAGAATGGCTCGGGAAAGCCGCCGAGACGGAGCAGGGCTTCGAAGTCCTTAGGGGAAGAAAGGCTCAGTTCCGCGGCCGAGAGAGGATGGAGCCTCAAAAGGTGATATCGGCCCTGCAATGAATCCCCGCCGAAACGGTAGAAATCGAGGCGCGCACTGCCGGTCACCAGCAGACGCTGAGAGGGGCGCCTGCCGTCCCACAGCCCTTTCAAAAGATTGCGCCAGCCCCGGTGCTTGTGTATCTCGTCGAGGATCCAGAGCTTTCCTGGAGGCATCTCGCCGCGCAGGATCCTGCGGCGATCCTCGGCGACATCCCAGTTCAGGTAGGCTGGGTCAGCCCCTCTCAGAGCGCGGGCGAGTGTGGTCTTGCCCACTTGCCGCGGACCGGCCACGAGGACCATCTTGCGCCTGAGATCGCGCTCCACCTGAGGACTCAAGTAGCGGGAACCGGGTTTCGCCATCTCTGAGAGAGTACCGCGATTATTGCGCCAACGCAAAAACACTCACGGTGATATTTGCTTGAGAGCGATAACCTCTGTCTCACCCCCGTGGTTGCGATAGCGTACCGCTGTGATCCTCTCGTTCCGGAGCCGCCTCGCCCGTGAGGTGTTCGGTGGAGAGGGCGGTGTTCTGTCTCGCAAGCTCCCGGTCGACATCGGGCGAGCGGCGACACGGAAACTGCGGTACCCAACGCCGCCCTGGAGGCCCTTCGCGGGGACCTGCGCGGCTACCATTCGATTCGCGTGAACGACCGCTGGCGAATCATCTTCCGATTCGATGGCGGCAACGCAAGCGACGTCGACGTTGTGGACTACCACTGAGGAAAAAACATGCGTCCCAAGAATCCCATCCACCCTAGCGAGGTCCTCTTCGAGGAGTTTCTTCTCCCTGCGAACCGGTCACAGCGCTCGCTCGCGAGCGACCTGGGCTGGACGCCCGCCTGGCTGAATGAAATCATCAAGGGGCGAAGGGGCGTGAGCGCGGATGCGGCCCTCGACCTGGCGCGCGTTCTGAAGACCTCGCCCGAGCTGTGGCTCAACCTGCAGATGACCTGGGATCTGAACAAGGCCGAGTTGCGTCGCGCGAGTTGAAGGGCCCATCGTGCGGGCTCTTGGGCCCAAGTCGCCGGATTCCGCCTGCAGAGTTCGAGGCCGCTAAAGCGACGAGGCAAGTCTCGATTCGTCGGTGTCGTCTAGGCGGCCACGGTTTGCGCCTCCTGGGCAACGTCTTCAGGTGGGTCAGCGGACCATTCACCTGGTTTTTGCGTTCACCCGTTTGAGCGAGGATGGAGCGGATCCCGTGGGTGAGGCGGGCTTGCCCATCCTGCGGGATTTTGGGCCCGAGTCGCCGGATTTCGTCTTGCGGAGTTGGGCCCAATAGGCGACGAGTCGAGTCGGCAACCATGGAGCGGGACCTGGGAGCGAGCGGGTTGCATGCGCCGGGGCGTGCCCCAAGGGCAGGCTGGCGCGCTCGAGAGCGAGTCGCCGCAATCTGTCTATACCTTCGCGGGTCGTCGAGCCGAGCAAGGAAGACACGATTCAGAAGTCTTGGCGGCGCAGTCTGACGCGCGAGGCGTACCCGGCGCGGCAACCCGCTCGCTCCCCGGGGCCCGCGGGGGGCCACGAGAATGCCCGCGATATCGCGTCGGATGGTCCCTTCGACGCTTCGACACTTCGACAAGCTCAGTGCGGGCAGGCTCAGGGACCGCCCTTCGACGCTTCGACAAGCTCAGCGCAGGCAGCTCAGGGACCAATTGCCGGCTACGATTTCGGGCAGGCGATGGACGCGGAGAGGTATCCGAGCGACTTCAATTCATCGCATTGTTCACGCGACATTCCTTCGAGGGCGTCGCCTGACACAGCTGGGCGCTTCAGGGAGGCTACCCAGGCGAGGAGGTCCTGGCGATAGGTTTCGCGGAGGGCGATGGGCGCGCGGGGGGCGTAGTCGTGCTCCGAATCCTCCAGGCGAGGGCTCGTCCTGCGGTCGAACAAGGAGAACTCGGTGGTGGCGGTGTTGTAGATGAACGTGTGCGACGCATTCCGAAGCGCATAGACCGGCCGGTCCCAGACGGTGCGGGTCAGCACTTCACGAGTGTCTTCGCCCGAAGCCGCGGGGTCGGCGAGATGAGCAAGAAGCGACCGTCCCTGAAACGCGCGCGCCGATCCGCCCGTTCCGGTGAGGCCGAAGATGTCGAGGATGGTGGGGGCCAGATCCGTCAGGTCCACGAGTGCTGGGATGCGTGCCGGCGGATGCGCAGAGCGCATCGCCTGGGGCAACGAAACAACGAGAGGAATCCTCGCCGTTTCCTCGAAGACCTGGGTGTTGTGGCCGATGAAGGCATGCTCGAACAAACCCTCGCCGTGATCCCCGATGACGATGACCACGGTGTTGTCCAGAAGTCCGCGGGACGCCAGCTCTCCCCGCAGGAAACCCACCTCCTGGTCGGCAAAGGCGAGATTGCCGTCGTAAAGGCGCCGGAGATGATCGATCTCCTCAGGCGATGGTTTGATCAGCCCCCGATTCACATCGCGTAACCACTTGTCCGTGGCCTCGCCGCCTTCCCGCCGGGACTTCGGAATGGGAGAGTCGGGGCCGAACGCCGTGTTGAAGGGCGGAGGCGGGTCGTAGGGATGGTGGGGTTCGCGGTAGTGGACATACGCGAAGAAGCGCGCGCCGTCTTTCTTCATGCGGTCCAGGAACGGGGGAACCACGTTTCGGAAGCTCGCCGCCTGCGACCCGAATTTCTTCCAGGGCTCGGCGAACTCCTTGAAACCGCGGTCGAAACCATTGAAGGCCCCGGCAACACCATTGGCCACGAAGCCGGCGGTGTGGATGCCCTGCGCGGTGAGGACTTCGGCCAGCATGAGCCGATCGGCGGGGAGCTTGGCCGAGAACGCAACGTCCCCATGATGCCGGTCAGGCTGTTGAGAAGTCCAGACCGATGACATGGCGGCCAGGGTGTAGGCGGCGGTCGTATAGGCGTTGTCGAAAGTGAAACCCTCCCGCGAGAACCCGTCGATGTTCGGCGAGGTCGCGCGCGCATGACCATAGGTGCCCAGGGCCAGGGCGCGGGCCGCATCCAGGACGATCAGGAGGACATTCGGTTTCTGGCGGGCGAGTTCTTCGCGGAACAGGGCCGCGTCGCTCGCCGGCTCGGCCGGAGGCGGGGGCCCCGCGCTCAGAATGCGAGGGGCCCGGATCTGCGCGAAAGTGAGTCCGGGAGTCTTGGTGATCAGATCCATCCGCACCATGAAGGGCGTCCCCGGCGCTCCCGCGAGCGAGATCGCGGTCGGCCGCAGGGTCTGGGCGCCGAGAGGAATCCGGACGCTCTCGCGTATCTCTCCATCGGCCGAGTCGAAGGCAATCTCGAGCGTGCCTTGGGCTCCGGACGCCACCGACCAGGGGTGGAGCGCGCTTTCGAACTCGAGCGTCGCATCCTTCGGCAGCCGGAAAGCGAAAGAGGTTTGGGAACCGCCGGGCAAGGTAAACGAGGGGACATCGGCTTTCTCGGTGACTTCGTAGGCGCGGGGGGTTGCCCTTTCGCGAAGGAGATCCAGAGTGCCGTCCAACTGATCGCCCAGGGTGAGGCTGAACAGGGCGGCGGCGAAATCGCGGGTGTCTCCCGATCCGCCTTCTTCCTCGGCGGGCACGATGGACCTGGAAAACTGGAGGGCCAGCTCGTTGAGCGGGCGTTGCGCTATGGCCGGCCAATCGAAGCGAAGACGCGAGCGCGGGGCCGGAACCTCCTGCGTGCCCAGAGAATGACCGTTCGCGATGACCTCGAGACGCTGATCCTCTATGCCCGGGTAGGCCTCGGCGTCGAAGATCAGAGCGCGGTCGTGCTGCTCTTCGAGGTCTATCTTGAGGGTGGCACCCTGCCTTGCCCAGAGGAAACGCTCACGGCCTCTCGATTCAGGATCACCGCCGAATCCGGAGATGAGGTGAGGCTCGGCATCGGGCCAGCCGAAGACGATGACCTCGCGCGCGGCGGTGCGCGCGGCGAAGGGCAGCCGGGAAGCCAGGTCGAACGCCACCGGCCTCGACCTGGACCCCGAGCCCATCGGCCGATAGATCCACACATAGGCGGCGACGGCGAGGCCAGCCACGATCACCACTTGGAGAACACGACGCATCAGGGACGGTGGAGAATATGCGGCGGGGGTCACTTGTCAGAAAGGCGCGAAGGACGTACATTGCAGACAACATGGCGACACAAATCGAACTCATCGACAAGTACAAGAAGGAACTCAGCAAGCTGAAGGTGAAGGTGGACGATGTCCTCCTGAAGGCGGTGGTGAAATCCCTGGGCCCCGCGGTCTATCGCGACGACGCTTCGAAGATCTCCGCCGCCGACGCCGAAGAGCTGGAACGAGTCAAGCAGAACTTCATGATCAAACGACTGGGGCTCCCGAACGGACCGAAACTCGACGCCTGGCTCAACCAGGCCATCGACAAGATGGGCCGGGGGAACAGTCACAAGTCCCGCGCGGTTCTGTACTACATCATCACCCGGGACACGAAGCGCGAAGCCGCTCTTCTCTAGAACTCAGGAGCGAACGTTGTGGTCGCCGGTCGAGGCGGCCGGACGGATCGCGATCCCCCGAGCCCACAGCGCAGCCACGGCAAACAGGCAGACCAAGAGCGCCGCGAGCATCCAATCGGAAGACTCCGGTCGGGCCATGTCGGGGAGAATCCAATCGATCGGGCCTCCGGGCCACAGCGCCTCCCACAGCCGCGTCGGTCGAACCCTCTTGTTGATGAAGAGCAGCCGCTCGGGCTGAAGGGCCGCGAAAAGGAAAAGGGCCCAGGACCAGGCAAGAGCGGCGGCGAGAGCGCTTCGAACCGTGGGCGATCCGGCCTTCGCCCAGAGCCGCGCGAGCCACAGAGCGAGGAACGGCGTCATGGGGGCGATGAGTCTCGCCGGAGGCGACTGCCCTCCCCACCACATCCGCCAGAAGACGGCGGGCAGAAGAACGGCGAGGAGGCAGGCCAATTCCACGCGTCGGACCCATGAGTCGTCCTTGACCGAGGAGGCGGGTAGTTTGAGAAGGAGCAGAGCCACGAAAGCGGGAGCGATGGGAAGGAGGCCGTAGGCGCGATCGACGAGAAGTCCGATCAACGCCCGGGCGGGATTCATGGCCGCGTCCTGGGGGACGCCTCCATAGGCGCCGAAGGCCGTGGGCACGCCGAAGATGCTCATCCAGAAGAGGCCGTACGCGGTCAGGCCCGCAGCGGACACGACGGCGAAGACGCGGATGGAGGCCCGGTCGCGGAATACGACCGCAGCGAAGGCGATAGCGATCGCACCGAGGGCCATCCGGGGATGGAGAAAGGGCAGAGCGCAGCCGAGAACCGCCGCAGAGGCGGACGACCACGCCCCCGAGCCGAATCGCAAAAAGGCGTACGCGCCGAAGAGCGCGAGGGCCACGGCGGCCTCGGTGTAGATGTGGAGTGCGAAAGCCGCGAGTGGCGGCCCGGCGGCGAGGAGCCCGGCCAGGAGTGCGGCACCTGTGGACAGGCCTTCGGCGGTGGCGATCCAGAACGCGATCGCTCCCACTCCGGCCACGATCGCGCCTAGAAGAAGGGCGCAGGCCAGACGGCCGCCCAGGGCATAGACCGGGGCAAGCAGGAAAGGCAGCCCCGGAGAATGGCCAGGGAAGGGGCGACCGTCCCTTCGGGGAGCCGCGTAATGCGGCTCCGTCGGACCGCCCCGAAACTCGCGCCAGTCTTCGCGCGCGTAGTTGTCGCGCAAGTCGAGGTCATGTTCGCGCCAGAGACTCTGGGCCATGACGAGGTAGTGGGGCTCGTCGCCCGAGGCGTCCATCCGCGGAATGAAGTAGCTGGCGAGAGCGCCGAAGAGCACGGTCAGGATGACAAAGAATCGCACGGGGGTCATCGAGGCATCGGCTCCCGAACGGGTGCGGGGCTACCGGCACTCGGCGACATAACCCAGAGCTTTCAGCTGTTCGCATTCCGCCTGGCTTCTCGGTGGAGAGACTTTCCCCTCGAGCTGGGCGCGCGTCCGCAAGGCCGACCTCATTTCGACATCGCGATACTCGTCGAGACCCACCTGGTACGTCCTGGCCCACTCCGCGAGATTCGTGCGCGGGCGCGCTTCGCCCCGGTCCGAGAGGCGATCGAAGAACTGCCGCGCGGGGTTTTTGGCTCGAGGGTCGGGGTCGATCAACTTGTATCGCCGATCCCAGATGCCCTGATGCCCGCGATCGTTCTCGCCCACCAGCATGTCGCGGGTCGATTCCTGACGCCCCGCGGCGAAGGGCAGGACGCTTCGGCCGGCGAGCCCGGATGGAAACGAGACGCGGGCCGCGTCGAGCAGGGTGGGCATGATGTCCAGGGTCGAGATCAGCACGCTGGACCGAAGCGGCCGCGCTTCCCGCCCGAGCACGATGAACGGAATCCTCTGAACGGGATCGAAGAGGTTCGCCCCGTGATCGAAGTAGTAGTCGTGCTCGCCCAGGCTTTCGCCGTGGTCCGAGGTGACGATCAGAGTGCTGCGGCTCAAGACGGAAGCGGCGTCCAGGGCGCGAAGGACTTCGCCCACTTGCGTGTCCACATACGCGACCTCGCCGTCGTACGCGTTGACGTAGTCCGAAAGGCGCGTCTTGCCGGGGATCGCCCACTGTTTCGGTATGCCGCCGAAGAAGCCGTCGACAATCTTGAGAGTCCGGTCGGACTTTGTCTTTCCCCGGAATGCGCCATCGAAGGGTGAGGGCGGGGTGTACGGAGCATGAGGATTGACGTAGTGGAGCCAGAGGAAGAACCCATCGGCCTTCCCTTTCGACGCGACGTATTGGATCCCCCGCCTGGTGATGGCCTCGGTCCGCGCGACCTCGTCCGCAAGCGTTGAGTCGGCCCACATCTCGACGTAGGTCCGAAAACCGCGGGAGAAGCCCAGCGAACCGGAGACATTCGCATTGTCGACGAAGGCCGCGGTGTCATAGCCGTCCTTCTGCAGGATCTCGGCCAGGGTCGGGCTGAAGGCGTGAAGCTCCGGATGCCTCGGGGAATAGCCGCTCTCTCCCGCGGTCCGGCCGGTCATGATGGCCACGAAACTGCCGCGCGTCTTCGGCCAGTACGTATAGGCCTGCTCGAAGACGGCGCCCTTCTGCCCCCACTCTTTGAGGCTCGTCGTGGTGGCGCGCTTGTAGCCATAGGCGCTCATGTGATCGGGACGCAGTGTGTCGATGGTGATCAGAATCAGAGGCGGCCGGTCCTTGGCCAAGGGTGTCTCGGGGGTGGTGGCGGTGGAAGAGGGACGGCCCGGACAGGCAACGGACCCAAGGGCCAGCAGCGCCACCGACGCCAGGACGCCGCGGGTCATGCCTTGAACTCGATGCGGCGATGATCGTCGTTCTTTCCGCCGTGCGCGATCTCGACCTTCGTGACCCGGCGCCAGGGATACGAGCGCATGCGTTCCGCCCATTCGATGGCCAGGATGTCGCGTTCGCCGGGAAGATCGAATAGACCGACGTCCTCGGCCCCGAGTTCCGACGCCAGCCGATAGAGGTCGGCATGGTGGAGCAGACGCCCGGACGCGCAGGGGTACGTGGTCTGAATCACGAAGGTCGGCGAGGCCACGATGTCCTCCGGAGCGCCCAGACCACGCGCGAGGCCGCGCACGAATGCGGTCTTCCCGGCTCCGAGGTCGCCTTCGAGGAAGATCACTTCTCCACCCGTGAGACCGTGAGCGAACTCGGCGGCGATGGCCTCCGTCTCAGCCTCGGAGTTCGATTCGCGGCAGCCGTTCATCATCGGGCCCCGTCCCTTGAACGTGGCGTTGGGACGAAGCTCCCGCGCGATCCGTGCGCGCTGCGTGGTGAAGCTGCGGCCGAGGGGCCTGTCCTCGCCTCACCTCCGTGGGGCGCAATGGCGTCCACCAATGATCGGAGCGGGGCATACCGCCCCGCGTTGACGGAGAGGATCCCTGCGCCCCACTCCGTTCGGCGAGGCCCCTCGGCCTCCGCCTGCAAGATTGCGCGCGACGCACCCGCGTTTCCCGCAAGTGCTTCGAGGCCGCCATCCCGTTGCGGCTGAGGGGCGCGCGTGAACGGAGTGGGCCGCGAGGCTCCTCTGGAAGCTACGTGGGGTGGGGGTCCCCACGCCGTCGCTTGGAAACGCCATGCGGCCCACGCATGTGAAGGCGCGTATGGCCCCTCGGCTGCAACCGCGTCGGCCTCGCCTACACACAACGCACGCCCGTGTCGCATACTCCGAAGACGGCTGGTTGTGGTAGCCACGGTGCTTCTCGACCGAGTCGGCATCAACGTCCGAGCGAAGCGATGGCCTTGGGCAGGGCGTCCGCCACATCGCCGGCCAGGACACCCCACGGCCGCCGTTTCCCCGCCATCTCGCCGGCCAGGCCGTGGACGAAGACACCCGCACCCGCCGCCTGATCGGCGGGAATACCCCGCGCGACGATCGCGCCTATGGCTCCAGCCAGGACATCTCCCGTGCCCGCGGTGGCGAGACTCGGACTCCCGGTGGGATTGAGCCAGACCTCGGACGTGATGGTGCCGACCAGGGTGTGCCGACCCTTGAGAACGACGGTGCTGCGCGCTTCGGCCACCGCCCGGCGGACCGCCTTCACGCGGTCCTTCTGGACCTCGTCCCGTTCAACGCCGACAAGGCGAGCCATCTCTCCAGGATGCGGGGTAAGGATCGTGGGCTGATCGCGCTGTGCGATGCGAGGCAAGGTCTGAGCGCGCAGACCGAACAGCCCGTCGGCATCGATGATCACAGGCAGGCCGCACCGGGCCGCCACGTCGAGGACAAAGTCCTGCGTCTTCTCCGATCGTCCCATTCCTGGCCCGATGACGAGGGCGTCCATGCCGGAGGCGAGTTCGAGGACGCGAGCCGAAGCACGCGGCACATCTCCGCACTCGGCTCCCTCGCCGAGCGACGCGGTCATCACTTCCGGCTGGGCCATGGTGACCACGCGGCAGACCTCGCCCACCGACGCGACCGTGACCAGACCGGCGCCTGCCCGGAAGGCTCCGCGAGCGGCAAGAACGGCGGCTCCGGATTTTCCAACCGATCCCGCCACCAACAGAACATGACCGAAGTCGCCCTTGTGGGAATCCCGGGCCCGCGCCGGAAAAACGGCGCGCGCGTCGCTCTCTTCCAGTTCGAACAGCCGAACCCCACGGTCGTTGAACTTGAGAGCTTCCTCGGAAATGCCAATCGGTGCGACGGCCACGGAACCCGCCAGTTCGGATGAAGGTGCGAAGACAAGACAAGGCTTCTTCGCCGCGAAAGTCACGGTGACATCGGCCTCGACCGTCTTCCAGTCGAACGGGCCGGCGTCGGCCGGGAGTCCTGAAGGCAGGTCGACCGCGACCACGCGGGCGCCTCGCGCCCGTTCGCGTCGAATCGACTCGATCACCAGGGCCGCGAGATCCCGGGGAGCCCCTTGCGATCCAGAGCCGAGGAGAGCGTCGATCACGAGGGAGCAGCGCCCGAACTCCGCGGCTTTCGCGCGCCATTCCTCCTCGGTCTTGATGGCGACGACGGGGAGCCGGGCGCGTTCCTTGCGAAGGCGGTCGAAGTGGTGTTTGGCCTCGCCCTTCAGGGCCTCCGGATCGCCGATCACATAGACGCGGGTCCAATCCGATTTCAGGACGCGGGCGATCACGAAACCGTCGCCCCCGTTGTTGCCGAGACCGCACACGATGGCGACCCGGCGCTCCTTGCCGAAACGCGATTCGACGGCCCGCGCGACCGCGAGCCCCGCGTTTTCCATCAGGGTGGTTCCGGGGACGCCGTGGACGATGGTCCAGGCATCGGCGGCCCTCATTTCGTCGGCGGAAAGAATGGGTCGCATGGATCAGTCTATCGAGCGAACCACACGGCCAGAACGAGGGCCGAGAACAGGAACCGATAGATCACGAAAGGAAGATAGCTGCGCGTGCGCACCCAGGCGAAGAGGATGCGGATGCTGAGGATACCCACCACGGCCGCGGTCAGGATGCCGGCCAGAAGCGACGTGTCCACCCCGCCCGCCAGCATCCCGGGCACCTTGAGGACAACCGCGCCAAGGGTCACCGGCAGCGCCATGAGAAAGCTGAGCCGAGCGGCCACGTTCCGTTCATAACCGAGAAAACGCGCGGCCGAAATCGTGGCGCCGGACCTCGATACTCCGGGTACGAGGGCGAGGGCCTGGGCGAAACCCATGATCAGCGCGTCGCGAAGGGTCCAGGCTTCGATTCCGCGCTGATTCGAAGACCGTGCGTCGGCGAGCCAGAGCACCAACCCCATGACGCTCATGGTAACCGCCACCAGGGCGGCGCTCCGGAAAGCGCTCTCGGCCAGGTCATTGAGGAGAAGGCCGAAGACGCCGCCGGGTATGGAGGCGACGGCGAGAAACCCCAGTCGCCGACCGTCTTCGGAAGCGAAGGGATTGCCGTGAGTCCGAAGGCTCTTGAAAGCACCCCCGATCATCTTGACCCAGTCACCGATCAAGGCGCCGGCCACGGCGACGAGCGTCCCGAGGTGAAGGGCGACGTCGAAGGCCAGCGAGTGCTCCTTCCAACCCAGGAGCCAGGGAACCACGATGAGATGCCCCGAGCTGCTGATGGGCAGGAACTCGCCCGCTCCTTGCACGATTCCGAGAACGATCGCTTCTATCAGATTCATGGAATCGTTACACTTCCGGTCATGGGATTCGCGGTTTCAATCGATGGTCGGGTGGGCTCGCCGGACGACGTCACGCTCAAGGTCACGGACAACGGTTTTGTTTTCGGCGACAGCGCCTACGAAACGCTGCGCACGTACGGGGGGCGGCCTTTCGAACTCGACCGACACCTTAGGCGTCTGCGTCGCTCGATCGGCCTTCTTGGGTTCGAACTCAAGACCGGCGACGACGAGATCAGGGCTCGGGTCGAGGCATGTCTCTCCTTCGCCAGGAACGATGAATCTTACCTTCGCGTGATCGTGAGCCGGGGCGTGGGCGACATGTCCTATCGCTTCGAGCGGATTGCCGAGCCCACGGTCGCGATGTACGCGAAGCCGCTAGAGCCGGCCAGCGAGGCCTTCTACTCGCAAGGCAGCCGCGCGGTCATCGTTTCCATCCGCCGGAATCCCATCGAAGCCCTGAACCCCGCCATCAAGTCTTCGAACCTCCTGAACAACGCCCTGGCCACCCGCGAGGCCTACGCCAAAGGCGCGTTCGAAGCCATCCTCCTCAACACCCGCGGGGAGGTGGCCGAGGGTGCGGGATCGAACGTCTTCATCGCGAAGAACGGCCGGTTGCTGACCCCGCCCTTGTCCTGCGGTCTTCTGGCCGGCATCACGCGCGAGCTGACCCTCGAGATCGCGGGCACCGTCGGCGTTCCTCAGGAGGAGCGCGTGCTCTTCCCCGCGGACCTTCGGAACGCGGACGAACTCTTCGTCACGAGCACGCTCAAGGAACTCGCCCCCATGGTGACGCTCGACGGGGCGCCGATCGGCGCGGGCGCGCCGGGCCCGTTGACCAAAGCCCTCCTTCTCGCCTACCGGTCCAGAATAGGCGAGGTGGCCAACTCATGAACCTAAGCATCATTTTTCTGGCCTCAGCCGTCCTTCAGCCAACCTCCGTCGCGCAGATCGCGACGCCGGTGAGCGACCCGCCCGCCGTGTGCGACAGTTGCGACGGCTGGAACCAGTCGCAAACTCCCTTCAAGCTGCATGGGCGCTCGTACTATGTGGGCGTCCGCGGCCTGAGTTCGGTGCTGATTCACACCAGCGACGGCCTGATCCTGCTCGACGGAGGCCTGCCCCAGTCGGCTCCCTTGATCGAAGCGAACATACGGAGCCTGGGGTTCAAGGTCGAAGACATCAAACTCATCCTCAATTCCCATGCCCACTACGATCACGCCGGCGGCCTCGCGCGACTGCAGCGGGACAGTGGTTCGATCGTCGCGGCGAGTCCTTCGGGAGCGAAGGCACTTCTGTCCGGGCTTCCGGTCCCCGAGGATCCCCAGTACAACGACGGCAAGGACGGAGGGTTTCCGCGAGTGATGCGGGTGAAGGAGATCAAGGACGGTGAGACACTGCGCGTGGGAGACACCGCGATCACCTCCCATTTCACGCCCGGCCACACTCCCGGGAGCACCACCTGGACCTGGGCTTCCTGCGCGTCCGACGGTTGCCTGAACATGGTCTATGCGGACAGCCTGACCCCGGTCTCCTCGGGGCCGTTCCGCTTTCTCGGGGACGAGCGACATCCGGACGTGAGCGCTGCCTTCCGGCGCAGCATCGACTCGGTGCGCGACCTGCCGTGCGACATCATGTTGAGCACGCATCCGGAGGCCTCCGGTCTGTTCGAAAGACTCGAGCGTCGAGCGGCGTCCCCCGCCACGGATCCGCTGGTCGACAAGAACGCCTGCCGCGCCCTTGCCGACAAGGCCAGCCGGCAACTCGACGAGAGACTCAAGACGGAGAGAAGCCAGAAGCCCAACTAGCGGGAACGGCGCCCACCGGGCCCGAGCCTTCGTCTGAGGCGCGAGATTCAGTCCCGATGAAGCGCCTCGATGGGATCGACGGACGCGGCCCGCGAGGCAGGCACGTAGCCCGCTACCAGGCCCACCGCTATCGACACGGCCACCCCCGCGAGTGCGGCATTCCACGGAGGCCGCGCGTCGTAACGCGGCATCACCAGGGTGACGAGAAAGCCGATGCCGAGGGCTACGAGAACACCGAGAATCCCGCCCAGGCCCGACAGGACTCCGGCCTCGATCAGAAACTGACGACGGACCGAGGCCCTTGTGGCCCCGAGCGCCCGTCGGATGCCGATCTCGCGAGTTCTCTCCGTGACGCTGATGACCATGACGTTGCCGATGCCGATCGCGCCGATGAAGAGGCTGATCGCGGCGAGTGCTACGGTGGCGGCGCCGATGGCGTTTCCGACCTGATTGAAAACAGCGATGACCTGGTCGGGGGACGTGAGTTGAAAGTCGTTCGGCGAATCGGGAGCGAGGCCGCGCAGCCGCCGCAGAATGGTTTCCGCGTCCTCCCGGGCTTCCCCACGTCGCCCGTCCCTGGTCCGCATGTACAGCAAGACGTTGCGGGCGTCGGGGAAGACCGCCTGGACCGTGCGAATGGGCAGGCTGATGACGTTGTCCTGCCGGTTCTCACCGAAGAGGCCGCCCGGCCGGGGCGCCGCCGACCCGATCACGGTGAAGGCGACGCCGCTCACCCGCACTTCCTTGCCCAGGGCCGAGATTCCGGGGAACAGGGAATCACGGATGCTGGCGCCCAGGATGGCCACCCGCGCGCCCGTCTCCTCTTCGATCGGCGTGAACAGGCGGCCTTCGCTCAAGGCGGCCTCGATCACCTGAAACGTCCGGGCCGCCGAACCTTCCGCATAGCAGGTGTCGTTGTCGATCCGGCCCGCCGAAGCGACGAGCGGCCGGCCGTTCACGATCGCGGGCACGATCAACTGAATCCCCACTTCATCGATGTTCGACGAGAGCCGCTTGATCACCTGCGCGAAACCGATTTCGAGGGGCGCGCGGTTGACCTCGCGGTCCGTGGGCGGGGAGTACGGATCCTGGGAGAGGTGGTAGGCGATGAGATTGTCGGCGCCGAGGCCCTGAAAGAGGGCCGCGACCTGGGTCCGGGCGTTCGAGAGCACGGAAGTGATGACCACGACGGTCACGATGCCGATCACGATGCCCGCGATGGCGAGAAGGGAACGCAGCGCATTCGAACGCAGGGAGTCGATGGCGAAACCGAAGGCCATGCGATCGGCGGCGAGGAGGAAGCGGCGAGGGGTCAACTTGCCGGCCATGGTCCGGTCAATCCGCCCGCAGCGAGGTGAGGACATCGGCTCGCGCGGCCCGAAGTGCGGGCAGGGCGCCCGAGAGAAGGCCGGCGAAGGCGGCCATGAAGATGCTGCGAAGAAGGGTCGAGGGTGCTAAGGAGAGCGGCAGGTTCAAGGCCGCGGACGCGATGGCGGCGAGTGCGGCCACGAAACCGAGACCCGCGAGGGCGCCGAGGACGCTCACGATCAGCGACTCCGCGAGGACCTCCACCGAGATGTTCGACCGGCGGGCGCCCACCGCGCGCCTTATGCCGATCTCCCGGGTGCGCTGGGCCACGGACACCAGGGTGGTGTTGGTGATCACCACGAAGGCGGCCAGAAGCGAGGCGATCGAGATGGGGAGGGCCGCCGCTCCGAGCGAACTCGAGAGGCTGGCCACGAAATTGCGCGACGCATCGGGTGTCACCACGTCGAAGTTGTCCGGCCGGCCCGGATACAGGCTCCGCTTCGCGCGGATGCTGGCCCGAGCCCGATCCTCCGCGGGCCCCGTCTCCCCGACCATTCGTGACTTCGCGAAGACCTGCAGGCTCGAGGCCTGGCCGAAGACGCGTTCGTGGGCGGCGAGGGGAATCCAGACGTATCGATCCTGGCTCTGACCACCAAGCTGCCCGAGCGCCTCCTGGACGCCCACGACCTTGAAGGCCCGACCGCCGATCCTCAGGGTCCCGCCGAGCGCCCGGCCGCTCGGGAAACAGGCTCTCTTGATCTCGTCGCCGACGACGGCCACCGCCTCGCCCCGCGCCGATTCGTCGGCGCTCCAGAAGCGCCCCTCCGCGAGGGCCACCTCCTGGATCCTCGTGATGGTCTCGGTGGTGCCCGTGACCGGGACCGATTCGAGCTTTCCCTCGACGGACGTGACATCGACGACGCGCTGAGCCGACGGCGCGTAGGTGACGAGGTCGCCGCCATGCTGATCGAGAAATCGCACCTCCGACCTGGTGATCGCGGCGTTCCGTTCGAGCTTCAACGCGAGTTCGCGCCGCCCCAGACGGCCGCGCACGCCCACCCGCGCCAGCGTGAACACGTCGCTTCCGATGCTGCGCGCGGTGGCCTGGGCCGCGAAAGACTGCAGGACCTCGAGGCCGGTGGAGATTCCCGCGAGGGCGGTGACCGCGGCGGCCATAGCCAGGGCGCCGAGGGTAGAGCGCAGGCGATACTCGCGGACCACCGCGAAGGCCTGGGAGAACGACTCTTCTAGCAGGAGGCGGGAGGAGGGCATGCCGGATGGGAGAAGGCAGAGCCTAGCTCGACGTGCGCACCAGGTCGCCTTCTTTCATGGCCCGAAGGGCGGCGAGCGGGCCGAGGACGATCTCCTCGCCCGCGGTCAGGCCGCTGATCTCCACGTCGAGGCCCGACATGAGGCCCAGCGTGACCTTCGTGAACGCGGCCCGCCCCTCACGGACGACGAATACGCCCGTCTCCTCGCGGCCCGAAATGTCGCGCGTGACCACCGCTTGAAGGGGTGCGGCCAGAATGCCGCTTCGCTCCGCGACCAGGATCTCCGCATCACAGGAGATGCCCGGACGCAGCGTGCCGTCGTTGGCTTCGAGCGACACCACGACGCGGAATTCGCGGGCGGAAATGGCCTGGGCCGAGACGGGGGGAAGCGAGGACGCTCCGATCTCCGAGACCACACCTTTGAACTCCCGACCCTGAAGCGCATCCAGGGTGACTCGCGCCGCCTGTCCCACGGTGAGACGCAGCGCGTCTGCCTCGGCCACCTTCAACTCGGCGTTGAGGCCAGACGTGCCGACGAGGCGCATCAGGGTCGTCCCCGGCTGGTTCTGGATGCCGATCACCACCATCTCGCCTTCGCGAACCTGAAGCCGGGTCACGATTCCGGCCATGGGAGCGACGACGGAGGTCTTGGAGAGATTGTCGCGCGCGCCCCGGAGCTGGGCGTTCGCCTGGTCCGTGCGGCTCTTGATCGCATCGAGCTGAGCGCTCGCCGCATCGAGTGCGGCTTTAGTGCTGTCCCCCTGGGCCCTCGGCAGCAGACCCTGCTCGACCAGGGTTCTGTTGCGCTCCGCGGTGAGCTTCGCTTCGACCAGCCGGGCCTCGGCCGCCTTCAGGTCGTCGCCGAGCGCCTGCACCGCGGAGGACGCGGCCTCGGCCTCGGAGGCGGCTCGTACCGCGTCGAGTGTCGCCAGAACCTGTCCCTCCGCCACCCGGTCCCCCTCCTTGACCCTCAGACTGACGACGCGTCCCATCACCGAGGCCCCGATGTCCGCGTAGCGCTTGGCCACGATCTCGCCCGAGGCGGTGACGTACGAGCGGAACGTGTCGCGCTTCGTCACCTGCGTGGTCTGGACCGAAGTCCCCCGGGGGCGTCTCGAAACCACAACGGCCGATACGATCCCGACAACGACGAGAGCGGCCACGGCCTTTCGCCAAGGACTCACCGGGGTCGATCCCCGTTTGTCGGCACGGGAAGCGGTTCGGGCCGGGGCGACCCGATACTCTCGGTGGGCATGGTTCGTTATCTCTCCGGGTGCTGATGGGCGACGAGCGGACGGAAGCGCCCGGCTACTTGTTCTGGGCGAAGCTGAAACCGAATCGGCCCTTGATGCACAGGTGGCCGTTCGTCACCGAGTGATCGGCGGGCGAGGTCACCTTCACGATCTCGTTCTCCTGCACGTGCAATTCCAGGTCGCAGCCCACGCCGCAGTAGGGGCAGATGGTGGAGGTTACCTTCTGTTTCGATTCATCCCATGTCCCGGCCTTCCGCATCTCGTGCTCGCGGTTGAACATCAAGGCGCCGGTGGGACAGACCCCGATACAGTTGCCGCAGTAGACGCAGGCCGAATCGGTGAGGGGCACCGCGTACTCGGTGGAGATCCGCGCGTCGAAACCCCGTCCCGCGACGGCGATCGCGAAGGTGTTCTGGGCGTCGTCGCCGCAGGCCTCGACGCACTTGTAGCAAAGGATGCATTTGCTGTAGTCGCGCATGTAGAGGTCGTTGTCCAGCTTCTCGGCCTGGGCCACGGTGGAAGCACCCGAAACATCAGGAGAATGGTGGTGACCGGGTTCTCCATGATCGCGATCGTGCGGGCCGGAACCCATGGGGGCGGCGGCCCCGAATCGTTCGGGATGGGCTTCGTACTTCCGGATCCACTCATGGGTCGCGCTGGCGGCGGTGGAGAGATCCACCGACGATCCGAGGAACTCCAGCACCAGCTTCCGCGAATGGCGAACCCGATCGGTGTCCGTCTTCACCTTCATTCCCGCCTCGGCCTTGCGGGCGCAGGCGGGAACGAGGACACGCGCGCCTTCGAGCTCCACCACGCACACCCGGCAGGCATTCACGGGGGTGAGATTGGTGGCGTAGCACAAGGTCGGGGTCTCGACCGCGGCCGCCTTGCAGGCTTCGAGGATGGTGGAACCCTCGCGCACCTTGACCGGGCGACCGTCGACTTCGAGGGCCAGCATGCGGACCGGCGTTTCGACGGGGATGTAGCCCTGCGTGCTCACCGCACCGCTCCTTCGAACAACTTGAGGCGCGTGACCGCCGATTGCACCACCGAGGCCGCGGTCTGACCGAGACCGCAGATCGAGGCATCCTTCATGACCTGGCCGATCTCGTCGAGCAGCTTCAGTTCTTCCGCGAGCGTCCCCAGGGTTTTCTTCTGCGCGATGCGGTGAAGCGCCTCCTCCTGCCGCACCGTGCCCACGCGACACGGCACGCACTGACCGCACGACTCGTCGCGGAAGAACTGGGCGATGCGCAACAGGGTGTCGACGAGGTCCACCGTTTCATCGAACACCGCGACCACGCCGGATCCGAGGGTGACCCCGCGTTCGCGCGCAGCCTCGAAGGAAAGCGGGAGGTCGACTTCGTGAGGTCCGATGAAGACGCCCGCGGCGCCACCGAGGAGGATGGCCTTGATCTTCCGACCCGGCCTCATCCCCCCCGCCATCTCCAGAAGCCTTGAAAGCGGCGTGCCGCATGCGACCTCGTAGGTGCCCGGTCGCTCGATGTGACCGCTCACGCAGAAGAGGCGCGTGCCGGTGGAGCCCGGAGTGCCGAGGGCCGCGTAGGCCGGCCCCCCCATGCCGAGGATCAGGTTCACGTTGATGAGAGTCTCGACATTGTTGATTCCGGTGGGTTTTCCAAAAAGGCCGTGAGTCACCGGAAAGGGCGGCTTGCTCCGCGGTTCGCCGCGTCTGCCTTCAAGGGAATTGAAGAGAGCGGTTTCCTCGCCGCAGATGTAAGCACCCGCGCCGCAACGCAGTTCGAGATCGAACTTGAAGCCCGCACCCATGATGTTGTCACCGAGAAGGCCGCGTTGGTAGGCCCTGGCGATCGCGTTTTCGAGACGGGTCCGGGCCAGCGGGTACTCCCCCCGCAGGTAGATGAAGCCCTTCTCGGCGGCCATGGCGAAGCCGGCGATGGTCATGGCCTCGACCAGAGCGAAAGGATCGCCCTCCATCACCACCCTGTCTTTGAACGTTCCCGGCTCCGACTCGTCGGCATTGCACACCACATAGTGAGGACGCGCGGGCTGCTGCGCCACGGCCTCCCACTTCACCCCGGTCGGGAAGGCGGCGCCGCCGCGCCCCATGAGCTTCGCGTCCTTGACCTCGCGGATGGTGCCGGCCGGGCCGATATCGATCGCACGGCGCAGGGCCGCGTAGCCCCCATGCGCGCGGTAGTCATCGAGGGACGTCGGCTCGACCTCACCCACGCGAGCAAGAAGCCTGCGACCGGCGGGAGGTCCGACGGCGAGCGGAGGCTCGACCGCGAGTTCGAGATCGTCGACGCTCGCGCGGATCCACTCGGCGGTGGCCGGAGCGAGGGTCTCGTTCGTTCGTCCCTTCCCCGCCTTCTGGACCAGAACCGCGGGAGCACGTTCGCACAGACCGAGGCACGGGCTGCGGACCCATGTCAGACCGTCGTTGTCCTCGTGGGGCGGCCCGATGCTCCCACGGCAGGCCACCGCCACCTCGGTGCCGCCGTTCACCCGGCACACCACATCGTCGCAGACGTGGACCACGGTCTTCGGTCTCTTCCTCACGGAGAAGAGCGCGTAGAAGGTCGCCACCCCGAAAACCTCGGCAGGAGGAACTCCGAGACTACGCGCGATATGGTTCAGGCCGCCCGGACTGATCCAGCCCGCACGGTCCTGGAGGGCATGGAGGGCGGGAAGCAACAGACTGCGCCTCTCAGGCGTTCCCCGATTCTGGCGGGACACTCTCGGAGCGCCGTCGGGCGAGACGGCCTCGGTCGCGCCCAGGACAGCGTCCACGGCCTCCCGTTCTCCATCCGTGGGCGCGTCGGTCGTGAAGTGAAGATCCACGCGCCAACTCTACGGGATGAGCGGTCGCTGAGCTTGTCGAAGCGACGGCCCGCGACGCTCGGGCCGGAACGAGCGGTCGCTGAGCTTGTCGAGGCGACGGCCCGCGACGCTCACGCGGAAAGTTTCTCTATCCGCACCGCCGCGGCTTTGAACTCCGCGGTTCCCGATTTCGGATCGGTGGCGTCGATGGTGAGGCGGTTGGTCTCGACCTCTTCGGGGAAGTGGAAGGTCATGAAGACGAGACCGGGCCGGAGGCCCGGGTCCACTCGCACCTTCGCCACCACATCGCCCCGGCGGGAGATCACGCGCACGCGCTCGTCGTCCACGACACTCAGGGATCGCGCTTCGGCGGGCGATATCTCGACCGCTTCCCCATCGCGGAGCGGCGACGCGAAGGCACGCGTCTGCACCCCGGTGTTGTAAGAATCGAGCTTGCGCCCGGTGGTGAGCCGCAGCGGAAACTCGGCGGTGATCTGGTCGACCGGAGGATCGTCCACCACCGGACTGAAAGGGGCGAGCATGCCCCGGGTCGCCGGATCCTTGTCCCACAGCCGTGCGTGGAGGAACTTGGTGCCCGGGTGCCTTTCGTCGGGACACGGCCACTGAATGCCGCCCAGCAACTCGAGCCGCGGATACGACATTCCGCGATGCATCGGCGACAAAGAACGCAACTCGTCCCATGCTCCTTCCGCGGTTACCAGAGGCCAGGGCGCGCCTAGACGCCGCGCCAACTCGGTAATGATCCAGATGTCGTCCTTCGCGTTTCCGGGCGGATCCAGGGCCTTGCGCACCCGCTGGACGCGTCGCTCGCTGTTGGTGACCGTGCCCTCGGTCTCGAACGCAGCCACCGAGGCCGGAAACACCACGTGCGCCATCTCCGCGGTCTTCGTCATGAAGATGTCCTGGACGATCAGGATGTCGCGGGTCTTCAGGATGTGCTCGGTGCGGTTCATGTCGGCTTCGGACGAAGCGGGGTTCTCTCCGATCACGTAGAGGGCGCGGAGGTCGCCGTGCTCCATCGACTCGAACATCTGGGTGAGGTTCTTGCCGTACTTCGGGATGATGGGAACACCCCAGGCCGCTTCGAAACGGGCGCGCGCGGCCGCGTCCTTCTCGATGTCCTGGAAGCCGGGGAGCTTGTTGGGAATGGCGCCCATGTCGCCGCCGCCCTGGACGTTGTTCTGGCCGCGCAGAGGATTGAGACCGCTGCCGTAGCGGCCGACGTGACCGGTCAGCAAACCCAGGTTGATGAGGGACAGGACGTTGTCGACGGCGTTGTGATGTTCGGTGATTCCGAGCGTCCAGCACAGGATCGCCCGGTCGGCGCGCGCGTACATGTGCGCGAGTTCGCGAATGGCGGCCGCGGGAATCCCCGTCACCGTCTCGCCTCGCTCCAGCGTCCACTCCATCACGCAGGCGCTGTAGGCGTCGAAATCCGACGTCCCGTTTTCGATGAACGCGTGATTGGCCAGACCGCTCACCACAATCTCGCGCGCGATGGTGTGCGAGAGAGCGATGTCGGAGCCGACGTTCAACCCAAGCCAGAGATCGGCAAACTGGGCGGACGTGGTCTTCCGCGGGTCCACCACCACGAGTTTCGCCCCGTTCCTGATGCCCTTGAGGACGTGGTGGAAGAAGATCGGATGCGCCTCGCGGGCGTTCGATCCCCACAACAAGATGAGGTCAGCGTGCTCGACTTCCTCGTACGAGCTCGTCCCCCCGCCTGCGCCAAATACCGTCGCCAGACCGACGACGCTAGGGGCGTGTCAGGTTCTATTGCAGCTGTCGATGTTGTTGCTCTTCAGCACCTGGCGGATGAACTTCTGGGCGACGAAGTTCATCTCGTTGGTGGCCTTCGAGCAACTGAAGATCCCGACTCCCGCGCCGCCCTTCAAGTCGGTGGCGGCTTTCAGGCCCGCCGCCGCGCGGTCGAGCGCCTCGTCCCAGGTCGCGATCCGAAGTGCGCCGTTTTCGCGAACCATGGGTTCGGTGAGTCGAGGCAGTCCGTTGTGCATTCAAGTCCTCCTTGATGAGGTGGTGCTGCGGAGGATCATACGGCGGGACCGGGGATCCCCCATCAATCGCCCGCCGCCGAATCGAGCCAGGGCCACGCTATTTCTCGCCGATTGGTAGTGGTTACCCGCGGGGCCAAGGGGGCGATGGGGCTCGCCCCGGCGGGTACGCCTCGCGCGTCAGCACCTCGTTCTCGAAACTCCGGAATCGTGTGCTTCCTTGCTCGGCTCGGGCGGCGCAAACTTGACTACGGACCGCGGTGACTCGCGCCTCACGCCCCGCGCGCGTGCGACCCCATCGCCCCCAAGGCCCCGCTGCATCTTCGCCAAAGGGGAGCGAGTGGACCCGAAACCGGGCGGGAGTCGGCTACCCTCGCGGCCTCTCCCTTCGAAACCAAAGGACCCCGCCATGCCTGAATGTCGAACCGAGAGACCGCCGTCTGACCCGCCGCGCCTTCTCGACCGCCTTCGCAACGCCATAGAGGCGCGTCATTACAGCGCGCGAACCGCGGAGGCTTACGTCTTCTGGGCGCGGAAGTTCATCGTCTTCCACGGCAAGCGCCCCCCGACACCATGGGAGCCGCCGAGATCAAGGCATTTCTCACGTACCTCGCGGTTTCGCGCAAGGTGGCGGCTTCCACACAGAACCAGGCCCTGGGCGCGCTCCTCTTTCTCTATCGCCGCGTTCTTGGCCGCGAGCTCGACGCCCCATCCGATCTCATCCGCGCCAAGCGCCCGGTTCGGGCGCCGGTGGTTCTGTCGCCCGGCGAAATCGCCGCGATTCTGCGGCACCTTCGAGACCTGCCCTACCTCGCCGTCGCCCTGATGTATGGATCCGGCCTTCGGCTGCTTGAATGCCTTCAACTTCGCGTCCAGGACATCGACTTCGAGAGACGGGAGATCATCGTCCGGCAAGGCAAGGGACAAAAGGACCGAAGGACCCTGCTGGCGACCGGAATCACTCCGCCCTTGCAGGCCCACCTCGCTCGACTTCAGCAGCAGCACACCCGCGATCTAAGAACGGGCCTGGGAGAGGTCTTCCTGCCCCAGTCGATCAGCCGAGGGCTGCCCGGAGCCGCGTCCGAATGGGCCTGGCAATGGGTGTTTCCAGCCTCGCGCTTTCACACACCCGCTATCGGTCCCAGGCGCCGCCATCACTTCCACGAAACCGCGGTGCAGCGGGCTTTCGCCCTCGCGGTTCTCCGCGCCGGAATTTCCAAGCGCGCGACTCCGCACAGCCTCCGTCACTCCTTCGCCACGCATCTGCTGGAGGCGGCCTACGACATCCGGACCATTCAGGAACTCATGCGCCATAAGGACGTCGGAACGACCATGCTCTACACTCACGTTCTGAACCGAGGAGGACGAGGTGTCCGAAGCCCGCTCGAAGATCTTTCCGCCGCGCTCCCGATTGCGCTCTCGCAGCCTTTTCCGAAATAGGCCGCCAGCCTATTCCGGCTGCGACCGTCCGCACCTTGAGCCAAGAAGCCCGGACGCCCGAAGTGGTTAGGATCGAACGGCCAGACCTCTTGAGTCGGACTAAACCGCGAGCCATGCGGCTTCCCCCGAGTTGAACTAAACCGCTTCGCGGTGGAGTGGGGATCAACGGGGCGCTGATCAGGAACTGACCCCGAGGACTACCGTTTCTTGTGAGTCGTTTTCTTTCACAAGGAGACAGTCATGGGAAAGTTTCGAGATGCGATGAGTGAGGCGATGGCTCTGCGCGGGCTTGCGCCAAAGACGCAGCATGCGTACCTTCACTGGATTCGTCGGCTGGTGAAGTT
>JANODX010000075.1:0-8797 GCA_031412915.1 Vicinamibacteria bacterium | reverse complement strand
CTTCGAGAACGCAGGTCGCCCCACGCCCCGGATCCCAGGCTAACGAGCTTCGAGTTATTGCTCGTGGAAGAACTTTGCACCTCCCTGATGTAGTGAGTCTCGATTCGTACGGTCCCTGAGCTTGCGGGCGCTGAGCTTGTCGAAGCGTCGAAGCGTCGAAGCGTCGAAGCGTCGAAGGGTGGTCCCTGAGCCTGTCGAAGGGTGGTCCCTGAACTTGTCGAAGCGTCGAAGGGCGGAATCGCTACTCGGCTCGTCGCTTATTGGGCCCGAACTCCGCGAACGGAATCCGGCGACTCGGGCCCACAAACAAGGCGGTTCACGGACTGCGTCCATGACTGTCCTAAGAAATGCGGCCCAACGGTCCCTGAGCCTGCCTGCCGTGAGCTTGTCGAACGGTCGAAGGGACCGCCCGTGGCTTCGACAAGCTCAGCCACCGTTTCACCCGAAGTGCCTGGAGTCGGCCGTTCTTGAACGTGCTTCTCAGTAGCGGCAGTGACTCTGCGGTGAACGGGTCTGCGCAGCAGAGCCGTTCAGAAAAATCCCGCGCCAAGGCATGTCAGCTCGCCCTTTGGGCTCCATCTCAGTCCAAACCTGTTCCGATCCTTCTGGGGGCGATCAGGGCTCGCGTAGGGTGGGCACGCGGCCGACTGTCCAGGGCGCGCCGGCCGCCTCGGCCTCTCGTTCGAGGGCGGGAATCTCCGTCTCCACGAGCGCCTTCAGTTTCGTGAGTTCGTCGGCAAACAGGGCCTTCGCGATTTCGACTTGATGGCGGTGGGTGAGGGTTGGCGGAGCCAGAGTGCGGGAGAGTTCGAAGGCGATGCTGTTGACCCGGTCGCTGATCGAGTCGGGTGTCGCTTCGCTCCTTTGGGCAATGGCGGAATCGCCGCGCACGGCGATCAGGATGACGCCGAGACGTTTCTGGATGGCCCGCACGGAATCGTGCAGAGCCCGGGGAGCCGAGGGCGTTCCATCGAGCGCGCGCTTCAACTGGTCGAGCCGGGGGTTCGCGCCGTTCGCGGCTTCAAGCGCGCCCGCGACCGACCGGCGCAGTGACTGATACGTGGCCTGGAACTCGCCGCGAGTCCTGTGATCGGCCATGGTCAGCGGGCTCTGCGGATCGAGCACCACCTTGAAGCTCACGGGGCCGCCGAGTTGGGTCACCACACCGCCGACGCGCTCCGCCATGGTCACACTGTATGTTCCGGGAACCGCATACGGGCCGCTCTGGCCGCCGAAGAAATCATCCTCGTCCTCGCCGGGACGGGGCGTGCGAGGCAAGGTGTGCAGGGGAAGGCGCAGGTCCCAGGCCACCCGCTGGAACCCGGACTTCGCCGGACCCGTGATGGTGCGGATCGGCGTTCCCGTCTCGTCCGCGATGGTCAGGAGAATCGCGGGAGCTTCCTCGTCGGCCTCGGCGCGAAGCGCATCGAAACCCGGATACTCGATGGGCTTCCCCGCCTTGTCCGCGGCCTTCTCGGCGTCCACGCGCTTCTCCTTGAGCGTCTTCAGCTCCTCTTTGAGGTGGTACGTGATCACGGCCCCGTAGGGCGGGTTGTCGGCGGCATAGAGCATTTCACCCTGGAAGGCCTTGCCCCGACCGCCGTAGCGCTGGGTCGGGACGTAGAGCAGGGAATCGCGCGCGCCCACGAGGGTCGCCGGCTTCTGCGTCATCTCGAGGGTCGAGGTCCGGAGCGGGCGGTAGTCGTCCACTATGTAGACGCTGCGTCCGAAGGTGCCGAGGACGAGGTCGTCGTGCCGTTTCTGGATGGCGATCTCTCGGACCGCGATGGTGGGAAGGCCGGCGATCTTGAGCCACGTCCGGCCCGCATCCTTGCTGAAGTAGGCCGCGAACTCGGTGCCCGCGAAGAGGAGGTTCGGGTCCACATGATCCTCGGCGATGGCATAGGTGGAGCCGCGCTTCGGGAGGTCGCCCGTGATCGACACCCACGTCTTCCCCGCGTCCGTCGTCTTGAGCAAGTAAGGGAGGAAATCGCCGTTCTGGTGATTCTCGAACGCGACGTACGCGGTGTTGGCGTCGTGCTGCGACGCGCGGATTCGCGCCACGTAGGCGTCTTTGGGTACGCCGGGGAAAGAGTCGATCTTCCGCCAGGTGGCGCCCGCGTCCTCGCTGACCTGGACCAGGCCGTCGTCGGTGCCGATGTAGAGGAGGCCTTCCTTCTTCGGCGACTCGGCGATGGCGGAGAGGTTTCCGTAGAGCGCGGTCGACGTATTCTTCGCCACCGCGTCGGGGCCCCACACCTTCCCCATGAGGGCGATCCGGTTGCGATCGACCTGGCGCGTGAGGTCGCCCGAGAGCGCCTTCCAGGAATTGCCGCGATCGTCGCTGCGATAGAGGCGCTGCGAGCCCATGTACAGGCGAGTGTTCGAATGCGGCGAGATGATGAACGGCGCGTCCCAGTTCCAGCGCGCCGGCGCCTCACCCTTCTCTTCCTTGGGCTGAATCCCGACACGCTCCGAGGTCCGTTTGTCGAAGCGCACGATCACGCCATGCTGCAACTCGGCGTAGACGATGTTCTGGTCCTTAGGATCGACGCGGGAGACGAAGCCGTCCCCGCCATGGGTCACGAACCAGTCTTCATTCAGGATGCCGTGGTCGGAGCGCGTGCGCGACGGCCCGCCGAGCGAATTGTTGTCCTGAAGACCGCCGTAGACGTTGTAGAAGGGCTCGGCGTCGTCCACGTCCACGTCGTAGAACTGCCCGAGCGGGAGGTTCTCGAAGAAAGTCCAGGTGGCCCCCTGGTCGAAGCTGCGGTAGAGGCCGCCGTCGTTGCCGATCAGCATGTGTTTCGGGTTCACAGGATCGACCCAGATGATGTGGTGGTCCACGTGCATGTAGCGCTGACCGAGGGGGCGGAACGTCTTGCCTCCATCGTCCGACAGCTGGAAGAGAAAGTCGGGCACATAGACCCGGTCTTCATCGGACTCGTCGGCGAAGATGTCGCCGTAGTACATCGAACCCTGGTTGAAGTCGGCCCGCTTCTCCCAGGTGACGCCGTTGTCGGAGCTGCGGTAGATCGAGCCCTTGCGATTCGCGGCCTCCACGTTCGCATAGACCACGTCGGGGTTGCTCTTCGAGATGGCCAGGCCGATGCGGCCGAGCTCTTCGCCGGGCAAACCGGTGTTGACCTTGGTCCATGTCTTGCCGCCATCGGTGGAACGGTGAATGGCCGCTTCCGGGCCGCCATCGATGAGGGAGAAGAACGTGCGCCGGCGCTGATACGCGGAAGCGATGAGGATGTTCGGATCGCGCGGATCGATCACCACGTCGGTGACGCCGGTGTTCTCCGAGATCTTGAGAACCTGCTCCCACGTCTTGCCGCCGTCGCTCGTCTTGTAGAGCCCTCGATCGCCGCCCGCGGTCCAGAGCGGACCCTGCGCGGCGACATAGACGATGTCGGTGTTGTCGGGATTGACGACGATCCGGCCGATGTGCTCGGAGTTCTTGAGGCCCATGTTCTTCCACGACTTGCCTCCGTCCTCCGACTTGTAGACGCCATCCCCGTAGGCGACCGAGCGCTGCGAGTTGCGCTCCCCGGTGCCCACCCACACAATGTTCGGCCGCTTCGGGTCGAGGGTGATCCAGCCGATCGAGAACGAGCCCTCCTTGTCGAAGATGGGTTGCCAGGAGGCGCCGCCGTTCGTGGTCTTCCAGACGCCCGAGGACGCGGCGCCTATATAGATGATCGCGGTGTTCTCGGGATGGACGGCCAGGGTCATCACCCGTCCGGAGGTCACCGCCGGTCCGATCAGGCGCGCCTTGATGCCGCTGAAAGTCTCGCTGGTGAGCGCTGGCTTCTTCGGAGCCTCGGGGGAGGGCGAAGCAGACGGCCTTGGGGACGGAGCTGCCGCGGCCTTTGCCGGGGACGGCTTCTTCGCGACGGCCGGGGCCGGCGGAGCGGTGGGCGAGGGGGTTTGCGCCAGAACGGCGCTCGCGCAGAGCACGGCAACAAGAGCAGCAGGTCGTCGGGTCATCGGAGCCTCCAGAGGGGAGGTAATCCTACCGCGCTGGTGAACACAGCGGCCGGCGTGCGCGGTTCCGGCCTCTACACCGCCTCGGCGGCGGAGCATCGCCTTGTGTCGCCCCGGGCGCTGCGCCGCGCGGTCGCAGGATCGATGTGGATGCCCTCGAACGAGCCCATGCCGAAGTTCTGAGGATTGACGGTGGCAAGCCCCAGCCCACGCGCGTTGGCGGCATCGCGGACCTTCGGATCGAAGTCGCCCTCCACGGCGAGGAACATGCCCCCACTCGGAGTGTAGGCATTGCCGAAGCGCGGACGGTTCACCGATTCGCCGATCGCCATACCGAAGTCGAGGATATTGGTCGTGTTCTGAACGATGTTCTGCAGAAGGCTTCCGCTGGGCGAGCCGGAGGCGAGGACCGGCCGGCCATCCTTCAGGATGATGTTGGGTGCGACGTACACGGTCGCTCGCTCCCCGGGCCCCGGCATGATCCGGAAGAAGTGCGCTCCCGAGGCCACGATGGTCACGCCGTTCACGAACAGACCGTTGCTCCAGGGAAGAGACATGCACGAGTGCAGGATGGTGGCGACGTTCCCCGCTCGATCGACGGCGGTGACGTGGCAGCTCCCCGCGGGAGGTGCTGCGGCAGGGGTCGTCATGGGCCCGTCCATCTGGAGGAGGTCGAAGCGCATGCGCGCGTACTCCTTCGACAGGATGGTCGAAAGAGGAACCTTGCGGTACTTCGGGTCGCGATGGCGGGCGCCTTCTTCGTAGACCTGCGCGCAGATGCGGGCCATCTGCCACAGGGTCTCCGCCGACTCGAAAGCGGGCCCGAGCTTCTGGAGGTCGAGACACTCCAGCATGTTGAGGATCTCGATCAGGTGCGAGCCTCCGTTGTCGGGCACGGGCGAAGCCACGACGTCGTAGCCTCGATAGGTGCCGCGCGCCGGTTCGTCGAAGCGGACATCGTAGCGGGCGAAATCCTCGGGCGTGATGACCCCCCCCGCATCCTTCACCACCTTCGAATAGTCCTTCGCGAAGTCGCCTTTGTAGAAGTAGTCGTTGCCCTCGGCGACGAGACGCTCCAGGGTGGAGGCGGCGCGCGCCTGCACGAGAAGGTCGCCAGGGTTGAGCATGGCGCCGCCCGCGAAGAAGATCTCGCGGCCCTGATCGGTGCGGCCGAGGTTGTTCATCTGGGAGAACATCTCGCCCCACAGGAAGGGATGGATCTCGAATCCGTCGCGCGCATAGGCGATGGCGGCGGCGCACAGGTCCTTCGACGGTTTGGTTCCGAATCTCGTCCGCGAGGCCTCGTAGCCCGCCCAGAATCCCGGCACCCCGGCTCCCAGGCCCGACTCGAGAGAGGTCGGCCCCCAACCGGTGAGCCTCGCGAGGGGAGCGTTCATGCCCCCATTGACGTAGTGCGTGCGCCGGGTCGCGGCATCGAAGTAAAGCAGGCTGAGCACACCGGTGATTCCGGTCATGTGCGGCTCGACCACGGTCTGCGTCACGGATGCGGCGAGCGCGGCATCGACCGCGTTGCCCCCGGCCCGGAGAATATCCGCCCCCGCGCGCGTCGCGAGGGGGTGTGAGCAGATGACCATTCCAGAGGCCCCTGAAACCGGCTCCTTCGGTCCGAAGACGGCGCGCCCGATGAGCCGTCTTCGCTCTTCGGGAGTGACGCTCCCGGGCGTGCCGCCCCTTCGCGCGGGCCCACCGGCGCGCATCGTCTCCGCCTGGGCAATGGCTCCGGCCGGGGAAGCCAGGAAAGGAGCGGCCAGGGCGCCGCCCGCGGCGCCCTGGAGAAAAAAGCGTCTTGGTGTCTGCATACCCTCGGTTGTACTCAGGCTTCGCCCGTCCGCTATTCAAAAGGGCACGCCAAGCGACGGCAGGAACACTGCGGAGATGCGCCTTCAAGAACGGGCCATTCCACGGCGGCCGAGCGTGGCTGCCGAAGAGCCGACCGGCGTTGTTCAGAACGGCGAGGACGACGCGGTTGCGGCCGAGGGGGTCATACGCGCCTTCACGCCTGCCTTCTAGCCCAGCGGCGCCTGGATCGTCTCTCCGAAGGCACGTCCGTCGCGGGCCATCTCTCTCAGCAGCGCCGACGGTTTGACCAACTCCCCTTGATCGGCATGCATGCGGTCCACTATCGCCACGATCTTCGACAAGCCGACACCGTCCGCCCAGAACATCGGTCCGCCGCGATGTCGCGGAAAGCCGTAGCCGTGGATCCAGATCACATCGATGTCGCCAGGCCGGGCCGCGATGCCTTCCTCGAGGAGAAGCGCGCCTTCGTTGACGAGCGCTCCGAGGCAGCGCTCGACGATCTCCTCATCCGGGATCTCGCGTCGAGCGAACCCAAGCTCCGCGCTCACCGACCGCACCAGGGCCTCCACTTCCGGATCGGGCGCCGCGGTGCGGCTTCCCTTCTCGTAGCGATACCAGCCCGCTCCCGTCTTCTGGCCGAATCGACCCCTCTCGCACAGGCGGTCCGCGATGGGCGAATAGCGCAGTTCCTTCGGCCGCGTGGCCGCCTGGCGCTTCCGGATCCGCCAGCCGATATCGAGACCCGCGAGGTCGCCGATCTGAAAGGGACCCATGGCCATCCCGAAGTTCCGCAGGGCGCCATCCACCTGGTGCGGCAAAGCACCTTCCTCCAGCAGGAAGTCCGCCTGCCGCCGGTACGCGTACAGCATCCGGTTGCCGACGAAGCCGTCGCACACCCCCACGACCACGCCGATCTTGCCTATCCTCGCGACCACATCGAGGGCCGAGGACAGGATGTTGGCCGATACCGTCTCGGACCGCACCACCTCGACGAGCTTCATGATGTTCGCGGGCGAGAAGAAGTGCAGGCCCAGGACGCGCGAGGGGAACTTCGTCCCTTCGGCGATGCGGTTCACATCCAGGCTCGACGTGTTGCTAGCGAGGATCGCCGCCTCCGAGCACATCTCGTCGAGTCTGCGAAAGACCTGGCGCTTCAGATCCATGTCTTCGAACACCGCTTCGATCACAAGATCCGCCGGGCTGAGCGCGCGGTAATCGGTGTCGCCCCGGACGAGACCCATGCGAGAGGCGCACTCGCCGGCATCCAGACGCCCCTTCGCCAGCGCACCCTCGTAAGTCGCCCGGACCTTGACCAATCCGCGATCCACGGCATCCTGCGTCTCGTCCACCACGATCACCGGCAGACCGGCGTTCGCGAAAGCCATGGCGATACCGCTTCCCATCGTGCCGAAGCCGACGACGCCGACCGCGCGGATGACGCGCGGAGAAGCGCCTTCGAACAGAGTTCCCGCAGCCTGGGCATCGCGCTCCGCGAGGAGGACGTGTCGCAGGGCGGGCGACATCTCACCGTCCGGTGGATCGAGATTCAAATCGGTTCCCATGTCACCCTCATGTTGTCATGCGGAATGACGGCGAGGCAGGCCCCGCCCCGGAAGCCGGGTGCAGGCCAGGACTCAGGGCTTCGGTTCCGATTCCTTCAGAAGCCTCGCGAGTTCGCTCCCCCAAAGGGCCGGCCAGGAATGGGTCGAATGACCGCGGGTCCCCTCGGAGATCGGAATCACCACGGCGCGCCCCTTCTTCACGTGCTTGATCTGCTCCTCGAGAATCCCAAGTTCGGGCGGATTGACCTGGTCGTCCGCGGAGTTGACCGCCACCAGCGGGCAGGCGATCTTCTCGAGGTCGGGCTGCGGGTTGTAGTCGCGCGACGACTCGAACTGATAGAGCATGTCGTCGGCGTCGTTGGCAGCCATCCTCTGGGCCACGGTCTCGTCGAAGAACTTGTCGGCGGCGTCGCGCGTGGGCGCCAGTTTCTGCCACTGGAGAGGCGCGCTCGTCATGAAGATGAGGGTGTACACTGCGGCCAGAAGACCGCGAGGCGGCTTCGCGTACTCGCCGTTCTTCCACTCGGGATCGTCGCGGATCGAGTCGCTCACCATCCGGCGGAAGAACCGGTTGCGCCCGGAAATCTCCGCGGGAAGACTGGCGAGCGGCATGGCCACGTCCATGAAGTCCGGATAGCGCGTCGCCCACATCCACGTATGCATGCCGCCCATCGAAGTGCCCATGACCAGGCGCAGGTGGTCGACCTTCAGGCCCTCGGTGACCAGGCGGTACTGCGCGGTCACGAGATCGCCGTAACCGTAGCGCGGGAACTTCGCATGGAGACCGTCGCTTGGTTTGGTCGACTTGCCGTGGCCGATGCCGTCGGGAAGGATGATGAAGTACTTCGCGGCATCGAGGAGTTGCCCCGCACCGAAGAGCTCGCCTCCGAAGTTGTCGCTGAGGAAACCCGCGCCGGTCCCTCCGGTGCCGTGCATGATGAGCACGGCGTTCGTCACCTGGCCTCGCGCATCTCGAGCCGGCCGACCGAGCGTGCGGTAGTGAAGGGTCAGGACCGGGAGGATCTCGCCCGTTCCGAATTTGAAGTCCCGAAGCTGGAAATCGCCTTCCGTCACCGTGGGCTTTCCGGGTGCGGCTTGAAGGGCAAAGGCCGAATCGGCGGCGAAGGCCGTGAAGACGACGGCACGGACCAGGGCGCGGGTCGAAATCACGCTCGCAACTTATGCGATCGAACCCAGGCCGGACAAGCCACGCGCCGAGCGGCCGCAACACTTCGCCAATGATCGCAGGGGTTCATCGGAGGCTGCAGACACGCGTGAAGCGTGTGGAGTAGGGCGCTGGCGCGGTATCTCGTAGGTCGGTCTTGCCAGTATCCGCCGTTTCCAGCTTCGTGCCACGTTGAGACCAGCCGTAGACCCGTTTCCAGCGCCCCCTCATCGAACCGGACTTGCAGATTTCCCGCATC
>JANODX010000074.1:0-37910 GCA_031412915.1 Vicinamibacteria bacterium | reverse complement strand
GCCAAAGGCTGATTGTTGAATGCTGCAGTGAATACTGAACCAAAACGATGCCGTCACGGCTGAAGTGACGTCGCACCATCAGAACGTCATTCTAAGGCTCAATTGCGTCTGTCTCGCGGACGTCACAGTATTGCTGATACGCCCGAACGTGGCGAGCGGGGCCTCCCCGTCGGTCCTTCCCCGCCCCATCCATGGCCTGAAAAACGAGGAGAAGCGCCTGCTGGTCCTGCGCGTACAGCATCTCCTGCATGCGCCGGAGTTCCTGGACTCCCTTGCGCAGGTGCTTCTCGGCCACCTCTTTCGATTCGTAGGGACCGGTCGAATCGGTGTCGATGGACTTGAGACGCACTCGGCTGCTCGGGCGCACCCGCAGATCGGGAAGATCGATGTCGAAGGTCATGCCCGTATCTTATGTGGGGCCGCGTGTGCGACCCGGTCGCGCGAAGCCGTTCCGGATTCCAGGGATCCTATGGACTAGCGAACCATCAGGCCGGCCGCGCTTGGAGGTTGTGGCGTGCCCTCGCCCGAGAGGGCCTTTTCCACCGCGAACTCCGCCATCTTCTCGACCGCCCAGGGGAAATGCGCGTCCTTCAGAGAGCGATAGTCGAGATCGGGCGTGTAGTTGGTGAGGTCGATGCCGTAGTAGCGACCGTCCTTGTAGGCCAGTTCAATCGCGTTCATGTCGTAGCCGAGGGCCTTGTTGAAGCGCAGTGACAGTTCCTCGGCCTCGTCCCGGATCCGCGCGGGGATGGCGTCGTAGTCCTGGTTGTAGCCACCCATTCCGCCCGGCGCCGGATCGTAGCGGATGGCGCGGACGTGCTTCCGGCCGATGGTGGGAATGCGGATGTAGATGTCCCAGGTCACGGCCTGCTGCAGCATCATCGTTTTCTGGCCGCTCGCCTGGTAGTGATGCATCAACTCGTCCATGTTGTTGATCTTGTTGACGTCCTTCCAGCCGCCCCCAAACGCCGGCTTCATGAAGCAGGGGAAACCCACGTACTCGGCGTACATCTCGAAATCGATGGGCCAGAGATTCCGGAGGCTCATTTCATTCACGTCGTCGACATACTGGAAGTTCGGCAGGACCACGGTCTTGGGCTCCGCAATGCCCAGCTTCTCCGCAATGGCGTAACCGAAGAACTTGTCATCCGCGTTCCGCCAGAACGTGTTGTTGATGGCGTACGTGCCTTGAAGTGCCGCCATTTTGAGATAGACGGAATAGTAGGGGACCTCGTGCCCCATGCGGTCGAGGACCACGCGATACGGAACCGGTTCGTTCAGTTTCGTGCCGCCGAGTTGGATCTGCTCGGCAAAGACGCCTCGCCCCATCGAGTTGACCTTGCCGATGAAGGCATCGGGGAACGAATTCTCGCGACCACGCAGGACACCGATTCGCATCTTGAGCGCTCCTTTATGAGGTTGATGAAACCAATCTTAAGCGCCCCGGCCCGAGGAGCGTGCTCAACCTCCGATCTGGAGGCGGGGCACAACCGGTGGGAGAATCTCCCTTGCTCCATGAGGCCCGACTACTCCCTGATCGCGCGAATGATCGCCTCCACACTCTGCCAGACCGGATCGGAGTTTCCCTGCCCTTATGTCCGAGGCCGCTCGGCGCGTTTTTCGGGGTTCGACTGTGATCGGCCTTTGCCCGAAGGCCTCTACGACTCTCTGATGCAGGTGAATTTCCGCCGCAACGGATCGGTGGTTTATCGGCCGGACTGTCGAGGGTGCTCCGACTGCCGGATGATTCGGATCCCGGTCGCTGGTTTTCAGCCCAGCCGAGCCCAGAAACGCTGCCTCAAGACGAACCGCGACCTCACGATCACGATGGAACCGGCCCAGCCGAGCCAGGAAAAACACGCGCTCTACGAAAAATACATCGAAGCGCGCCACGCCTCCACCTCGCCCGACGAGGACGCCATGGATGGATCGCGGGAGGAGTTCGAGGGTTTTCTCTACACCTCATGCGTGAGCACGGCGGATGTCGTGTTTCGGAATGCCCAGGGCAGACTTCTCGCGGTATCGGTGATCGACCGCGAGCCGCGCTCTCTCTCCGCGGTCTATTGCTACTACGACCCCGAGGAGTCCACCCGCAGATCCCTCGGCACCTTCAACATCCTCACCCTGGTGAACGAGGCCCGGAAACTCGACAAGGACTTCGTCTATCTGGGGTACTGGCTGGGCGACTCGAGGAAGATGAACTACAAGGCGGACTTCCGACCATCCGAAGTCTGGAGTCCGGTCCTTGGATTCGCTCCTTCTTCCGCCAACCGATCGGGTGATCCTTCCGTCCAGGGATCTTAGTGGCCCAAGCCACCCCCGTCACCGAAGGCGGAGTCTCTTTGGCGACTCTTCCGTGAGACCGAGGCTTCAGGCCCTTCGGTCGTAGCGACGCAGGACGCCGACCACCACACCCTGCACTCTCACTCGGCCGGCCTCGAAGAGCATCGGTTTAAGCGTTTCGTTTCTGGGCTCGAGCCGGATTCGACCGTCGGCCTGGGACCGAAAGACTTTGAGCGTGGCTTCGGAATCGTCGATGAGGGCCACGACGGTATCGCCATCCCGCGCCGTCTCTCTCCGCTCGAGCACGACGACGTCTCCATCCTCGATATGAGCGTCGATCATCGAATCCCCGCGGACCCGTAACGCGAATCTCTCCCCCCGCCCCAGCCAGTCGGCCGGGATCGAAACCGAACCGGGGGTGGCGATGGCGTCGATAGGAAGTCCAGCCGCCACCCGCCCGAGAAGAGGAATCTCCACACTTTCGCCCGTGCTCGAGTTTGGGATCTCGAGGGCACGAGAGCGATGTGATTCGCGAGTGAGCAGACCGCGCGCGGCCAGGTTCTTGAGGTGCTTGTGCACAGTCGCGGTGGAGGCGAGATCGAAATGGTCGCAGATTTCCTGAATGGAAGGGGCAAAGCCGCGACGCTCAATCGAGCGTCCCACGAAATCGAGGATCTGTTTTTGCCGGGGAGTGGGGTTCACGGAATCGGAGTATAGGCGAAATAAAAGCGAATATTCAAGAGGCTCCATGGTGACCGGAAGAGAAGGACTTGGACGGGTCGAAGATGGGCGGTGTAGTCTCATGGAATGGTGCTCACTGCCGGCAGCAACCTCGGTCCCTACCGAATCATCGAGCCCGTCGGTCGCGGCGGAATGGCGAGCGTCTTCAAAGCGTACGAAGCGTCTCTCGACCGCTACGTAGCACTCAAGGTCTTGCCCCCCGAGTTCCTTCACGATCCGACGTTCGCGGAGCGGTTCCGGCGTGAGGCCCAGACCGTCGCTCGTCTCGAACACCCGCAGATCATCCCCATCTTCGCCTACGACATCGACGCGGAGAGTGGGACCCCGTGGATGGCCATGCGACTCATCTCCGGGGGATCGCTGTCGCAACGAATAAAGCGAGGCCGCCTGGCGCCGTCCGAAAGCGCTCGGATCCTCAAGGAAGTCGCCGACGCGCTCGACTACGCCCACAGCGCAGGCGTGATCCACCGCGACGTGAAGCCTCAGAACGTCCTGCTGGACGATTCCGGGCGCGTGTATCTCGCCGACTTCGGCATCGCCAAGATGGTCGAGGCGAGCGCGCACATGACCGCGACGGGCATGATCACGGGCACGCCACAGTACATGGCGCCCGAGCAGGCCCTCGGAAAATCGATCGACAAATCGATCGACATCTACGCCCTTGGCATCGTGGCCTATGAGCTCTTCACCGGACAGGTTCCTTTCTCCGCGGACACTCCGGTGGCCGTGCTGATGAAGCAGGCGAGCGAACCGATGCCCCTGCCGCCCGTGTCGGAAGTCAGGGAAGAAGTGACCCGCGCGATCCTCCGGGCCACCGCGAAGGATCCCGCCGCCCGCTGGCCCACCGCCACCGCCTTTGCCCGGGCGATTACCGCGGCCACCACTTCGACCGACTCCATCGTCGCCACCTCCGTGCTGGAAGCACTTGTTCCGAAAACGGTTCCGGACATGCCTGCGGCGGGCGTTTCGGCGACCAGTCGAACCGTGGCCGGTCCGACCGAGGTGGTCGTCAAGCCTGCGAAGGCGGCCCCGCTCGCCGGTTCGGGAATGGCCATCGCGGCGTTTGTAATCCTGGGCCTTGGTCTGATGGCCGCGGCCGCGGTCTTTCTTGGCTACCGCTATTTCCAGTCGACGCAAACCACGGTGGTTGTTCCCGCTCCAACGCCCCAGATCGCCGCCTCGACGACTCCTTACGTCTCGACGAGCGGGCCTACAACGCCGATCCCGGAGAACCCTCCGCCCCTCGCCGAGCCATCGTCCGGCGCCGCCGCCACTCCTGGCCCGAACGTCGCGCCCTCGTCTCCGACGCTGAAGGACATCAAGGAGCAATTGACGCCCGCGCAGAGACGGGCGTTGATGAACCCAACCCCCCGCAACCGACAGGAGCGCCAGGCCGCTCTGGCCGAGGTTCGTCGTCAGCTCGAGGCAATTGAGGGAACCTCCGGTAAGGCGCCCTCCCCCGGCGCGGAAGAACGTACGGCGCCTCCCGCGGCTCAACGCGCGTCCCGCACGCGAATCAATCTCGAGGTCGAAGCGTCACAGCCTTCCACGGGCTCTCAGATCAGCGCCCTCTTTGCCCAGGTTCTGGTCGATGACCGGCCTTACCGGGACTTCGCCATCCGCTTCATGGGCGCCAACTCGTTCATGCGCTGGAAGCGTGTCGAAAACATCGTCCTCGAGGATGTGCCGCTTTCGGCGAAAGAGATAACCCTCGTGGTCGCCACCGACCCGGGTCTCAATTCAGAACGTATGGAAGGCTCGACCCGGCTCTCTCTGCAAGGCGAGGAGACGAGCCTCAGCGCGGTGGTTCGCTTCTACAACCAGTTCGACAAATCGGTGAGGTTCCGCTAGGCCTTCGGTTCGAGAGCGAGGCTCACGATTCGGTGGAGCAACTCCCCAAAGGGAATCCCTGCCGCGGCCGCCGCCTTGGGCAGCAGTGAGTTCACCGTCAATCCCGGAAGAGTGTTGACTTCGAGCACCACCGGCCCGGCGGGACCCAGGATGAGGTCCGTGCGCGAGTACCCGCGGCACCCCAGGCTGCGATGGGCCCGCAGCGCCAGGGCCTGCGCGCTCCTTGTCACCTCTTCGGAAATCCGGGCCGGACAAATTTCGTCACACTGGTCGGGATCGTATTTGGCCTGGTAATCGAAGAACGGCCGCTTGGGAACGATCTCGACCACGGGAAGAGCCTGGAGATCCGAACTGCCGACCACGCCCAAAACGCCCACCGTGATCTCCGTGCCGAAGATGCGCTCTTCGACCAAGGCTTCGTCGTCGTGATCCAAGGCGACCCGGACCGCGACCTCCATGGCATTGGGAGAATCGACGAGGGACATGCCGACGCTCGATCCCTGCTTCGACGGCTTCACCACCGCGGGCAACAAGCCGTTCGCCCCGGCGATGGCCCCGGAGCCATCGCGAGTCAGGTCCGCGCGCGAGATATGAACGCCCCGGGGCAGAGGAATCCCCGCCGCGGACATCACTCCCTTGGCCATCACCTTATCCATGGCGAGGGCGGAGGCGAGGACGCCGGAGCCGGTGTAGGGGATTCCGATCAGTTCGAGAAAACCCTGAAGGGTCCCGTCTTCGCCGTACTTCCCGTGGAGGGCCAGAAACGCGACGTCAATCCCCGATTCGCCTTGACGGGCGAGGGCCTGCGAAGCCGGCTGGGCCAGGGCCTCCGCGCGCTCCGCCTGGTCCTGCATGGCGGCGGAGAGGCCCTCGGGCGAGGGCAGGAATCGGCGCGGCCTTGACTCTTGAAGGGCGATCGCCTTGTCCCGGAGCGCCGGAGGCAGCCCGGGATGTTGGGCCATGAGGGCGAGGGTGTCGAGGAGGCGGACCTCGTACCGATCCTCCGGCAGGTGCTCGGCGATCATCAAACCCGAGGCCAGAGAGATTTCGCGTTCTTCGGAAGCGCCGCCCAAAAGGATGCCGACGCGAATCCGGTCGGTCATGAATTCGCTTCACCATCGCGGCGAATCGGGGTCGGATGGCCGTTCCGATCCACGGCGACCAGGACGACCTCGGCCTCGGTGACTTGAACCCGCTCTCCTTCTCCGGCCCCCCAACGTTCGGCTTCGACACTCACCTTCACGGTGATGGAGGTGCGGCCGATCCTCGTGGTCTCCGTGAAGAAGTTCACGATGTCGCCCAGGAACACGGGGGCATGGAACTCGACTTCGCGCATGGCCTTGGTCACGTATCGATGGGCACCCGACTTCCTCGCCTCCACCGCCGACGCGAGGTCGATATGCGACAGGATCACTCCACCGAAAATTGTTCCTAACGCATTCGTGTCCTTGGGAAGGAGGAGGACCTTGATGGCGGGAATTCGCGCGGTCATGTCTTTTCGGGAGATACGCGGCTTCAGGATGCGTGCGGCCACGGCCGGAACGAAGCCGCCGCCGGCTAAGCCGCCGCTTTTGGGGTGGCCGCCTTCAAGGATTCCACCGCTTTGTCGAGCACGGGGTCCTTGCCCGGCGCGCCGATCGCATCAGGCGAATCGGGGTTTCGAACCGGGGTCTTGGGCAGGAGCCCCTTTCCATTGATCGGCAGTCCTTTGGGGGTCAGGTAACGGGAGACCGTAAGGACCAGGCCCCCGCCGCTCTCCAGGGGGATCCGCTTCTGAATCCCCGCGCGACCGAACGTATTCTCGCCAAACGCAGTAGCCCGATCCGAGTCGAGAAGACAGGCGGCCGCGATCTCGGCGGCGCCCGCGGTGCCCCGATCGACCAGAAGGGCCAGGGGACCGGCAAAGACCCTCGCGGCCTCGTTCGCGACCAGAATCTCTTCGGGCCCGAGGCGCGAGGCGAGCTTAGCCACCACCCCTCCCCTCACGAACAGCTCAGCCAGGGCCACCGCGTTTCTGAGGGGGCCGCTGGCCGAGCTTCGCAGATCGAGGACAAGAGAGTGCGCGCCTTGAGCCTGCAAGGCGGCGATCGAGGCCTTGAGGGTGAGGGCGACGCCATCGCCCACTTCTGAAACCGCGATGTAGCCGATGCCGCCCTCCAGGAGCCGGGACACGGGAGGAGAGGGCACGGGCCTCTCTCGGACCAGAGCACTATCGACGGTGTCCGTTCCCGATTTGAAAACGGCCAGTTTCACCATCGTTCCCGGCTCGCCGCCGAGAAGTCGCTCCCCTTGGACCACGGTCAGACCATGGGTGTGCTTTCCATCGATGGTCTTGATGAAATCGCCGGCCTTGATTCCCGATTTGCGCGCTGGAGACCCGGGCCGAGTGGCCACGACCGTCAAGAAGCCGAAGCGGCGTCCCAGCACGATGCCCGTCTCGGCGGAGGCGTGGGCGCCCCCCTGGAGGGCCTTGAACTCGTCGGCGTCCAGATAGCCGCTGTCCCCGTCCAGGGCTTCGAGGAGGCCGCTCTGCGCCGCGTCCAGAGTTCGATCCATATTTACGGGGTCGACATAGGACTGCCGAACCATCGAAACCACTTCGTGAAAGATCGACAGTTGGGTATATCCCGTGTCACCGAGCGCCCGGCGCATGAGGGGTCCCGACGCGAGAAACAAGACCACGACGGTCGAGGCCAGAGACAGAGCGAACCGGCTGCGCGAAGTCATGGAGGGATTATAGGTATGAGGCTCGATCAGGGCTTCCTCAGCCACTCCAGCGGATCTTCTGGCTTCCCCTGCGCTCGAACCTCGAAATGGAGACCGGACCCGGTGACCCGGGTGTTGGGGAGGAGGCCAAGGAGCGAGCCTTCGGCGACGTCGTCGCCCGGTAAGACCCGCAGTTCCCCCAATCGCCCATAGAGGGTGTGCTCGCGATGACCGTGGTCGACGATCACGAGGAGACCGTACCCGACGAACTGATCGGCGAAGACGACGCGGCCCGCATACACGGCTCGCACTTCAACCTCCGGAAACGCATCGATCTCGATGCCCTGCTGAACCGTTTGGGTGCCGAATTTCGGGTCACGCTCGACTCCGAATCTCCGGAGCAGGGTTCCGCTCACCGGCCAGGCAAGGTCGCCTCGGCGACCCCGCAGGGGAAGGTCAGCCTCCAGAGCGGCTTTGGGCGGAACGTCCGGCCCGGCCACCGGCCCGGAAGGACCGACCGCCCCGGACTCGCCCAACAGGCGGAGCAACTCCGTCTCTCGCTTCTGATATTCCTCGGCCAGTTGCTCCTGAAGCTGCCGCTCTCGAGCGATCTCCTCCACGCGCATTTCCTTGTGCGCCTTGCGGGCAGACAGCAGGCTCCGGGCCTGGTTCAGCCGACGCCGGGTGTCCAGGTTTTCGGCGGTGCGCTTCTTCAGCTTGGCCTCGAGGCCGCTGAGCCTGGTGAGACTGGTTCGGAACTCCAGGATCCGGGCCGCGTCGGCGCTCGCAATCCTGGAGACGTAGCGAAAGCCGCGAAGCATGTCGGCGGGATCATCGAGGGAAAAGAGGAGACGGGCGTAGCCGAGTTCCCCGAGTTTGTGGAGGGCGACAATGCTCTTCCGAACCCGGGGGCGGGCCGCTTCGATTTCGTTCCTGGTGATCTGCACGTCCCTGAGAGTTGCATCGAGGAGTCGCGTGGTCTCTTTGAACTCCAGGGCTGCTTCATCGAGTTCATGAGCAGCCAGTCGCAGATCGAGGTCGATCGAATCGAGATCCCGAAGGGTGGACTCGGTCTGGCTCTGCAGTTTCAGGATCTCTCGCTCCACCGCCTGGCGTCGGGCTCGAACTCTGGCGAGTTTCGCCGCATCCGACTCGGAAGGACCGGTGTCGCTTTCGAGTCCGGCGGGGGTTGGACTCGGCTTCGGGCTCGGAGTCGATGGCCGGGCCGGGCCGGGCGTGGGGGTCCTCGGACCGGACCTTGGCGCCGCTTGAGACTTCGACCTCGGCGGCGCCGAAGCGGCCCGGGTCTCAACCCGCCACGCGGGGACGCCCGAGGAGGTGATCGCGACAAGGGCCAGAAGTGTCGCGATCGCCCTCGACATCAGCGCAGCGGTTTTCCGTCGTAGTCCTTGGGCAGAGGCACGCCGAGCAGATCGAGAATGGTGGGGGCGAGGTCCATGATGTGCGGCGATTCACTCGCCACCTTGCGCGACGAGAAGAAGACGCCGCCGCTGATCTCGGTGGCGGTGGCGCAATGGTCGCCGCTCCACTTGCGATTGTTGTTCTCCACTACGGTTCGCTGGACACCCCCCATGGTGTCCTGCCAGCCCACGCGGTACCCGTCGTTGAACCCGACCTGAAGGTCGGGGGCGTTTCTGAGGAACTCGCCCTTGTAGATGTCGTCCCGCTTGTAGACGGACCTAAAAACCTGGGCCCCGTCGTCGGGATCCTTGAGGGTGACCAGCTTGCTCGCGATCTCGGATTGAAGAGCATCGTACTCGGCTCCGGGGGAAACAATGCCTCGCCCCTCGCGGCCCTTCAGGTTGAAGTAGATCTGGCCCAGGCCGACCGCATAAACGCGGGTGCGTGACCAGTCAACACCCTCCCAGAACTGACCCCGGCCGAACAGGTCGTCGAGCCCTTTCTTGGGGCTCTCCTGACCGTCAAAAACCATGTAACCGTTCTGGACCAGCCAGGTGTTGAGGTTCACCCCGCGGCGAAAAGTATGGAATCCATGGTCGGACATCACCATCAGCGTGGTGTTCTTCGGGAGTTTCTCCTGGATCTTCCCGACCAGCGCGTCGGCCCGGCGGTAGACCTTTTCGATGGCGTCGCCGTAGCGGGCCGCCAGGTCCTTGTCGTACATCGGGTGCAAGGGATCGATGAGGCGGAAGAACATGTGCGACACCCGATCGGTGGTCTCGATCGCAGCCACGAAGAGGTCCCAGTCGTCACGCTTGAGGTTTTCGAAGATCAGTCTCGCGCGATCATCGAAGGCCTTGTCCGCATCGTACAGAAACGACGCTTCATCCGTCCGCAGTTCCTGCAACGACTTGTCCATCGACTCGGCCCAGCCGATGGTCCGGTAAAGGCCCAGCTTCTTCACGAGGTCTTGGGCGAACGCATCGGGCTTGCTGATGGCGATCGGAGGATCCCGCGGATCGAGGTTCGCCGGGTGAGCATAGATCTGGAGTTCGCTGTCCGCTTTCTGAACGTAGAACTGGGTCATGGCGTGAAGCTTGATGAGAGCGTTCACGGAGAACGTCAAAGGAACCCATCCGCTCCACTCACCCTGCTTGAGGGACAGCTTCGTGCCCTGGACTTCGAAGTCGACCTTCCCCGACTTCTCAACCCAGTTGATCGAGATCGGGACGTTGACGTCTTTGGAATCCTTGAGGGCGGTCAAGCGGGCCTGTTCGCTTTCGGAGAGTTCCCCCGTCTTCTGTTTCGCGCGCAGGGCCGCTTCTTCCTGCTTCAGGATCGGGCTCTCCGGTCCGCGGAGAAAGGTCTTCGAGGCGCTGCCATCGAAGAGGAGACGCTTCAGGTAGCCGCCGAATTCCGGACTCCCCTCTTCAAAAGACGACAGGTCGGTGGACCAGTAGTAGAAAGTTCCCACCGTGCCGCGAATATCGGGGAGGGGAAGGCCGGCCAGCATCTCTCCATGCTCGATGCTTTCGGGCGGAAAGGTCACGGGGACGGTCAGGACGATGCTCTTTACACCGTCGCGGCCGGCGTCGATCCAGAACGAGGTGCCTCCACGGGTCGAAATGGCTTTGGGCGCCCTCGTGGGAATCATGCCCCACAGAAACTGCGGCGGCTCCTTCTTCACCATGGCCAGATCGGGCATGTAGGTGTCGAAATCCCGGACCAGGAAATCGTAGATGTTGTGCTTGCCCGGATTGACCCCCGTCGCGAAACTCGCCCACGCGACCGGCGACTCGGAGGGCTGGGTCGTGCCCAGAGTCCGGTAGGTCCCGGAGTTGGCCAGCTTCTGCAGATTGGGCAGTTTCCCTTCGGCCATGAACTTGCTGGTGAGGGTTGGGTCCAGGCCATCGAACCCGATGACGAACACCCGTTCCGCGGCCCGCCGGACCGGTTTGGTCGTCTGGGGTGAACAACCGGACGCAAGGCACAAAACCGCCAGAGCGGCCAGAGAGGCGGGCAGGCGTCGGCCGCCTGAAAAAGATGTCATAGCTCTGGAGTCTATGGTGGCTAACGGCTCGCCCGGTAGGCGGAGGCGGGCTCGAGTCCGGTCCGCGAGGGGCCGCCGGCTGCCCCTCTTGCAGCACGGCGCGCTACTCCGCCGCCGCGACCTCTTTGACCAGTTCGCCGACCACGGCCTTGGCGTCGCCGAAGAGCATGAGCGTCTTGTTCATGGTGTAGAGCTCGTTGTCGATCCCGGCAAACCCTGGATTCATGGAGCGCTTGATGACCATGACCACGTGGGCTTTGTCGACGTCGATGATGGGCATGCCGTAGACGGGCGAGTTCGTATCGTGCCGGGCCGCGGGGTTGGTCACGTCGTTGGCCCCGATCACCAGAGCGACGTCGGCCTCCGGCAGTTCGCTGTTCGCCTCCTCCATCTCGAGGAGCTTGTCGTAGGGCACGTCGGCCTCGGCGAGCAGGACGTTCATGTGCCCGGGCATGCGGCCGGCCACGGGATGGATGGCGAAGACCACCTTGACGCCCTTCTTGGTCAGGGTGTCGTGCAGTTCGCGCACCTTGTGCTGAGCCTGCGCCACCGCCATGCCGTAGCCGGGGATGATCACGACCAGGCTCGCGTTGGCCAGAATGGAGGCGGCTTCCTCGTTGGTGGCGCTCTTGACCGGCTTCGCCTCCACTTTGCCGGCGGGACCGGTCTGAATCTGGCCGAAGGCGCCGAAGAGCACGTTGGCGAACGAGCGGTTCATGGCCTTGCACATGATGATCGAAAGGATCAGACCCGAAGCCCCGTCGAGGGAGCCCGCGATGATCAGGAGTTTGTTGTCGAGGGCGAAACCCATGGCGGCCGCGGAAAGGCCGGCGTAGGAGTTCAACAGGGCGATGACCGTGGGCATGTCGGCGCCCCCGATCGGAACGATCAGCATGATGCCGAAGGTGAAGGCGAGGATCACCATGACCGGGAACAACGTGGTGTTGGTCGGATTCAGCACCAGGCCCACGCCAAGGAGAAGAGCCACCGCCAGGATTCCAAGGTTCACGAAGTTCTGGCCCTTGTAGGTGATGGGGCGCTGGGGAAGGATCTCCTGCAGTTTGCCGAAGGCCATCAGGCTGGCGCTGAAGGTCAGGGAGCCGAGAAGCACTTCGATCACCAGCGCGAACATGGTGAATCGATCAACGGTGGTGTACCGCAGGGAGTACTCGGCGCCGCCCACGAGTGCGGCGGCGAGCGCGCCGAACGCATGCGAGAGGGCGGTTCGCTGGGGCACTGCGGTCATGGGCATCAGGGCCATGGGCACGCCGATGATGGTGCCGAGAACGAGGGCGATGCCGATGTTCTGATAGGTCACGATCTCGGGCGAGAGCAGGGTGCCGCCGATGGCCAGGAGCATGCCGATGCAGCCGACGATGACCCCTCGCATCGCGGTGGGAACGCTGGAAAGCCACTTGAGGGCGAGGATGAACGCCGCGGAAGCGGCGAGATACGCAATAGGAATGAACGTCTCGTTCACTTCTGCGCTCCCTTTCTCTTGAACATCTTGATCATGCGGAAGGTGATGAGGTAGCCGCCGGTCACGTTGATCATGGAGGCGGTGACTGCGGCCATGCCCAGGATGGTCGAGAGCGGCGTCTCCGCCTTCCCCGTGATGATCAGGGCGCCCACGATGGAGATCGCGGAGATCGCGTTGGTGAGGGACATGAGGGGGGTGTGGAGGAGCGGGGACACCCGCTTGATCACTTCCAGGCCCACGAAGGTCGCGAGCAGGAAGACATACAGTGAGGACAGAAGGTCAGGTGCGTGGGTCATGCTTGAAGGCTCCACTTTCGGTTAGATCCTGAGGGGAAGAGGTTGCTTTGGAGGAACGGCTCAGGAAGCGGCGGGTGCGGGAAGCCCGAGGGCCTCTCGCACACGGGGCTGAACCACATCGCCGCCCTGGGCCACCAGGGCCTCGCGAATGATTTCGTCCTTGGTGTCGAGGACCATCTCGCCCTTCTTGACGATGAGCTTGAGGAGGTTCAGGAGATTTCTGGAGAACATCTGGCTCGCGTGGCCGCCGAGGTGGGAAACGACGTTCGTCGGACCGAGGACGACCGCGCCACCTACCGTCACGGTCTCGCCGGGCTTCGTGACTTCGCAGTTGCCGCCGTTTTCGGCCATCAGATCGACGACCACGGCGCCCGGGTGCATGGCTTCGACCATGGCGCGGGTCACGAGAACGGGCGCTTTCTTGCCCGGAACACCCGCGGTGGTGATCACCACGTCGGAGTCCGAGACGGCCTTCAGCATGGCCGCGCGCTGGCGGGCGAGAAAGTCCTCGCTCACCGCCTTGGCGTAGCCGCCCGCGCCCTCGGCTTCCTTCGAGTCCACTTCGATCTCGAGGAACCTGGCCCCGAGCGAGGCCACCTGTTCTTTCGCGGCCGCGCGCACGTCGTAGGCCATGACGGAAGCCCCCAGGCGCTTCGCCGTCGCGATGGCAGAGAGGCCGGCCACACCCGCGCCCATGACCAGGACCTTCGCGGGAGCCAGGGTGCCCGCGGCGGTCATCATCAGGGGGAAAACGCGGGGCAGGGCGTCGGCGCCGAGCAGAACGCCGCGGTAGCCGAGAAGGGTCGCCATCGAGGACAGCACATCCATCGACTGGGCGCGGGTGATGCGCGGGACGAGCTCCAGGGCCAGGGTGGAAGCGCCGCTCTTCGCGATGGCCGCGTGCGGGGCCGGCTTGGAAAGCGCGTCGCCCAGGCCGATGAAGAGCTGGCCGCTCCGGCCCGGACCGGAGAGACCGGTCTGGGGCGAGACGTAGAGGACGATCTGGGCGGCCGCGAGGAGCTCGGCGCGGGATTTCGCAATGCCGGCACCCGCCGACGCGTAGGCCGCGTCGGGATAGGCGGACGCCGTGCCCGCTCCCGCCTCGATCATCACCTCGGCCCCGAGCGCCTTGATGGCTTTGAGATCGCCCGGTACCAGCGAGACACGTCTTTCGCCGTCCGGTGTTTCCTTGAGAACGCCAATGCAAAGAGGCATACAGTTCGCCAAGTATCGCCTAAGAGGCAGCCGCCTTGTGCTACGTTCGCCTCATCTTCGTTCATGAAAACCATTTCCATTCTCGGCTCCACTGGTTCCGTCGGGACCAATACCCTCGCGGTGATTCGCGCGTTTCCGGATCGATTTCGGGTGGTCGGACTGTCCGCCGGGAATGATGCAAAAGGACTAGCGGCCCAGATTGCTGCGTTCAAGCCCCGGGTTGCCTCGGTCGCGACCGAAGAAGCAAGGCAGGCCCTCAGGGGGATGGTGGACCTTTCCGGCATCGACGTGGAGGTGGGTGAGGCCGGCATGACCGCGGTCGCGACCGCCCCGGAGGCCGATCTCGTGGTGGCGGCGGCGGTAGGTGCGGTCGGCCTCGTTCCCACGTTTGCCGCCATTCAGGCGGGCAAGGACGTGGCTCTCGCCAATAAGGAAACCCTGGTCATGGCCGGCGAGATCATGACCCGCGAGCAACAGGCGCGGGGCACCAGACTCCTGCCCATCGACTCCGAGCACTGCGCGCTGCACCAGTGCCTGGTCGCGCGGGACATCGCGAGCGTCTCGAAACTCTGGCTCACGGCCTCGGGCGGTCCGTTTCGCCAGCGCCCGGCGTCGACGTTCGCCGCGATCACGGTCGAAGAGGCGCTCAATCACCCCACCTGGCGAATGGGCCGGAAGATCACCATCGATTCTGCGACCCTCATGAACAAAGCGCTCGAGATCATCGAAGCCCACTGGCTGTTCGGGATTCCCGGAGACCGGGTCGAGGTCGTGGTTCACCCCCAGTCCGTGGTTCATTCGATGGTGGAGTTCGTGGACGGCACGGTACTCGCTCAACTGGGTCGCACGGACATGCGAATTCCCATTCAATACGCGCTCAGCTTCCCGGAGGTCTGGGCCTCGCCACTCGAGCCCCTAGATCTCTCGACCGCGGTTGCGCTGAGCTTCGAGCCCCCGGATCATGGCCGCTTCGAGAGCCTGGGTCTGGCGCGAAGGGCGCTCCGTCGAGGAGGGACGACGCCCGCCGCCCTGAATGCCGCGAACGAGGTGGCGGTTCAAGCCTTCCTCGACCGCGACATCCCCTTTCCCGCCATCACCCAGGTGGTGGACGAGGTGATGTCGAAACACGCACCTTGCGAAGCGACCACCCTGGACGCCGTTCTCGCCGCCGATCGGTCCGCGCGCGAGGAAGCTCGACGATCCTGCGCAGGGCATCGGGTCAGGGGCTAACCCCTCGCCTCCCTTTCACATCTTCCCAACTAGACTCCACGGTCTTTCCTCCCATGATTGGAACTCCCTGATTTGATGGACGCCATCGGCAGCTTCGCCAACTCCACCTTCGCTCTCATCGTCGTCCTCGGCATCATCATCTTCTTCCACGAGTCGGGCCATTTCCTCCTGGCCAAGGCTTTCGGAATGCGCGTGTTCATCTTTTCGTTCGGCTTCGGCAAGCGGCTCTTCGGTTTCAAGCGCGGCGATACCGATTACCGCGTCTCCCTCATTCCCCTGGGCGGCTACGTGAAACTCGAGGGCGAGCCGGACGACGTGATCTCCGAAGATACGGCGCCGCGCGGGGATGGCGACGACTTCACGTCCAGGCCGCGGTGGCAGAGACTGATCGTGTACTTCGCGGGCCCGGCCATGAACGCGGTCCTCGCCGTGCTGACTTTCACGATCATCTTCATGCTGGGCGTGGGCATGCCGGGCGTGCGTTTCGAGATGCCCACCATTGGGGCGATCGAGGCGGGTTCCCCGGCCGCCCTCGCCGGCCTCGAACCGGGCGACACCATCACGCGGTTCGACGGTGAACCCGCGGAAGACTGGGAGCAAGTTCAACTCGGCATCCTGATGCGCCCAAATCGCGACATTTCCCTCGAGGTCGCCCGCGGGACCGAGCGGATCTCCATGATGATGCGCTCGCGGATGGTGGACGAACGGATGGGCGACATCGGCGTGTTCCCTCTGGTCCGGATCGGCGAGGTGGTCGCGGGCAAGCCCGCGGCCGCGGCCGGAATCAAGTCAGGGGACGGGCTGCTCAAGGTCGGCGGCCAGCCTCTGCAGTCCTTCGACGACGTTCGAACTCGAGTGCGGGCCGCGGGGAGCGCTCCGGTGGTCTTCGAGATCCTGCGCGGGTCAGAGCGCCTGACCCTGAGCATCGTGCCCGTGAACGGAGCCATCGGAATAGGCGAGTCCTATGTGGTGAAGAAGTTCGGATTCGTCCGCGCGGTGCAGGAGGCCGGGCGCGAGACCTGGGACCGGACCAAGCAGATGGTGGGCCTGCTCAAGCAGCTCCTCACCTTCCGGGTGGCCGCAAAATCGGCTCTCTCGGGACCCATCGGCATCGCCCAGGCCGCGGGCGAGGCGGCCCGGAGCGGCCCGGTGCAGGTGCTCTTCCTCATCGCTTTGCTGTCGATCTCGGTCGGCGTCTTGAACCTCTTCCCCATGGCCCCATTGGACGGCGGCCATATCGCGGTGTTGCTGGTCGAGATCGTCATAAGGCGCGATCTATCCGAGAAGATCAAGCTGGTGTTCATGAACGCGGGCTTCGTCCTGGTGATGGCTCTCATGGTGTTCATTCTTTATTCGGATCTCTCGAAGCTGCCCTGGCTGTCCCGCTTCCTTCCCTAGTCGCGGGGGTGCGCCGAGGTACTCCCGTTCGCGATCACATCCGAGGAGACCTCGGATCGTTCAAGTTCACTACAGGTTCAGATGGCAGTCCCCCACATTCGTCCCTTCGAAGAACGAGACTGGCCAGCCGTCTGGCCGCTCCTGCACAACACGTTTCTGGCCGGCGATACGTACGCCTTTCCGCCCGAGAGCACTGAAGCTGAGATTCACAGGGCCTGGGTCGAGATTCCGGCCGCGACCTTCGTCGCTTGTTCAAGCACGGGGCTTGTTCTCGGCACATACTTCCTCAAGCCCAATCAGCCTGGTCTGGGTTCGCATGTGTGCAACTGCGGCTACGTGGTTGCGCCGGAGGCGAGGGGCCGGGGGGTTGCATCCGCCATGTGCGAGCACTCGCAAGCCGAGGCCCTCTCCATGGGCTTCCGCGCCATGCAGTTCAATCTGGTGGTAGCCACAAACGAAAGAGCCGTTGGCTTGTGGCAGAAGCTCGGCTTCTCGGTGGTGGGCACGCTCCCCGGTGCTTTTCGCCATCAACGCCTTGGGTTCGTAAATGCGTTTGTCATGTTCAAGACGCTTACCCCTTGAGCTTTCCGTCGAGGGGGCCGTGGCCGCGCGAGATCAGCGCGTGGGCTTGAGGACGAGAAAGTACTGATAGGGAAGAAACTTCTCCTCCGCCACCAGTTTGAACGACGCCCTTTGCGCGTCCGAAAGAAACGCCTCTCTCGCCACCCGCCGGGCGACCACCGGCCCTTGAGGGGTGTCGCGTTTGTGGAAGTCGATGTTCACAAGTCGCCCGCCCGCCCGGAGCGACTTGGCCAGCCGTCGCAGGAATGCCGGACCGTTCGGAAAGAGGTGGTACGTGTTCACCACCAGGATCACATCGCAAGCGGCCTTCGGCAGGAGCGGGTCGTCGGGCAAGCCCAGGATGGGAGTGACGTTGGCAAGCCGGGCCTGGGAGACTCGATCGCGGAGGGCGTCGATCATCGAAGCCTCGACATCCTCGGCATAGACCCAACCCAAGGGCTCGAGGCGGCGCGCGGCGCGGAGGGCAAAGTATCCCGGGCCCGATCCCACATCGCACAAGACGTCCGCGGAATTGAGTCTCAGGGCGCGGATCACTTCCTCGGGTCTCTGCCATTCAGCCCGCCCGGGCTCTTCGAGACTGACGATGTAGCCGGCCAGATCGGCGGAGGCTCCGGGCTTTGGCGTGGGTGAGCGCGACGGCGGTTGCGAGCTCGCGGGCCATGCCCAGACGGCCAGGAAATAGACGAGGCCAGAGAGAAGAACATTCATGGCCTCCTCTTTTCCGCCGTCTCGGATTCGCCAATGCGGGCCTCCAGAAGGCCGCCCCCCGAGGCCGCGAGAAGGACCACCGGGCCTTCTTGAGCGGATCCGGACTCGATGGCCAGGGCGAAGGTCCGTTGGGAGGAGAGTCCATGGGCCTTGATGGGCCAGAAATTCTGACCTCCGTCTTCCGAAACGAACACCGTCTTGATGTCCGCATCCGCGGCGAAGATGGTTCGTCCATTCGCGTGCTGGGTCATGCCCGTGACCCTCCCGAGCGGGGTGTCGGTATCGAACCAGGAACGACCGGCATCCCGACTCACCAGGAGGCCGTAAGCGGTGGCTGCGAAGATCTTCGTATCGCTCCCGGGCGCAAAAGCGAGCTGCTTGAGGCCCCGGATTCCCACGGACGCGACCTGCTCGAACATCAGGTCGTTTTTGGCGGAGTAGACGCCGAGCGGGGTCGCCACCACCACGCGGCCCGAAGGAGCAATGGCGAGCGTCACTACCGAACGCGTAGACCCGAAGCGGAGCAGGGTCCAGGTCGCCCCTCGATCCTGGCTCGCAAACAAACCATGGTCAGTCGCAACCAAAACCTGGGCGCCGCGGATATGAATGCCCTCCACCTGAGGATGAGGGTCCGCGCCACTGATGGTGAGGGTGAGACGGCTCCAGGGAGGTCCATCTTCCCCACCCAGGAAAACGCCATCGTCGGTGCCCAGGATCATGCGCCCGTTCTGGAACACGCCCATCGATCGAATCTCCCGACCGGAAGGCAGTTCGACTCTCCGCCAGAGGTCCTGCCTTCTGTCCAGTTCGAAGAGGGCGCTGTTCTTCGGACCATCGGCTCCGGTGAGGGCCAGGAGCCGGCCGCGCGGCTCGTCGGGAAGGATCTGCCGGACCAGACGTTCCCGAAACCCGTCGTTCGAGGCAATCCAGGTGCGACCGAAGTCGGTGGACAAGAGCATGCCCTCGCCCTCGACCCCCGCGAGAACCCGCCCGCCGCCGAGAGAAACGAGGGCATTCACGACCAGGCCGGCAGAGGTGGTGCGCACGAACGTCCGGGCATCGTCCTCGCTGATGTACACGCCATCGGTGGTGCCCGCATACAAGGTGTCGGGGCGAGAGAGGTCCTGCGCGAAGGCCCGGGTTCTTCGGCTCACCGACGGTATGCCCAGAACCTTCGTCCACGATCCGCCGGAGTTCCTGGATCTCCATATTCCCGTGCAGGCCGTGGCGAAGACCGTGGTGGGCTCACGTCGATCAACGTTCAGAGTCATGACATCGGAGTCGTTGATCATGCCTTGCTGAATCGGACGCCAGGTGGCGCCTCCGTTGTCGGTTCGCCAGGCGAGGCGGGCGGTCCCCACCATGATGCTCTGGTCGTTTCGGGGGTCGATGGCGACCGAACCGACCAGTTTCAAAGCGGTGTGATCCCGGGGCGATATCCTCGAGAAAGATTCGCCATCGTCCGAGGATCGAAAGACGCCGGTTCGGGTGACGGCCACGAGAACGCTCGGATTGGATGGGGCCCGGGCGAGGCCGCGCACCGCCTCGCCCTCCAGGCCCGCTCCGATCATCAGAAACGAAGCGCCCTTGTTGGTGCTTCGGGCCACCCCGCCGCCCGTCCCGTCGATCTTCCAGAAGGAGGCAAAGACGTCGCCGTCTTCCGTGACCAGAAGATCGTCGAGACTCGCGCCTCGGAGCGGAAATCCCGGTTCGAGTCGAGTCCAGGACGCACCGGCGTTCAGGGAAGTGTAGAGAATTCCATCCACCGTTCCCGCGTACACGCGCCTAGGGTCGCTCGGGTCCCGGGCCAGGGAGCGCACGTCTCCACCCTGCGGACCGATCGGGCTGAAGCGCAGCTGCGCGTGAGACGGCGGGGCCAGCCCAAGGGCGGCGATCAAGCCGAAACTGCTCCAAGCGGCGTGAAGTCTCATCTTCAACCTATATCCCCTGCGAGATCAAGAAACGCCAAAGAGGCAAAGAAAAGAGGCGCGAGATCGACAGTGAAGTCGAGAGCCCGCGCCCCTTTTGACGGTCGGGAAGACCCCCTCTGAAGGGGCCCTTGCGAACTACATCCCGGGCATGTCCGCTCCATCCGGCACGAATGTGAGTTCGGCCCGACGACCGCCGCCCGCACCGGCGCCACGGGTGATGATCCGGGACGCATCGATGCCGCGTTCTTTGACCATGTACGCCTTCACTGCTTCGGCGCGCTTGCGGGACAAAACGTCAGGCTTGGGCTCGCCCTTCTCGGCGTGGCCGACGATGAGGAGGCGGCTCGCCGGATCCTGACGCAGGCGCGTCGCCATGTCATCGAGGACGGACTTGTCCACGTTGTTGAGGCGCGTGCCCCCACCCACGCGAACACTCGGGAACGGTCCCACCGAACGGGTGACGGTCTGGGGCTTGGGCTTCGCTTCGATCATGACGTGCCGGGACGCCTGAGCGGTGTGCCCATGACCGTCATCGACGGTGACCGTGGCCGTCACATCGGTGCCGGCAGGCAGGCAGCCGGGCTCCAGGGTCGTGCTCGCGCCCTGACCGACGATGTTGCCGGCGGATGTCGCCCAGGCGTAGGTGAGGGTGTCGCCATCCGGATCGGAGGCGTTGGCCCGCAGGCGGACGGTGTCGCAGGTGATGGCATTGGTCTTGTCGGCATCGAGCGAGACCGTGGGCGGCCGATTCTCGACCTTGGGCGGCGCGGGTGGCGCCGGGGGAGGCGGAGGAGGAGGCACGTAGATGGCGCGCCCGGCCGCCGCACCCGAGTAACCGATGGAGATGTTCATGCCGGAGGAGCTCTTGTAGGAGGCGTTGCTCAGGCCCTCGAACTTCATGTTGTACGAGTAGGCGGGGCGGACGAACATGCCCTTGGCAAAATAGAAGACCGGGCCGACCACGAAGTCGATGGGGTTGATCTGCTCGAAGTCCGCGGAGGAGTAATTGGTGCCCAGCACTTCAGCCTGCATCTGGAACTTCCTGTAGACCGGCACGGTGAGCCCGGCGCCCCAGCGGAACGCGTTGCCGAGATCGAAGCCCTCCGGATCGCCATTGACCTGGTAACCGACCATGCCGTGGATCTCGGCCTGGTTGTTGAGGCTCTTGGAGAGGATCAGGTCGGCTCCGAACGAGGCCTTGCCGGTGCCGAGGCCGTTGTCGAACGAAGCGGTGGGCAGCTTGATGGTCGGCCGGATAGCGAGGCCCACGCCGTCCTGGCCGTAGTCGTCGAGGATCTTGAACTTGGCGCCGATGATCGCGTCGGAAGCACCCGTCTGCCAGCCCGGCGACGAGGTCTGCCGGCCCGCGCGCGGAAAGTCGTTCACGTATCCGGGCTGGGTCCGGATGTCGACGTCGTTCCGCTGGGCGCCGAACGTGCCGAAGATCTCCAGCTTGTTGGAAACTCCGTAGGCGAAGCTCAGGCCGATGGTGGTCGCGTCAAGGTCCTTGGGGTTACGGTCGAGGTTCATGCGATAGATGCTGAAAGCCGACTTGCCCTTGGCCAGGGTATAGGCGGAGGGAAGGTGGAAGAGGCCCGTATCTCCGGAGAACGTAGGCGTCAGAGGACGTGCTTCGTAGTCCTTGCCATCCACGGTGATGATCCAGGTCCTGACGTCCTTGCTCTCGACCATGCCCGCCGGGGCGGTCTGAGCAAATCCGGAGGTCGCAGCGACCGCGAGGGTCAGGGCGCTCAGATAGCTCAGGTTTTTTCTTTTCATTGAAGTTTCTCCACGATTGGGGTAGCGGTGAGGTACAGATGCCTCGGAACCGGCGTGAGGATATCGCGTGACGATCAGTTTGATTGTGCGCAACCGAACATTAGCAGATTCGGGGTCTTCTGCGTGCTTCAATTGGCTCAGGACCGGCGTGGTTCAATTAGCTCCAGGCCGCCCATGAACGGACGCAATGCCGCCGGGAGAATGACGGTGCCATCTTTCTGCTGATAGTTCTCGAGAAGGGCCACCATGGTGCGACCCACGGCGAGACCACTGCCATTCAAAGTATGGGCAAAGCGGGGTTTGGCGCCATGTTCCTTGCGATACCTGATCTGCGCGCGCCGCGCCTGAAAATCCTTGCAATTCGATAGGGATGAAATCTCGCGGTAGGCGTTCTGACCGGGAAGCCAGACTTCGATGTCGTAGGTCTTGGCCGAGCCGAAGCCCATGTCGCCGCTTGAAAGCAGCACCACCTGATAGGGCAGTTCCAGTCGCTTCAGCACTTCCTCGGCATCGCTCACCATCCCTTCGAGTTCCTCCATCGAGCTCTCCTCGGTGGTGAGCTTCACCAGTTCCACCTTGTGGAATTGGTGCTGGCGAATAAGGCCTCGAACATCTTTCCCGTAGGAGCCCGCCTCCGACCTGAAGCACGGAGTGAAGGCCACGAATTTCTTGGGCAGTTCCCCGGGGTCGAAGATCTCGTCTCGATGCAGGCAGGTGAGCGGAACCTCGGCGGTGGGAATAAGGTAGAGTTCGCGGTCCGCGGTTCCGGTCTTGAAGAGATCGCCCTCGAACTTGGGAAGGTTTCCGGTGCCCACGAGGGTTTCAGGCAGGACCAGATAGGGTGGAACGATCTCGAGGTAGCCGCGCTCCTTCGTGTGGAGATCGAGCATGAACTGGATCAGGGCCCGCTCGAGCCTCGCCCCCGCTCCCCACAGGCTGGCGAAGCGGGCCCCCGAAATCTTGGCCGCGCGCTCGAAGTCGACTATGCCCAGGGCGGTGCCGATGTCGACGTGGCCCTTCGGTTCGAAGTCGAAGCGCCGGGGTTCGCCGACTCTGCGGACCACCGTGTTCGCGGAAGCATCGCCGCGGGGAACGCTTCCGTCCGGAATGTTCGGGAGGATCAGCATGAGATCGTTGAGCCTGAGCTCGATAGCCGTCAGTTCGGCATCGAAGGACTTGATGTCATCAGACACCGCCTTCATCCCGGCCTTGAGCCCGGCGGTGTCCGTCTTCGCCTTGCCAAGACGGGCGATCTCCTCGCCCGCGAGCCGCTGCCTGTGCCGGAGCCCTTCCACCTTCTGGATGATCTCGCGACGCTTCGAGTCGAGGTCCCAGGGGTCGGCATCGGCGAAAACCTTCGACGTATCCTCGCCTCGATCCTTGAGCATCGCGAGGATGAGGTCCTTGTGATCGGCTACGTAGCGCAATTCGAGCACGGTGTTTTCCTTCCGAGGTCCGCTCCGGTGCAGTCGCGTCACCCTGACGCGTTTGCATGAAGCGATGCTATTTTCCCCCCGATGCGCCCAAAGGTTCGAAAAGTCGTCATTCCCGCCGCCGGCCTTGGCACCAGATTCCTGCCCGCGACGAAGGCCATGCCCAAGGAAATGCTGTGCGTGGTCGACAAGCCGATCATCCAGTACGCGGTCGAAGAAGCGGTGGCCTCGGGCATCGAGCACGTCATCATCGTGACCGGGCGGTCGAAATCGTCGATGGAGGACCATTTCGACATCGCCTACGAATTGGAGGCGACCCTTCGAGCGCGCGGCAAGCTCGATCTTCTCCGCGAGGCCCGAAAGGTGTCGGACCTGGCCTCGGTATCGTACATACGTCAGAAAGAGCCCCTTGGTCTCGGCCACGCCGTCCTGGCGGCCCGCGATCTGGTGGGCGATGAACCCTTCGCGGTCATCCTGCCCGACGATCTGATCGACGCTCCCCTCAAGCCGGCGCTTCGCCAGATGATCGAGGTCTTCGAGCGCGCCGGCGACCCCGTGATTGCTCTCTTGAAAGTTGCCCTCCTGGACATCTCGGCCTATGGCGTGATCAAGGGCGACCAGGACCCGTTGGATCCGCGCGTCCATCTCCTCCACGAACTCGTCGAGAAGCCGAAGGCCGAGGACGCGCCCTCGGATCTGGCCATCATGGGGCGGTACGTCCTGACCCCGGACATCTTCGAAGACCTCGCCACCACCGCCCGCGACGCGGGCGGGGAAATTCAGTTGACCACAGGCCTGCGGGCTCTGGCCGCTCGGCGGCGACTGCTGGGCTACGAGTTCGAGGGAACAAGGTACGACGCGGGCCAGAAGCTCGGTTTCCTGAAGGCGACCGTCGATCTCGCGCTCAAACACCAGGATCTCGGCGCGGGTTTCCGGGAGCATCTGCGCTCTCTTCGGATCCTGTAGCGGCGGGAGTCGCTTCCCCCGTGCGTCCCCGATGCGTCCAGTGGGGTCGCCTCCGAGTGAACGGAGAGCCCGAGGCCCGTCGCCTACTGGACGCGAAGAGGCGAGGTCAGCGAGGTGGTCGGACCGACGCTCACCCGGAGCGCGTACTCCCCTGCGGCCACGTCCTTCGTGGAGATCGTGAAGACGACCCGATCGAAGCCATCGGCGTCGCGCCACACTTTGGGCCCTTCGGCGGTTTGCGTCTTCTCCATCCCGTCGGCGCCGATCAGGACCACCCGCAAGTCCTGGGCCTCGCCGGTGGAAGGAGACTTGAACACGCAGATCTCGCGCGGCGCCCCGCGCTTCAGAACGGGATCGGCCTCCACGGTAAACGGCCGCTCGTCGATGCGGAAGGGAATCTCCCGGCTGGGATGCCGCGCCGTGACCGTGGGAAGCGCCACCCGGGCGAAGGGATCATCCGTGACCATGGGCGACGACACAAACGACGCGGCCGCGAAATTGGGGATGATGACGGGGAGCCGGAGAGCGCCAAACGTCTGAGACTCCGGATCGCGCAGGAGGAGGCGGACTTCGTAGTTCCCGGCGGCCGCGGCGAAGGTGGTGAGGACCTGCAGTCCGCCCGATTTGAGCTTGGCGCCCAGGGCGACCGGGTCGAGGGAAGGGGTCGCCGCGAAGAAATCGGCGACCGTCCCGTGGTCGTCGACCAGATAACCGAAGAGCTCGAGGTTGATGTGCTTGCGCTTCAAGGGCTCGATGAACGCCTCGGCGGGAATCTGAACCACGATGGGCACGCCAATTCCATTCTGCGGCGACCGGTAAGGCAGGGTGTAGGCGGCGAGCCGGATCGGACCTCCGGAGATCCCTTTAGCGATCATCTCGGAAGCCTGGAGAGCCTGGCGATTAGGGTCGGCCTTCTTGGGATCGGGCACGAAATAGGCTGGCCGATGGTTGACCTTGAGGCCCGGCCGCTTCACCTTGATCTTCAGCTTCCGGAGTTTCCCCACTTCTGAAGATGTGGGGGAGAACGCGATGACGTAGTAGGCCCTGGTCGCATCGGCGATGTCCGTGAGAGCGGCTCCGATGTCGGTCACGCCTTTGAGGAAACGTCCTCCCGTGTTGGAAGCGAAGACAGCCAGGGAGTCGAGACCGCTCAAGGGGTTGAACACGGAACGCTCCTGAGACGAGAGATCCATGGTGTCCGCCCCCGCACTCCCCAGATCGACGGAGTGAATGACCACGTCGGAGCCGCGCATCGACGCGAAAAGGCCGGACAAGGCATTTTGTCCGGTGGCGGAACCGAAGTAGGTATCGCTGTCCACCTCCCACAGGGCGCCGCTGATCACCGCTGCCGTGGCCTGGCTCTGCTCCTTGCCCTGGGCGCCCGTGAGGATGGTCGTGTCGAACCCCTCCGAAAAGAAGATCACGTTCTTTCGCCCGCGGATCGAGTCCAACTGCCGGGCGAGACCCTGCAATCCCCCCAGAAACTGGGTGATCTGCTGGGCGTACGCCTGGCGCTGCTGACGCACGAGGAGCAACGTCTGCTGGCGCGCATCCTCCTCCGCCGCCGCCTGGCCGCCTTCGGCGTCGGCGGAAACCGTCAGGGTGGACTGCAAGCCGGCGTCGTAGAGAATACCGAGCGGATCTCGATTGCGGGCCATGTCTCCGCGGCCAACCGCGTTTATAGCCCTCATGACCTGGGTTCGATCCGGACTCAGGCCCACCAGAGTCTTCATCCCCTGCGGGGTGGCGGCCACGACACCGACCAGATCGCCCGGCCTGATCTGCTCCTCCAGAAACCTCCGCGCGGCCACCCGCGACCGTTCGATGACGGTCGCCCGGGAGAGCGCCAGATCGAAGAGGAGAACGAACTGCCGGCGTGAGGAGAGAAAGGCCGCGACTCCCGCGGCGTCCTTGGAGCTCTCCGCCGGCCCGTCGCCCGAGATGGCGAGGAAGCCCTGGATCGGCGAAGGTTTCCCGCCGTCTTCCACCTCGAAGTCCTGGCCCGTCAGGCCGGAGACGGTCTTGCCATCCTGATCGGTTACAAAGACGGGAACGGCCACGAGCTTGACGTCGGCGCCAAAAACCAGGGGCGGCTTCGTGGGAGCCTGACCCGACGCTCCGGGCGGGGCGATGAGGGCGAGAGAAAGTGCGAGAGCGGTGAGACTGCGGCGATTCATGGCAACCCCTTGCTCGAAGCTGCGACACGGCCACCGCCTCGGAGAATGACGACACCGAGGCTACACCTGGGGGGTGAACTGGACTCGGCTCTTCGGGCGCAGCGGCCCACGGCATCGGATTTCGTCGCGGGTTTCGTGATCGGGTCGTTCGGAGGAACATCGAAGGACATCAGCGTCAACATTTCCGGCAGGCGGCCTTGAAGGAACGGACGAGGGCCGCGAAGTCTTCGCCTTGACGAATGGCCTCCACGAGGCGGCTTCCCACGATGGCGCCGTCCGTGTGGGACGTGATCGCCCGAACGTGGGCGGGGTCCGAGAGGCCGAAGCCCGCCACCAGCGGCAGTTCGGTCGCGGCACGCACGCGATTCAAAATCTCCGGCAGCGCCGGATCGGCGTCGCGCCGCGCGCCCGTGGTGCCTACCACGCCCACAACGTAGACGAAGCCGCGAGAGCGAGCGCCGATCCGGCGCAGACTCTCTTCCGAACTGGTGGGGGCGACCAGAAGGACCAGGTCGATTCCAGATCGCGCGGCTTCCTCCGAAATTGAAGCCGCCTCTTCTTCGGGCAGGTCGGGCACCACGAGGGCGGAAACGCCCGCTCCGGCCAGGAGGGAAGAGGCACCCGGGCCAAGTGCCAGCAGGGGATTGAGATACGTCATGACGATGATCGGACAAGACTTTGGCCGAGCGGCGAGGGCGGCGAGAAAGGGGCGGGTTCGGTAACCGGCCTGCAGGGCCTGGTGAGAGGCAAACTGAATGGTCGGTCCGTCGGCCACCGGGTCGGAAAACGGAAGGCCGATCTCAACCGCATCGGCCCCCGCCTCGGCCGCGGTCTGAATGAAATCGAGGGACGCGCCTAAGGATGGATACCCGGCGGTGACATACGGAATGAGAGCGATCTCGTTGCGAGCCGCGGTGGTTTCGAACACTGAAGCCATGGTCATGACCGGTTCTCGAGGTGGAGCCCCATGACGTGGTCGAGGTCCTTGTCGCCGCGCCCGGAGAGATTCACGACGATCACGGTCTCGCTCAAAAGAGGCGAGGCGGCCTTGATCGCAAACGCCACGGCGTGCGCCGATTCGAGTGCCGGCACGATACCTTCCAGCCGGGCCAGGAGACGGAAGGCCGCGAGAGCCTCGCCGTCGGTGACGCTCTCGTAGCGGACCCGGCCGATGTCCCGCAGATGGGCATGCTCGGGCCCCACCCCTGGATAGTCGAGGCCCGCGGAAATGCTGTGCGCCTCCTGAATCTGCCCGTCTTCGTCCTGAAGAAGGATCGTCCGCGCACCGTGGAGAACGCCGGGCCGGCCCTTGGCGAGGGTGGCGGCGTGCTGCGATGTTTCGATGCCGTGACCCGCGGCCTCAACGCCCACCAGGGCGACCGGGTCCTCGAGAAGAGGATGGAACATTCCGATGGCGTTGGACCCGCCCCCCACGCACGCGACAACCATGTCGGGAAGGCGGCCCAGACGATCGAGGCATTGCGCGCGCGTTTCGCGGCCAATGACCGATTGAAAGTCGCGGACCATTCTGGGAAAGGGGTCCGGGCCGACCGCCGAGCCCACGAGGTAGTGGGTGTCGCGAACGTCGCTCACCCATTGCCGCATGGCCGCGTTGATCGCGTCCTTCAACGTTCGACTGCCGGAGGCAACCGGAATCACTTCGGCCCCCAGGAGTTTCATGCGCTGAACATTCGGCCGCTGACGCTCGACATCGACCTCTCCCATGAACACCCGGCAGGGGAGGCCGAGGAGCGCGCACGCGGTGGCCGCGGCCACCCCGTGCTGCCCGGCCCCCGTCTCCGCGATGATTCGCGCCTTGCCCAGTCGCTTCGCGAGAAGGGCCTGGCCGATCGCGTTGTTGATCTTGTGAGCGCCGGTGTGATTCAGGTCTTCGCGTTTGAGGTAGATCGAGGCGCCGCCCGAGTGAGCGGTCAGTCGCTCCGCGAAATACAGCGGCGTCCTTCGGCCCACGTAGTTCGAAAGAAGGTCGTCGAGGCATTCCTGAAAGGCGGGATCGACCCGGGCGTCGTCGTACGCGGTCGCAAGTTCATCGAGAGCGAATGACAGCGTCTCCGGCACGAACCGTCCTCCGTACGCCCCAAAGTAGCCATGCCTGCTAGCGGACGCCATCAGCCCTCCTCACCGCCGCGACGAAGCGACGCATCCTCTCGGGGTCCTTGAGGCCCGGGACACTCTCCACTCCCGACGACACGTCGACCCCGAAGGGTCTGACCGCGAGGATGGCTTCACCGACGTTCTCGGGAGTCAAACCTCCGGCAATCACGAGAGGGCCCGGCCTCGAGCGAATCCGAGACCCGTCGAAGGGGTGTCCGCGTCCTTCACTTCCGTCGATCAATGCCATCTCTCCATCGTTCAACGAGTCGGGTCTTTCGATCTCCTCCGGCCGAATCGCACGCAACACCGGAACCGCGACACTGAGCGGCCCGGGTCCATGGATCTGAACCCGGTCGAAGCGAACAGCGCCGTGGACCGCTTCCACCTGCATGGCGTCCTTGAAGACGCCGACGATCTCCACGCGGCCGCGGACGAAGGCGGCGATCTCGAGGGCCCTCGGAAGGGCGACCTGCCGGGGCGAGTTCGCGAACACGAGCCCGATCGCCGACACCCCCGCTTCAATCGCGGCCTCCGCGTCGGAGGTCGACGTGATGCCACAGACCTTGATCCAGGTCACTTCGAAGTCTCCCGGGCTCGGTCCGTGAGCTCACGGAGTTTGGCCGCGGGATCGGAACTGGCGGCCAGGGTTTCGCCGATCAACACCGCATCGAAACCCGCGTCTTCAATCCGTTTCATGTCGTCGCGCGTCTTCACGCCACTTTCGGCGACGCTGAGGACGCCTTTGGGAATGCGGGGGCGCAGGCGATGGGCGAGGCCGGGATCAACCGCCAGCGTGCCCAGGTCGCGGTTGTTCACACCGATGATGGAGGCGCCTGAAGAAAGGGCGCGGTCGATTTCGGCCTCATCGTGGGCCTCGACCAGAACGTCCAGGCCCAGGGACTCCGCATGCTTCAGAAGCGCGGTCAGCCGGGGCGGGTCGAGAATGCGCACTATGAGCAGGACTGCCGATGCGCCCAGGGAAGCGCTCTCCTCGATTTGAACTTCATCGATCAGGAAGTCCTTTCGAAGGACGGGTAGGCGCGCGCGGACCGCGAGGGCCAAGTCGTCCGCCCGGGCGCCGAAGAACTCTCGATCCGTGAGGCATGAAATGGCGGCGGCGCCGCCCAGGGCGTAGGCGCGCGCGGTCTTCTCCGCGTCGAGGTCCGGCGCCAGCGAGCCTTTCGATGGGGATCGTCTCTTGATCTCCGCGATGACGGACAGACCTGGCTCGGTGAGAGCCTGGACCAGACTTGGCCAGGCTCCCTCGGGGCGGGCCGGGGGCCTCAGGCGAAGAGCCGCCACTTCCCGGTCTTTGACCGTGAGAACGTCGTCGAGGAATGTCATGACGCCTCCGTGGTCATTCGTCTCACGTTTTCGAGGACGGCACGCGCGCGGAAGGAGAGCACGACCCCCCGCGCCATCTCCGCTCCCTCGCGAAGCGACCCGGCCCGGCCCGCCACCACCAAGGCCGCGGCGGCATTGAGGACGACGAAATCGTGAGCCGGTCCTCGCTCACCGTTCAGTATCCGGATCGCGATCTCGGAGTTCACCGCCGCGTCTCCACCGGCCACCTCCTCGGGACGGCAGGTCTGAAGACCGGCGTCCTCGGGTTTGATGATGTGGGTCTTGATTCCCTCCGGCCGAACCTCGCACACCGAAGTGGGACCCGCGAGGGATATCTCATCGCTGCCGTCCTCGCCGTGCACCACGAAGGCGTGCTCGGCGCCCAGCGATCGCAGCGCTTCGGCCACCGGCCGCAGATACGCCGCGGAAGGAACGCCCATCACCTGAAGACGCACCCGTGCTGGATTCGCGAGAGGACCCACCAGATTGAAGATCGACCGGAAGCCGAGTTCTCGGCGGATCGGAGCCAGATGCTTCAGGGTCTGGTGATAGTGGGGGGCGAAGAGGAAGCCAAACCCCGTTTCCGCGATGCAGCGGGCGGCCAGGGTGGGCGGCCCATCGATTCTGACTCCGAGCCCTTCGAGAAGATCGGCGCTGCCGCAGCGGCTCGAAACCGCCCGGTTCCCGTGTTTCGCCACCCGCGCCCCCGCGGCCGCGGCCACGATTCCGGCCAGAGTCGAAACGTTGAAGGTGCCGAGACCGTCCCCGCCGGTGCCGCAGGTGTCGATCAGACCGTCGCCCGCCATCGGGAACGACGAGGCCTTCTCGCGAAGAGCGCGAGCAAAACCGAGGATCTCTCCCCCGCTCTCTCCCCGAACCCGTAAGGCGCTCAACAGACCGCCGACCTGCGCGGGGGGAACATCTCCGGTCATCAAGGCAAGGGCGGCCTCGCGCGCGTCGCTTTCCGACAGCGATCGCACGACGGCTTTGCTTAGAAGAGGGGTCAGGTTCATGGTCGGCATCGAAGACGACAGGGACAAAAACAAAAAACCCCCGGCGCATCGCGCTTCGGGGGCTTGTGGAGATCCCCAGTTCGGGATCAGTGAGGAATCAGTGGAAAGCTCCTCCAAAGGCGCACGCAGGGCGGGTCCAAGAACGCCATCGCGAAACGAGGGGAATCGAGTGGTGGGGACTCACGAAGGCAAGGATTGTGAATCTCACCGGGGACTCGTGTCAACTCGATCCGCGGCAAACATGAACGGGTGGCGTGCTACCGTTCACTTTGCTTCGATGAGAGGACCTGGGTTCAAACTGGCTCTGGGCTTGATCGCAACGGCCTCCGGTCCCCTGGCTCTTTTCGCCTGGAATCAAAGCCCGGGCCGAGGCTCGGTCGCCACACCGGTGGGCGGGCAAAAGTGGTTCGCCTCACGCCCTGGGTTCTTTGACGCCGCCGGCGTCCGAGACCCGGAGCTTTCGCCCCTCGGCACGGTCTTCAACTGGACGGACGGTCAGGCTACTTTCCGCTTCCCCCGACTCGAAAGACCCCGACCGGCGGTGGTGACGGTGCGGATCCAGGGACCGGGAACGGGCGCCAAACCGGCGCCCGAAGTCGCTTTCTCGGTGGACGGTATCGAGGCCGCGCGCCTCACCTTGTCTGGGGCGCCGAAGCGAGTGTTCATCAATGTTCCTCCCCGCCGGGGACGGGGAGCGGTGGTGTCCATGAAAGTGGAGAACTCCACGGGTGTGATGGTCGAAAGCGTGCGACTGAGCGCGACCAGCGGGTCTCTGCCCATTCCCCGCGAGGCGTTGGGCGCGCTTGCCTTCGTCGCGGTGGCCGCATACCTCGCCGCATTGATGGCCGGAGCATCTCCGTGGATGGCGCTCGCAGTGGCGATGGTACAGGCCATGGCCGCCTCGTGGCTGTCGGTCACGGGCGGGGCGTTCCTGGGTCGGTACAGTGAGAAGCTGGTCTTTCTCTCCGGCATCGGCCTCGTGCTCAGTCTCGCCGCTCGACACCTCCGCGACCTGCGCTGGCGAAGAGCGGTCATCGCGGTCGTGGGGGTGTCCGTGTTGAAGCTCTCGATCCTCGGCCATCCCCAGATCATCGACGCCGATGCCGCGGGTCAGGCGGCGAATCTGGGCCGCGTTCTGGCCGGCAACTGGTTCTTCACTTCCGCGACACCGCCTCCCGCGATCTCGTTTCCGTACCCGCCCGGCCTCTACGTGGCCGCCTTGCCCTTCTCCAAGCTGCCTCAGCGCGAGTGGGTCGCGCTCCTTCGGGGAATTTCAGTGGCGACCGAAACCGCCGCCTTCGCCACGTTCTCGGTCGCGGTGGCGGCGCTCTCCACCGAGGCGGTGGGTGCTATGACCTTCCTTCTTCTAGCACTGTCCCCGGAAGGCCTGGCGATTCTCTTCGTCGGAAATCTGTCCAACCTCTTTTCGGACGCCCTGATGCTCTTCGGGTGTTCGTTTCTCGTCACTCGACGACCCGTCCTGGCGTCGCTGTCCCTGCTCGGTGGTTTCCTCTCGCATTTTGGAACACTGCTTCTCGGCGCTCCCTTGTCCCTTCTCCTGGCCCTTGCACGCTGGCCGAAAGGGGGGTCGGTCATCCGGCGCATCGCCCCGGTTCTGGCCGCGCTCGCGATGTCATTCCTGCTCTACTACCGGCGGTTCACGGGCGTCGCGACCGAGGCCTGGGACCGAATGGCCGGCCTCAAGGGAGCCGAGGCGGTGGGACCGATGACCGCGCCCCTGGCCGACAGACTGGCGCGCATGAGCGGAGGCGAGAGCTGGTGGATGACCGCCCTTCTGCTGGTCGCGGCGGTCATCGGAATCGCCACCTGGCCGAAGGATCGACAAGCTCTTTCCAGAATCCTTTTCACCTGGTTTCTGGTGATCGCTGGCCTGGCTCTGCTGGGACTGGTCACGCCGGTTCAGGTACGGTCTGCTCTCTCGGCGAGGCCCCTGGTGGCGGCTCTGTGCGCTTCGGGGGTGTGCGCTTTGTGGGCGCGCGGAGGCCGAGCGCGAGCCCTCGCCGGCCTGGTCGTCCTCGTGATCGGGGCCGGATGCTGGAGCATCGCCACCAGTTTCTTCCCGGTCAGGCCGGCCTGACGGATTTTCCGACCCGTCCCGAAGACCGTCCTCCTTCCGACCGGGGATGGAAGTCGGTCTATCGATTCCTCTGGAGAACCGTCACTTCCCTGCCTTCTCCTTCCCCTCGTCGATGAAATCGCAGATTCTCTTGATCCCCTCTCTCACATCCTCGTCGCGCGAGGCGACCGAAACCCTCACCGCACCCGCGCTCAACCGGCCAAACGTGCTCCCCGGGGCCACCGCCACACGCTTCTCCTTGAGAAGCCGCACCGCGAAATCCCGCGAATCCATGGCTGCGGCCGAGATGTCGACCAGGACGTAGAAGGCGCCTCCGGGCGTGTAGCGATACCGCCCGTGCTCACGCAGAACATCGAGGGCGATGTCCCGCCGGCTTCGATAAGCCGCGCACATCCGCGCGACGCACTCCTGCGGACCCTCGAGGGCCGCCACCGCGGCGAGTTGCGAAAAGCCGGTGCCGCAGGAGACGAAAGGCTCCTGCAGTTTGGCCGCGACGTTGATGTAATCGGCGCGACCGCGGGTGAAGCCGATCCGGTATCCGGTCATCGCATAGGTCTTCGACACGCCGTTGATCACCAGGCACCGCTCATCGGTGTCGAAGCTCAGGACGCTCGGCGCCGGATTTTCGAAGACGATCTCGCTGTAGATCTCGTCCGAAACCACCCACAGGTCGTTTCGGCGGGCGAAGGCGACGAGGGCTTCGGTCAGCGCGGCGTCGTGGACCTGTCCGGTGGGATTGGACGGGCTGCAGACGAGCAGAATTTTCGTCCGCGCCGTCAGAAGCGACTGCAGTTCATCGAGATCGGGCAGGAAGAGGGGGGCGCGCAGCTTGTAGGGGACCGAAATTCCCCGCGCCAGAGTCACCGACGTGCTGTAGTTGGGCCAGCCCGGATCGGGCAAAAGAACCTCGTCGCCGGGTTCGAGCAGCGCGAGAAACGAAGTGGCCAGGCTCATCATCGCGCCGGTGGTGACCAGGATCTGGCTCGCCGAGGTGGCGACACCGGTGCGGCGCTCGTAGGAACGCGCGGCCGCCTCGCGCAGGGGAGCGATGCCCGCAGTGGAAATGTAGCGGGTATGTCCCTCGCGCACCGCGCGGCAGGTCGCTTCCACGACATGCGCCGGAGTCGCGAAATCGGGCTGACCGACTTCGAGGTGGATCACCGGACCGTCTTTCTCGGCCGCCAGGGCGAGGTCCATGATCTCGCGAATTCCGGAGCGGGGAATCCGCAGGGCAGTCTCGGCAAGCGGTTTCATTCTTTCTTCACCTCTGCAATGATGCCACTGCGAGGGACGCGCGGCATCAGACCTTGATGGTATGGCCGAGGGCTTCCCGCGGGCCGACCCGGCCCCGGATCTCGCGCGCTTTGAGAATGCGGACGCTCACTTCTTCCAGGGTTTCAATCTAGAAACCGGGGGCGGGGCCGAGAGACTCGAGCACGTTGTCCATGCGCAGTAGTCCGGCTCTCAGATCCTCGGGCTCGTTGCCCAGGCCGATCCGCAGAAATCCGTCCATGCCGAACTGATCGCCGGGCACCACCAGCAGACTCTGCTCATCCCGCAGTCGCTCCATGAGCCGCGTGGAGTTGATCGGCCACGAGTACCGCGGATAGGCGATGGCGCCCGCGCGCGGCGGCACCAGGCGGAAACCGGGATCGTGGCCGCGCATCCAGTCTGCGAGGACCGAGAAGTTGGCGTTTACGATTGCGCGTGTGCGTTCGAGAATCCGCGGCCGCACCTCGGGTCGAAGCGCCACCTGAGCGAGGTGGTCCGACAGGGACGAGGGCGCGATGCTGAGATAGTCCTTGCGGGCCCATAGTTCGGCGATGATGGGTGCCGGGCCCGCCACCCAGCCGATGCGAAGTCCGGGCAGGCCGTAGGCCTTGCTCATACCGCAGCTCACGAGCACGCGATCCGAGAGACCCCAGAAGCTGCGGGTCTCGCTTCCATCGAGTTCCGCGCCGCGATAGACCTCGTCGGCCAGAACCCAGGCGCCCACCCTTTCGGCCACGGCCACGATCGCGCGCATGGCCGCTTCGCTCAGAATCGCGCCGGTCGGATTGCTCGGGTTGCATACCGCGATCAGCCTGGTGCGCGGTGTGACCAGGGACGCCAGTTCTTCAACGTCTGGGTCCCAGCCTCGTTCCTCGCGCAGACGCCACGGAATGACCGTCGCTCCCTGGCCGCGAACCACACCCCAGATCTGCATGTAGTTGGGGAGCATCATCACCACTTCGTCGCCGGGTTCGACCAGTCGCCAGACCGTGATGAAGTTCGCCTCGGCGGTGCCGTTGCCCACCACGAGGTTGTCCGCCGTCGCGCCCGGGTAGAGCGCGGCGATGGACTCGCGAAGCGCAGGCGTGCCATTCGTCTGCACGTAGACGAGGCGCTGCGCGAAGATCGCCTCACGCTCCTCGGGGCCCAGCAGTTCCGAGAGCGACATCGGATGCACGCCGCTCTCGGAGAGGTTGTGGGTGACATGGTTCTCCCAGATCGACTGGAACCGCTCCATCTCAAACACTTCGAGCTTCATGCTTCACCTTTCATTGACGCGCATCATTTCACGCGACCCCTTGAAATCGCCGGGTTGCCCACCGATTCCCCTCCCTCTCCGGGCGCATCGGCATCCAGCACGTGCCCCCCCCGCGCATGCAGGCCGAAGGTCGCGGCCAGAGTCAGCAGACCGCAGGCGACCATGACCAGCGCCGGGGCGGTGGGCGTGCCCAGGCTGCGCACGAGACTCGTGGCGATGAGGGGCGTGGTCCCGGTGAAGATCGTGAACGCCACGTTGAAGGCCAGGGCCACGCCGCTGAATCTGACCCGGGTGGGGAACAGATCCGTCAGCAGGCAGGCGAACGTGCCGTTCACGAGACTGGCGCAAAGTCCTGCGGCCACGAGGAGCAGGCTCAGCGGCAGGCTCCTGCCCGCGAGGGCCAGATAGAACGGATAGGCCAGGAACACGAGGGCGGCAGCACCCGCTCGCATCAGCAGGTGAGGGGCAACGCGATCGGCAATCCGGCCCACCGCAAAGATGCCCAGCGCGTGCATGACCACACCGAGAGTCTGGGCCACCACGGCCTCCCGAGGATCGTAGTCAAGGACGCGCGACAGATACGCGGGCATGTGCGCGAAGAACAAGCCGTTGAAGCCGGCGGTCGCCGCGATGATGCCGATGCCGAAGAGCACGCTCCCGCGATGGGCCTGGAGCACTTCGCGGAACGGATGCCGCGGGGCCAGCGCCTTCAGGCGGGCGAACTCCGGGGATTCCTCCATGGCGCGCCGCATCACAAAGCTGAGCAGCCCGAAAAGTCCACCGAGCACGAACGCGATACGCCATCCAAGATCGGCCACCTGCGCGGGGGGGAGCCATGTGCGCACGAAAACGCTGACGCCGGTGGCCGCGGCCACACCCAGGGTCACGCAGCCGAAAACCACACCGCACACGAAGGGCGCCCGATGCGGCGCCGTTTCCACCACGTAGGTGAGCGCTCCGGGCAGTTCGCCGCCGATGCAGAAGCCCTGCACCAGCCGCAGCGCCACCATGGCGACACAGGCCCCCACGCCCCACACCGCGAACGACGGCACCAGTCCCATGCTGAGGGTGGCCGCCGACATCACGAGGAGCGACAGCAGGAACACCCGGCGGCGGCCGAAGCGGTCGCCGAAGTGACTGAGCACGATGCCGCCGATCGGGCGGGCCAGGTAGCCCGCGGCAAACGCGGCGAACGACACCATCAGGGAGATGAGCGGCGTGGGATTGGGAAAAATCGCGTCGGCGATGTCGTTGGCGAAGACGCCGAAGATGACGAAGTCGTAGAACTCGAGGGTGCCGCCGAGACTCGCGAGCAACACGATCCACCACCCCGCCTTGCTGATCGAATCGGAGGCCACGCGCGCATTATGGCGCGTCGGCGGCGCTGCGACCCCAGAGGAAATACACGGGCAACCCAAGCGCGACGATCGCGAACCCGGGCCAGGTGGTGGCATTGCGGTAGATGAACAGCATGACGAGGAGGACGCTGGCCGCAGTGACATAAAGCGCCGGAACGAGGGGATAACCGAACGCGCGGTACGGCCGGTCCGCATCGGGTCGGGTCACGCGAAGGCGGAACAGCCCGAGGATGGTCAAAATGTAGAAGAGCAGCGCCGCCGAGATCACATAGTCGAGCAGATTGCTGTAGAGGTTCCCATACGAGCCCGTCGAAGGGTTGTACGTCCGGGGCAACACGAGCAGGCACGCCCACACTCCCTGCAGGACCAGGGCTGAGGCCGGAACCTGGGCCGCGTTCAGTCGTCCGGCGGCGCGGAAGAACACGCGGTCACGCGCCATCGCATAGGTCGCGCGGGCTCCCGAGAGAATCAGACCATTCGCGCAACCGAAGGTCGAGATGATGATCCCGACCGCCATGATGAGGGCCCCGCGTCCGGGCAGCACCACTTCCAGGGTGGAGGTCGCCACCCGGTCGGAGGGTGCTTGCTGGATCTGGTCGAAGGGCAGGGTGACGAGATACGCGAGATTGGCGAGGAGGTAGAGGCCGATCACCAGGCCGGCGCCGGCCAAAAGCGAAAGCGGGATGTTGCGACGCGGATCCTTCACTTCACCCGCGGTGAACGTGATGTTGTTCCAGGCGTCGGCGGCGAAGAGCGACCCCACCTGAGCCACGCACAGAGCCACGAAGAGCCCGAACGCGGAATCGGGGGTGAGGCCTTTCGCCACCGGGACGGCGCCCCGGATCGTCCACAGGTCGCCGAAGTTCGCGGAGACGGCCACGCTGTTCCATCCGAAGAAGAGCCCGAAAGCCACGAGCCCGGCCAGGGCAACGGTCTTCGCGGACGTGAAGACGTTCTGGATCAGCTTCCCCCACTTCAGTCCTCGGGTGTTCGTCCAGGTCAGAAAGGCGATGACGAGAATGGCGAGGAGCTGCGTGGTCGAGAGCGACAGCGCGTACGCCTCGGTCAGATGGATGGGCGCGATCAGGTAACGATCCTCCGACACGACGGGAATCCAAACTCCGAGATAGCGGGAGAAGCCCACACTCACCGCCGCGATGGTTCCGGCCTGAATCACCAGGAACAGGGTCCAGCCGTAGAGGAA
>JANODX010000073.1:0-16067 GCA_031412915.1 Vicinamibacteria bacterium | reverse complement strand
GCCCAGCGCTCCAGTGTCGCCTTCTGCTCTTCCGTCAGTTCAACTCGGGGGGCAATCCGCATCTCGTCTCATTCTCCTCTTCAGAGATTGAGACGTATGTCGAGTCAATAAGTCTGGACAACTATGGAACAGATGACTAGCAGGCCCGCGATTGAGCGACGCGCGACGCGCGACTTCGATGGTTAGTTTTGTCCCATGGCGACGATCGTCTCCCACTCGAGGGGCGACACCGGAATCACCGAAAGGCGCCCCGTCCGGATGAGGGCCATTCGCGCGAGCGGTTTCGACGCCTTCAGCATGGGCAGAGTCACTGGCCGGGGGAGCGATTCGACCGCGCGCAGATCCACCATGAACCAGGTGGGATTGTCTTGCGAGGAGTCTTCGTCGTAGCCGTCATGCCGAGGGTCGAACGCGGTGGGGTCGGGATACGACTCACGCGACACCTCACAAATGCCGACAATGCCGGGCGGCTCAGCGTTGGAACGGTAGAAGAAGACCAGGTCGCCCTTCCTCATGGCGTCCCGCATGAAGTTCCGCGCCGCGAAGTTGCGCACGCCGTTCCAGTGGGTGGTGCGCCTCGGCGCCGCCATCAGGTCCTCCCACGAGAAGACATCCGGCTCGGACTTCACCAGCCAGTAGCGCCTTTCGCCTTCGGCGCGGGGCAGGAAGCACTTGCCCCACGGGCCGCCATTGGCGGTGAAGAACTGGGAACGGACCGGGGCGGACCGGGCGGGCTTGCGAGCGGCCGTCGCGGCCGGCTTCGTCTTTTTTCGGGCCGTCTTCCGGTCCAGTCGGCGAAGAGGTCCGCGGGATCTCACTTTTCCGATCTGCGCACGCGGCCCAGGTCCAGCAACAGACCCAGGACCACGAGCCCCAGGGGCACGATCGCGGTGGGCATGCCCAGAGTCGTCCCAATGAGGGGCACCCGCAACAGGATGAGGACGGCGAGCACCAGGCTCGAGCCAAGGAGGGCCCACCAGGCCCAGGTCTCGCCGCGGCGATAGGGACCGAGAACGATGGTCAGGAAAAGAACTCCGTATGCGGCGGCGAAAGCGGCGGCGGTTCCGCGCGCGCCGCGCAGGGGCACGCCCGTGCCCGGCACTGCCGCTTCGAGCTTGGCCAGGGTGGTGGGTCCGATGGGCCAGTCCCCACGGAGGGCGACGTTCGTCGAGATCAGGCTGATGGCCAGGACGACCACGCCCACGACCAGCAGGACGATCCAGCTCGCTTTCTTCATGACGCTCTTCTTCCTTTCGCCCCCCTTGTGGGGCACGAGGAGGTTATCACCGGCCAAGACACGCTCCCGCGAACCCGTGGACTACGGCCGCCCCGCTACTGAGCCTGGCTAATGAAAAGACTCCGGCCCAGGAGTTCGAAGAGATCCTGGTACAGGAGCTCCTCGGTGACCGCCGCCGTCTTCTTCACGTGGCCGTTCTTGTCGAGGGTCCGTCGTTGGAGGGCAATCCGAACCCGAACGCTTTCGTCGTCGATGGCGGTGACGTTGACGCTGGCTTCGAGTTCGTCGGTCTTGTTCAAAGGGATCAGGCCGATGGCGCCGTAGGTGAACGCCGCGCCCAGGTACTTGAGCGCCCTGAGGCCGGCGCTCGGCCTTCGGACCATCGTCTGTCTTCCGACGACCAGACCGAGGGCTGCATCCGTGCGTTCGACGTTGAACCCGCCGTCCTGCAGCATGTCGATTGCCGCCTTCATCGCGGTCATGGCGTTAACGCTCTCGAAGGAGCGCGTTTGCATTTCGCGAGCCCCCATGGGGGCAATGAGGACCCGCTGGGGATCGGCCGATGCGTGGCCTTCGGCCAGAAGGGCCACGGCGATCGTGAATGCAATCCGGGAGATGAAGGGGCGCATGGCGGCTCCTAGAACTTCGATGAACGGTAGGCGAAGGACTCGACCATGCCGTCGGGCCCGAAGGTGACCACCAGCATGAGCGTGCGCTGACTGGTCGAGGATTTCTTGCGACCCCCGCCGAGGCCGAGCGCGCCGAGGAAGGAGCCCCCACCCCCGATACCGCCCCCGCCGACCTGGAAGCCCTGCTCCGAGGTCTCGGTGGCGAAACGATCGTAGACCCAGGACTCTCGTCCATTCCGGCCGCGGGTGACGAGATTGGGCGACCCCGCCGCATCCATGACCTCGGTCGTGGACATGCCGGTCTTCATCGAGCTCTGGATGGCGCCGAGGGTCAGTTCACTCTCGCGAGGCGCCTTCGCCGCTGCGTCCGCCGCTCGAGCCGCCTGGGGAAGCGACAGCAGGACCGCCAGACTAAAGACGTGAAGTTGGTTTCTCATGACTCTTTCCTTTCTGTATGTCGGAGCCGATTGGCTTCGACATGGGGATCGTAGAGAAAGAGGGGGAAGCGCGAACCGGGCGGGTGTGACGCTATGCGGCCTCTCACACTGCAGGCGCGCGGGGATATCCCCATTCAAGCCCGGGAAACCGGTGTCCGCTTGTGGGACGCTCACGACCGGAGGGGGGCTGCGCCTCGAGATGGAAGTGCTTATTCGATAGCGAGATGCGCGGTGACCTGGGAATGGCACGGGCATTGATGTGAGAGTTGAACGACCCCTATCGTCCGGGCATTCAAGGAATCGAAGATGCGTCAAGAAGATCAATCTCGGCCGGATCAGTTCAGAGGAAAGTCAGGTCGATCAAGTGAAGGGATCTCCGCCTTGACCCGAGAGCTGATGCAAGCCGCCCGAGGCCTAGGTCGCAATACTACCTACTCCGCGACCGCCATCCTTACCCTCGCCCTCTCGATAGGGGCCACGGCCGCGATCTTCAGCGTGGTGGACGGGGCCCTGCTGAAGGCGCTGCCGTATGAGGCCGCGGACCGCCTGGTGTTTCTCCAGGAAACCGAACCTCAGGTTCCCGAAATGTCCGTGTCGTATCCGAACTACGAGGACTGGCGAGTACGCAATCGGGTCTTTGAATCGATCGGGATCTACAACCGGGCGAGTTACAACCTGACCGGCAGCGGAGAACCGGAGCGACTTCAGGCGGGGCAGGTGGCCGCCGATCTGTTCAAGGTCACTCGTGCGAAGCCGCTGCTTGGGAGGGTCTTCACGGCGGAGGAGGATCGGGCCGGTGCGCCCCGCGTCGCCTTGCTCGGCGAGGGATTGTGGCGTCGGCGGTTCGGCGCGGATCCGAAAGTGGTGGGCGCCACGATCCGACTGAACGACAACCCGGTGACCATCATCGGCGTGTTGCCTGCGGCCTATCGAATGCCCACCCGAGTCGAGCTATGGGTTCCGGTAGCGCCTCTCGCCGAGGATCCTTCTTGGAAAGAGCGCGGCAATCACCCCGGCCTCTTCGGGGTGGCGCGCCTCAAGGACGGGATCGACCTCGGGGCGGCTCGCGCGGACATGAGTCGGGTGGCCGCTGAACTTGGGAAGGAGTACCCCCGAACCAACCAGGATGGGGGTGTGGTCTTGCAGTCTCTCCGCGATGTGTACTCGGGCGATGTGAAGCAGGCTTTGTGGGTCCTGTTCGGCGCCGTGCTCTCGGTGTTACTGGTGGCGTGCGCCAACATTTCCAATCTCACTCTGGCGCGAGGCGCCGCCCGGAGTCGAGAGTTCGCGGTGAAGCAGGCGCTGGGCGCGGGCTTCTGGCAGGTCGCGCGAGGGCTCCTGGCGGAAACCCTCCTCCTTGCATTGATCGGCGGCGCGCTCGGAATTGCGGCGGCACATGCCACTCTGGCCGCGATTCTGCACCTCGCCGAAGATTCGTTGCCCCGAGTGAGCGACTACACCATCGATGGCCGCGTGATCGGCCTCACCTTCGCGTTGACCCTGGTCTGCGCCGTCCTCATCGCCGCCTTCCCGGTGTGGCAACTGCGCCGGGGGAAGCCCGCTCAGGTGCTTGGTGCCAACGCCAGGGGCCTCGCCTCGGACCGTTCGAGAATCCGCAGTGGCCTGGTCATCGCGGAGGTGGCGGTGACCGTTGTGCTCCTCGCGGGAGCGGGCCTGTTTCTCAAGAGCTTCGACCGGCTCATGAAGGTGGAACCCGGCTTCGATCCTTCGAACCTTGTCTCCTTTTCAGTGTCTCTGCCGCTCACCCGCTACGAGTCGATCGATTCCCGACTGGCCCTGTTCGGCTCGCTCGAGGAGCGCCTGGCGCGGATTCCGGGCGTGGTCTCGGTGGCGGTCTCCTCGGGCCTGCCCCTTGGCCAGAACGGCTGGCAGACCAGCCTGTTCGTGGCCGGGAGCGGCAACATTGCGGATCCGAAGGATTGGGTGTCCGCGGAGTTCGCCATTGCGAGTCCGTCGTACTTTCAAACTCTGGGCGTGAAAGTGCTGAGCGGCGAGTTGTTCAAGGAGTCCGATGCTCCAGGCGTCCTGCCGCCCTCGGATGCCAGGGACCTCGGACGTGACGACCTGTTGCAGGCAAGGGCCACGAAACTGATCGTTGATCGAGAGTTCGCCTTGAAGTCGTGGCCCGGTGTGGATCCGATTGGAAAACAGGTTCACTGGAGCGGCCAGGCGAGGGTTCCCCCGCTGGTGGTGGTCGGAGTGGTGGAGCGGGTGAAAGTGGACGGGCTGCGCCAGGAATCCGGGCGGATCCAGGCCTACGTCTCGGGCCGGCAGCTGGCGCAGAGGGACGCGGAGGTGACGCTTCGAACCGCGCTGCCGCTCGCCACGATCGCGCCCTCGATCCAGAGGATCGTGCGTGAACTGAACCCGGGTCTTCCGATCTTCCGCCTTCGAACCATGGAGCAGGTGCGTGAGGAGTCCGTCGCCTCTGAACGCTTGAGTGTCTGGCTGATCGGACTGTTCGCAGCCTTGGGCCTTGTCCTCGCGGTCATCGGGATCTTTGGCGTGATGTCCTACGCGGTGATTCAACAGACTCGGGAGATCGGGGTGCGGGTGGCTATCGGCGCCTCCACCGGGGGCATCCTGCGCCTGTTCCTGCTGAACGGACTGAAGCTCGCCACCGCCGGCCTGGTTCTCGGTTGGCTGATGACGGCTGGCCTGCAGCGAGCGTTGGATGGTCTGCTTTTCGATGTTCGCCCCAATGATCCCGGCGCCATCGCGGCGGCCCTGGGCATTGTGCTGATCACGGCGGTGCTCGCGGCCCTGATCCCGGCTCGGCGGGCCGCGCTTCTGGACCCGGTCGCGGCCCTGCGCGCGGAATAGGAACGACATGAACGGACTTATCAATGACGTGCGCGTGACCTGGCGCCGGCTGTTGAAGACGCCCGGGTTCACCCTGAGCGCGGTGCTGACCCTGGCTCTGGGCATAGGCGCCTCCACCGCGGTCTTCGCGGTTGTCCGGGGCGTGCTGCTTCGTCCGCTACCCTTCCCAGACGCCGACCGACTGGTCTTCATCACCCGCGAAGGCGATGTGGGAATTCCCGACGGCGTTGATTGGCGAAAGGACTCCCGGACGCTTCAGGAGATCGCCTTGTTCCTGCGCAGCTGGGATCTGGACCTGGTGGGGTCGGGGGAGCCGAAGCGGCTTCAGGGGTCGGTCGCCGAACCGGACTTCTTTCGGGTCTTCCAGGCCTCGCCCTTGTACGGACGTTTCTACGCCGCGGAGGACAACCGGGCCGGGGCTCCGTCGGTGGCGGTCATCAGCGAGGGACTCTGGAAGCGGCAGTTCGGCCGCGACCTCTCCGTGATCGGACGCACCGTGACGCTTTCGGACATCCCCACGACGATCATCGGCATTGCGCGCGAAGACCTGGACTTCCTTCACGATGGAGTGGAGATGTGGGTGCCGCCGGCCTTCGTCTCCTGGGCCTTGAATACCCGGGGCAGCAACACCTTCGACGCGGTGGGCCGACTGCGCGTCGGCGTCACCGTCGAGGAGTCAAGGACCGAGATGGTCGCGATTTCGAAGCGGCTGGCGAAGGCCTATCCGGATACGAATCGGGGCAAGATCGTGGAGCCCATGGCCATGCTGGAGTTCATGGTGGGAACAGCTCGACCGGCGCTGATGGTGCTGTTCCTCGGCGTCTTCATCGTGGTCCTGGCCTCGAGCCTGAATCTCGCCACCTCTCTGCTCGCGCGGTCGGCCGGGCGTCGAGAGGAGTATGCGGTGCGGATGTCGCTCGGCGGAGGGCAGGCCGCTATTGGACGTCACGCCGTTCTCGAAGGTCTGATGCTTTCCCTTACCGGTGGCCTCCTCGGGGCGGTTCTGGCCGTGCTGGCCCGTAAGGGGCTGTTGACCGTGGTCGGAGATTCCGTCCCACGCGCCTGGGCGATAACTCTCGATGCCCGGGTTCTCGCATTCTCAGTGCTCGTCTCGGTTTTTGCCGGCGTGCTGATGGCGGCACTTCCCGCCTGGCAGGTGGTACGTGGGGATCTGGCCTCCTACCTCAGGACGGCGGGCCGGAGCGGAGGAGAGGCCTCGTCACGACGGCTCATGGACGGCGTGGTTGGATTTGAAGTCGCCTTGGCGGTGTTGCTTCTGGTCGGGGCCGGACTCCTGCTTCGCACCTTCGAACGCCTTCAATCCGTGAGCCTCGGTTTCAATCCCGACCGGATTCAGATGGCTCAGATCACGCTGCCGGAGTCGCGGTACCAGGACAAGATTACGGAACAGACCGCGGTGTTCCGACAGGTTCTCGAACACGTGGCGGCGGCGAACGGAATCGAGAGTGCTTCCTACGTGCTCACGCCACCCCTCGACCCTCGCGGCGGCGCCGGGGGCTCGATGATCTTCGCCACTCCGCCGGAGTCGTCTCCGGTCGAGAATCCAGGCGCCCGCGCGCGGCTCACCATGGGCGACTATTTCGAGACCATCGGAACGCCCATTGTCCAGGGTCGCGCCTTCGCGCCTTCGGACCGGGAGGGGACAGGGCCCGTTGCCATCATCAACGAGCGGTTTGCCCGAGAGTTCTGGCCGAGCCGAAGCCCGATTGGCGCGCAGGTGGCCTGGAAGGGCTGGAGCAACGGCCCGCCGGTGTGGATGACGATCGTAGGTGTGGCCAAAGACATCAAGGGAGCCACGCTTCAGGGGCGGGACTTCCGGACGCTCTACGCGCCTTACGCGCAGCACATCGCAGGCTGGCAGCGCTGGGGCGCGATCGTGGCCCGCACGCGAATGACCCAGTCCGCCTTCGGCGACGTGGTGAAGGAGGGGTTGCGCCTCGCCGATCCATCCATACCCGTCGGGCGACTTGAGACCCTCGACTCCCGGCGGACCGCCATGTTGGGGCCGCAGCGCCTCAACGCGATCGCTATCGGCATCTTCGCCCTGATCGCCTTCGTGGTCGCATTCCAGGGCATCCACGCGATTCTGGCTCGCGCCGTGAGCGACCAGCGCCGTGAGCTTGGGATTCGGCTCGCGCTCGGCGCCGACCCGAGGGGGCTGCTCGACCTGGTGATGCGCCGCGGTCTGAAACTTACCCTCGCGGGCCTGCTCTTCGGGTTCCTTGGATCCATCCTCATGGGTCGAGCCCTCCAGACCCTGCTCTTCGAAGTCGAAGCTGGCGATCCCGGCACATTTGTGGGGGTGGCGGTAGTTGTAGGCTTTGCCGCGCTGCTGTCGAGCTATCTGCCCGGCCGAGACGCAGCGCGCACCGAGCCCGCCGCGGCCTTGAGGCAGGAATGAAGAAAGAGAAAGAAAGAAGTCATGATCGAACTGCGCAATCTTGAAAAGTCGTACCCGCTGGCCGCCGGGCGCGCGTACGTGCTGCGCAACATCACCCTCTCGATCGCCGAAGGCGAATTTGTTTCGATCATGGGCCCATCGGGGGCGGGAAAGTCGACCTTGCTGCACATTCTCGGGATGCACGATGGGGACTTCACCGGCGAGTATGAATTCCGCGCGGAGATCGTGAACAAGCTGAAGCCGCGTGATCGTCAGGAACTGCAGAAGCGGAACATCGGCTTCGTGTTCCAGAGCTTCCACCTTCTGGACGACCTGACGGTCTACGAGAACCTCGAGTTGCCGCTCTCCTATCGTGACCTGAAGAAGGCCGAGAGGCAGGCCATCGTGGGCGACGTTCTCGACAAATTCAGCATCGTGGGCAAGAAGGACCTCTATCCGTCCCAGCTCTCCGGCGGACAACAACAACTGGTCGGGGTGGCGCGCGCCATCGTTGCGAAGCCAAAGATCATTCTCGCGGACGAGCCCACTGGCAACCTGCATTCCGACCAGGGTCGGGAAATCATGGAGCTGTTCAAGTCGCTCAATCAGGAGGGGACCACCATCATCCAGGTCACTCACTCCGAAACCAACGCGACCTACGGCAATCGGGTGATCCGGTTGAAAGACGGCTGGCTGGCGTCCGCGAGCTGACCGCTCCTCAAGCCGCGAGCCCAGGGTAGATCGATGATCGACGAAACCACGGATGAGTTGCCGTTGGGACGCGAAGTTCGCGTCGAGCCCGGCGTGTTTCTTGAACGAAGGTGTTTTCTGGCGGCCACGGCCTCCGCCCTTGCCTCCTTCGGCTTCCTGCCCGCCCCGGCCTACGCTCACCTCTCGGCCGCAGACTCGATCTCGTTCGACGAGTTCCTGGCCCAGGTCCTTCCCGAAGCGCGGCGACTCGTGGCCGACACCTCGACCGCGGGGCAGGACATCTACCTGAAGACCCTGGCCGAGCACGCGGTGAAGCTCAGTGATGCGCCAAAGCCATCGTGGAACGACAGCGGCCAGAGCCTTTCTCCGGGCACGTTCATCGGAGCCAATGGCGCCCCGAACGGCGGCACGACAGAGCCGTTCGTGGTTCTTCACTGGCGCATGGAACCGGGGACGCGGGTCGAGGCCCACGCTCATACCTACGGCAACGTCTGCACTCTCGGCCTCGAGGGTGAAATTCAGGTCAGCAACTTCGAAATGGAGGGCGAGCGCGACTTCGACGTGACCGCGCCGTTCATCGCACGGCGGACCGTCCTCCAGACGCTGGGCCGGAAATCGGTCAATCTCGTGAGCCTCGATCGGAACTACATCCACGGAACGGTCGCGGGGCCAGGCGGCGGCCGAGGTCTGGACATCACCACGAGGATCAAGCCTCGAAGACCCGGAGTGCCGTACCTGCGCCTGGAACGGAGGCGACCGGGAGCGGCCGCCGAGTTCGACGCGGTGTGGACCGACCTTTCGGGCACGAAGGGTCAGGATGCGTCACTCCTTGGCGGAGCATGATCCGCGCGGCCAACCGCCTCATATACTCGGCGACTCAGTGACTTCGTCTCCCCGCATTCTCGTCGCCGACGACCAGCAGGACGTTCTGGAAGCCCTCCGGCTTCTGCTCAAGTCCGAAGGGTTCACCCTTGAGACCGCCGGATCTCCGGCCGCGGCCTGGGCCGCTCTCGAAGGCCGTGAATTCGACGTGGCCCTGATCGATCTCAACTACACCCAGGACACCACGTCCGGCCGCGAAGGCATGGACCTTCTTGCCCGGATTCGCGAGCTCGACGAGACCCTGCCCGTGGTGGTGATGACCGCGTGGGCCAGCGTCAGTCTCGCGGTCGAGGCCATGCGCAACGGGGCTCGCGACTTCGTGAGCAAGCCGTGGGAGAACACGCGGCTCATCGCCATTCTTCGCACTCAGGCCGAACTTTCGAAGGCCCTGCGTCACGGCCGACGGCTCGAGAGCGAGAATCGGGCGCTGCGCGGCGAAGCCAGGCTCGAAGTCATCGCCGAATCGCCGAACATGAAGAGGGTCATGGACATGGTTCGGAAGGTGGGGCCTTCCGACGCCAACATTCTTCTGCTGGGCGAAAACGGATCGGGGAAGGGAACGGTCGCCCAGGCGCTCCATTCGGTATCGACGCGGAAGCAGAAGGCGCTCGTGACCGTCAACGTCGGCGGCCTGTCGGAGGGTGTTTTCGAGAGTGAGCTTTTCGGCCACGTTCGGGGCGCTTTCACCGATGCGCGGGCCGACCGGGTCGGCCGCTTTGAACTCGCGGATGGCGGGACCCTGTTTCTGGACGAAATCGCCAACATCACCTCCGGCCTTCAGTCAAAGCTGCTTCGCGTGGTCGAGACGGGAGAGTTCGAGCCGGTGGGCTCGTCGCGGACGCGCAAGGCGAACGTACGAATCATCTCGGCCACCAATGCCGACCTCGATGCCGAAGTCGCGGCCGGGCGGTTTCGACAGGATCTCCAGTTCCGGCTCAACACCATCGAGATCCGGATTCCAGCCCTGCGAGACCGGCGTGAGGACATCCCCGCCCTGGCCGCGCATTTTCTCAGCGCTCACGCCGCTCGTTATCGCAAGAAGGTCGCGAGCTTCGATGCCGGGGCCACCCAGGCCCTGCTCGACCACGGCTGGCCGGGCAATGTGCGCGAACTGGATCACGCGGTGGAGCGGGCCGTGCTTCTGAGCTCGGGCGAGCGTATCGGCGCGGTCGATCTGGCGCTGCGTGCTTCGGGCGAGCCCCGGGGCGGGCGGCTCGAGGACATGAGTCTCGAGGAGGTCGAGGCCTTCCTGATCAAGAAGACGCTGACCCGGTTCGAGGGCAATGTCACACGCGCCGCGGATGCCCTTGGCCTCTCGCGCAGCGCGCTCTACCGCCGCATCGAACGACACGGTTTGTGATCGCGAGGAACTCTCTCTCCCTCGACCGCCGCGTCTTCCTTCTGGCCTCCCTGGCCGGGCTGCCCGGCTCCCTGTTCCTGCTCGGGTGGCTGTGGGGAACACCCCATGACGCGGAATTGCGCTGGACTGTCTCCATCCTGGTCGTGGGCCTTTGGCTCGGGTTCGCTCGCGCCGCCCAGATGAGCGTGGTGCGACCGATGCAGACGGTTTCCAACCTGCTCGCCGCGCTCCGTGAAGAGGACTTCTCCTTCCGGGCCCGGGGCCGGGGCGGCGAAGACGCTCTCTCTCAAGTTCTGTTCGAGGTCAACACTCTGGCCGAGACGCTCAAGCACCAACGCCTCGGGGCGCTCGAAGCGACCGGCCTTCTGCGCAGCGTCATGGAGGAGATTGACGTGGCGGTGTTCGCCTTCGATGAAGGCGAGCAGCTTCGGCTCGTTAACCGGGCCGGAGAGGGTCTGCTCGGTTTCGCAGCGGAGCGCGCACTCGGCCGGACCGCGACCGACCTCGGCCTCGGCGAAGCCCTGCGCGGCGAGGCCCCGCGGGTCATGGATGCGGGTTTTGCCGGGCGGCCGGGTCGTTTCGAGGTGCGCCGCTCCCTCTTTCGGCAGGGTGGACGGCCGCACCATCTGCTGGTTCTGACCAACGTGAGCCGGGCCCTGCGCGACGAGGAGCGCCAGGCCTGGCAGAGGCTCATTCGCGTGATCGGCCACGAGCTCAACAACTCGCTCGCACCGATTCAATCGATTGCCGGGAGCCTGGAGACACTGCTCACCCGGATCCCGCGTCCCGCCGATTTCGATGAGGACCTGCGCCGCGGTCTGGCCGTGATCGCTTCGCGCTCGGAATCGCTCGCGCGTTTCACCGAGGCCTATGCAAGGCTGGCCCGACTTCCGGCCCCCTCGCTCGCGCCTGTCGATGTCTCCGAACTGGTTCGACGGGTCACCGTTCTCGAGGCCCGGCACGGTGTCGTGGTTCATCCGGGGCCGCCGGCGAGTGTGGCCGCGGATGCGGGGCAGCTCGAGCAGGCGCTCATCAACCTGATCCGCAACGGCGTCGAGGCCGCGCAGGGACTGGGGGGCGGAGTGCGCCTCACCTGGCGGAAGTTCGGAGGGGCTCTCGAGATTCTGGTCGAGGACGAAGGTCCCGGTTTGCCGACCACCGCCAATCTCTTCGTGCCTTTCTTCAGCACCAAGCCCGGCGGGTCCGGCATAGGCCTGGTTCTCACCCGCCAGATCGCCGAGGGCCACGGCGGCTCTCTCACCCTGGAGAATCGTACCGATCGGCCCGGGGTTAGCGCCCGGCTACGACTCCCTCTGCCGAAGCGTCAGCCCGCATCCGTGTAGCGCCTCGTGCCTTACGCCTCCACCCGATAGGCGACGCTTGCTTCCGGGAGTTCGTCGGTCGGGCCGTGGCGGCGCGCCCTGTCCTCGGCGGAAAGAGCGAGCAGGAGGGCCACCGCGGGGAATACGCTGATGCCGAGGAGGGGCCAGAACATCGAGTCGCCGAGGCGGCCCCGCAGAGGGAGGAACAGAACCGGTGAGGTGGCTTTGGCGAAGGTCCAACTGGATTGAAACAGACTGATGTACCGGCCGCGGGAGAGGCGCGGGGCCCAGTCCGCCACGGCGGCGGAGAGTTGGGGCATCATCACGATCTCGCCCGCGGTCACGAGAAGAATGGCGGTCACGTAGATCCCCAGACTGGGGGGCAGACCGTTCAGAGCCACGCCGAACGCCGCTACTGAGAGGCCAAGTGCCGCCATGCGCAGACGAGACGCGGAAGGCAATCGAGCCGCGATCGGCAGTTCGAACACCGCCACCACCAGTCCGTTCAGGCCGACGATGTAACCGTAGGCCCGGCTCGGATACCCGGCCCCCTCGGTCAGGGTGATGGGGAGGACCGTCATCAAAGCGAACATGAGGAACGGGAAGGCTCCGCTCGCCGCGACGAGCTTGAGGAAGGGCCGATCGCGAAATGGCGATTCCGCCACCTCGCCCTCACCGCGGACCGGCCGGGTCTCGGCGATGAAGAAGAGGATGACCAGTCCGTAGGCGAGGGTGCTGAGACCATCGCCCCAGAAGAGAAAGCGCCAGTCCCAGTCCACCAGAAAACCGCCGATCATCAGGCCGGTGGCAAAACCCAGATTGATGGCGAGACGCAGTCCGGCAAAACCCAGCTTCCGTTGCTCGGGCGGAACCAGATCGGTGACAATGGCCGAGGCTGCGGGCTGAAACAGATCGGCCAGAAAGCCGAAGCCGAGGAGCAGCACCACGAAGGCTTGAAGGTTGGGAGCGAAACCGAGGCAGATCGCGAGCACACCCGACCCGAAGAGCGACAGAAGCATGGTCGACCGCCGGCCCAGGCGGTCCGCGGTCTGACCGCCCACGAAGACCGACACGAGCGACCCGAAACCATAAGCGCCGATCGCGAGTCCGGCCTGAAAGGGGGCGAGATGGAAATCCCGCATGAGCACGATGGTCAGGTACGGGACGATGTAGGTTCCGGCCTTGTTCACGAACGTGCCCGCGATGAGAATCTGAACCGGGCGAGGCAGTTCGCGTAGCAGGCGCCAGGTGGAGAACATCAGCCCGGCAAGTCTCTCACTTCACCAATTTCCGCACGCACCAGACGATGCGGCTTTGACCAGTCCGGGCCTGAGTGCGCCGAGTGGCTCCGCCCTCGGCCGCCCGTCGTTTTGAAGGGTCGGGCTAAGGTGTCGGGCTAAGGCGCCGGGATCGCATCGGCGCCACCCCGCGGCGAAGTCGCATGACCAACCACCAGGTCGGCCCGCGTCGATCTCAGGCCGAGCCGTTTCATCTTCTCGGAGAGAGTGGACGGCAGGAGACCGAGGGAGAAGGCCACGCGGCGCTGATTCCCGCCGGCGAGTTCGAGAGCCATCAGGAGAAGCCGGCGTTCATACTCCTGAACGAGATCCTTAAGGGTCTGACCTTCGGGTATGGCCAGAGTTGGTGTCAGTTCGCTCATGAACACTCCTGTTCGATAACGGACGATGGTTTGACGGCCTTAGCGGGGTGAGGTGCGGCGGGTGACCAGTCTGAGGCTCGTCTTCCGCGGCGTTCGCGCCGGCAAGATCAGCCAGGCCCGTGCCTTGGGGTTCGATCCCACGAGGCGACCGCGACCAGAGGTGGATCACGCCGGTCATGAGAGCAAGTCTTGTTCCAGCGGCACCCCGGCCCGCTCTATCCGCGGGTGAATCCAGCCGACAACCGATTGAACGTCCGCCCGCTCTATGGGTGTGGAGGGGCGCTCCCTCCTGGCGGCGCGCGCCAGGTGGGCCTAGAACTGGCGGTCGAAGTGCCGAACGCCGTCGGCGTGCGGGGGAGCCTTGGTCCAGTACGAGGCGTCACCTTTTCGCTTGAAGGACCGGCTCATCGGATCCTTTCCCGCGAGACGCATCAACAAACCCGTGGGCGTGACGCCGACGAAGAAGCACAGTCCGAGCAGGATTCGGGTGTTGATGTGGCCGAGGATCTCCGCGAACTTCATCCACGGCCCGTGGAAGGGCCGTAGCAGCGCGGGGGTCAGGGCTCCGACCAGGAAGAAAGAAACGGCGAAAAGCGCGAAGCCCCGAGCACTCGCCGTTCGTCCGCGCCAGGTCAGCAGGAGGGCAAAGACTACGGCCACCGCTCCGAAGGTGAAACCGAAACTGCGAAGGTCTTTCGTGCTTGCGGGCGGCGGCGTCTCAACGGCGTCAGTCAAGTTCGAACTCCTGCATCCATTTCTTGTCGTCCTCGACCACCGGCTGGTCTTCCTTCATGAAGATCCACTGATCGACGATCAGCACATCGATGTCGGACCGCATGAAACAGCGATAGGCGTCTTCCGGGCTGCAGACGATGGGCTCTCCGCGGACGTTGAAGGAGGTATTGACGATCACCGGGCAACCCGTGAGCTTGAAGAATTCGTTGATGAGATCGTAGTAGCGGGGGTTCGTCTCGCGATGGACGGTCTGGATCCGGGCCGAATAGTCGACGTGGGTGGCCGCGGGGATCGTCGACCTGGGAATATTGAGTTTCTCGATCCCGAAGAGTTTTTCTTGTTCGGCGGTCATCGGAATCTGGTGCTTCTTCGCCACCTGAGCCACGAGAAGCATGTAGGGACTCTCGCGGTCGATATCGAACCACTCAGACACCTGCTCGGCCAGGACCGACGGCGCGAAAGGCCGGAACGACTCGCGGAACTTGATCTTCAGGTTCATTCGCTTCTGCATCTCGGGATCGCGGGCATCGCCGAGGATGGACCTTCCCCCGAGCGCGCGCGGGCCGAACTCCATCCGCCCGCTCATCCAGCCCACGATCTTTCCCGCGGCCAGGAGACCCGCGATCCTCGGGAGAAGGGTCGCGTCGTCGTGCCGGGCGGCTTTGGCCCCTCGGGTCTCGAGAACTCTCAGAACATCGGCGTCTGCGTACGCCGGCCCGAGATACGAACCGCGCTGACGATCCAGGGCGCTCGCACCCGTGAAGGCCGGCCGCGGATTGTCCAGGTAGCGATGCCAGACCGCGAGGGCCGAGCCCACGGCCCCACCGGCGTCTCCGGCGGCGGGCTGGATGAAGATCCTCTTGAAGGGCCCCTCGCGGAGGAGCCGGCCGTTGCCCACGCAGTTGAGGGCGACACCTCCGGCGAGACAGAGATTGTCGAGCCCGGTTTCTTTGTGGACGTGCCCGGCGATCTTTAACATCGCGTCTTCCGTCACCTTCTGCACGCTCGCGGCCAGATCCATTTCTCGCTGGGTCAGTCTCGCCTCGGGCTTCCGTGGTGGACCCCCGAAGGTGGCGTCGAAACGCGAGTTCGTCATGGTGAGGCCGGCGCAGTAGTCGAAATAGTCCATGTTGAGATGGAAAGAGCCGTCGTCGCGCAGGTCGAGGAGGTGTTCGTAGATGGCGTCGACGTATTTGGGCGCTCCGTACGGGGCCAGGCCCATGACCTTGTACTCGCCCGAGTTCACCTTGAAGCCGGTGTAATAGGTGAAGGCGGAATAGAGAAGGCCGAGGGAGTGGGGGAAGAGGATTTCGCCCCTCCGCTCGAGAGTGTGGCCCCGACCCACCCAGTAGCTCGTGGTCGCCCATTCCCCCACCCCGTCGAAACAGATGATGGCGGCCTCGTCGAAGCTCGAGGGATAGAACGCGGAGGCGGCGTGCGACTCGTGGTGCTCGCCGAACAGCACCTGGCCCTCGAAGCCGTCGAGCCGGCCGGCAATATCGTCGGCCATCCACAGTTTTTCGCCCAGCCACAGCGGCATTGCCATCAGGTACGACCGCAGCCCCAGCGGCGCCGACGCCACGTAGGTCTCGAGCAGCCGCGAGAACTTCACCAGCGGTTTCTCGTAGAACCCGACCAGGGTCAGTTGCGCCGGCGTGATGCCCGCCTCGCGCAGGCAGTACGCCACCGCCTGGGTGGGGAAGGCGGCGTCGTGCTTCTTGCGCGTGAACCGCTCTTCCTGCGCCGCCGCGACAACGCGGCCATCCACGACCAGGCACGCGGCCGAGTCGTGGTAGTAGGCGGAGAGGCCGAGGATGCGGGTCGGCACGAGCTAGAAAAGGGTGTAGAT
>JANODX010000072.1:0-36586 GCA_031412915.1 Vicinamibacteria bacterium | reverse complement strand
GTCGAAGCCACCCCCAACGCCGGTCCCTTCGACGAGCTCAGGGACCGGATGCGATCGGCTTCCCCCGAACGTCACCGAGTACTTCAATACGGACCTCCCTCAGCGACCGCCCGACAGCCTCGTTACTATCGGACCGCTTCGCCTTGCGCGAACTGACGCTCTCCACCCACAAACATGTCGCACACCCCTTCGGAATCGTGTAGTTCCCTACTCGGCTTATTGAGCGCAAACTTCGCAGACGAACAGCGGCGACTCGCGCTCAAAATCCCGACGCATGCAACCCACACCGACGACCGGCCCCGCTCCGTCCTCGGCCAAGAGCGGCGGACTCAGAAATCGCTTGAAACAGGCCGAAGTCAGCGGCCCAACGGTCCCTGAGCCTGCCTGCGCTGAGCTGGTCGGGACCACAACGGTGGCTGAGCTTGTCGAAGCCACTGGCGGTCCCTTCGACGCTTCGACAGGCTCAGCGCACGCGGGCTCAGGGACCGTTGGGCCGCGTTTTCAGCGCGGTTCTGGCCGTTATGGGCTCTTCAGGCCGGCCTCGAAGTCGGCAAGCGAGCGCTGCATGTGATAGGCGAACGCCGTCTCGAAATCGGCGCCCTGGCCGATGTCGTGCAGGAGGCTCACGATCGCGAAGCCGCCGGCCTCGTCGATCAGCCGCTGCACGGCGAAGGCGCTGAAGGCGTAGGCCTGCCGGGCGTTCTTGTCGGACATCCGGTGGAACGGCTGGCGCAGGGCCTCGAGGGTCAAGGCCGCGGAGGGCCGCGCGGGCTTGCGCTCGGCGACCTCGAGTGTCGCGGCCAGGCCCTCGTTGAGCCAGGCGGGCACGCCGCTTTGGGCCAGGCTGTAGACGAGCGCGTGGGTAAACTCGTGGGCCAGCACGCGATCGAGTTCGGCGGCGCGGCCACGGACGCCGCCCATGGGCACGCGGATCGTGCCGTCGAACGCGCCGCCCGCCCACGGCGGCGACCGGGTGATGTCGCGGAACTGCTCGTTCGTGTACAGGACCACCGCCACCGGCGCGGTCAGGCAGCACGACAGCACGCCCCAGATGCGCGCCGAGGCGCGTTCGATGGAGCCGAGCGCCTGCTGAGCAAGTTCCGCGTCCTGCGGTCCTTCGAAGGCAACCGTGACGCCCGTTCCGACCGCAACGTTCATGCGGTCGCGCAGGTCCGCCTCGCGACGCCAGCGCTCCAGTGTTTCGATCACCGAGGGGCCGGGCGTGGCCTGGCCGGCCAGAGACTCGAAGACGAAGAGGGCGCTATCGAGATCGCCCGCGCGATACAGAAGCCGGCCTTTCAGTTCGCGCGCATCGGGCCGGGTCGGGTCGAGCGCCAGCGCCTGGTCCACTGCGGCCCGGGCGTCGGCGTCCCGCCGCAGGGCGTACGCGGCCACCGCGGCGCCCACGTGCAGCCGAGCGTTCCCGGGGTCGAGGGCGATGGCCTCACGGAATGCGGACGCGGCCGTCTCCATGCGCCCGGCGTCGAGGGCCTGCCACGCGGCCTGGGCCAGAAGGACGGAGCGGGGATCTGTCTGGCCGGTGGCCGGACGCGCCCCGAACGCAGCCAGCGCGACGCAAATCAGCGCGGCCATACTTGAGCGGTGCGGCCGGTACGAAGTCGACATGAGCAGAGGCTACCGTGATCAACCGCAGAAGCAAGAGGAGCGTGCGCTACTTCAGGCCCCCGAGTCCTCGGTCGAGGATCTCCTGGGTGTCGACCCCCACCGCGAGTTCGAAGATGGCGGGCAATTCATCGATGCGAAAGGGGCGCTGCTCCCGAGCCGACCACGCCACGAGGCCGCGTAACGCGTCGCGCAGCCTCTTTCCGCCCCTGGTCGACTTGCGAATCGTCTCGTCCATCTCGTAGGCCATCAGGCCGCCGCGCGAGAAAACCGTGCGCCCGGTGCGGAAGTCTTCCGAATAGACGGTCGAGGCGACGCGCGAGAGTTCCACGAGCGGGAGTCGCTTGAGGAAATCCGGCATTTCGCGGAGCGCGCTTCGGAAACGCGCTTCCACCACGGCTTCGCGATAGGTCGTGCCATCGCGGCGCGGAGGCAGGAAATCGGAAAGGGCATCCGCGGCCGCGTACTGTGAAAAGCCCTCGCTCAGCCAGATGGTGTCGATGAGGGGGGCCAGTTCCCACCGAAACGGGAAGTACCCCTCTCCCGCGCACCGCTTGGGGATCCAGGCGTGGGCGATGTGATGGGCCACGTTGTAGCGCCAGCGCGAACGCTCGTCCTCGGCGGACCGCATGGTGAGCGCGGCCGAACTCGGCGCCCCGAACGTGGCGCTCTCCAGGTGTTCCATGCTGAAACCGTAGCGATGGCGAGACGAAACCGGTTTCAGGTAGTCGAAGAGAAGAGTGAAGTGGGAGAAAGGCGCCGATCCGTAGTACCGAATCAGAGCCTCGAAGGCCTGTTCGGCGAGGGGAGCCATGACGTCCGCGGCCGCCGGCTCTTCGGCGTGGACGGCCATGAAAAGCGGAGGCGAGCCCTGCAGTTTCTGCACCGAGAATCCTCGGCCCATGAGGATCTGGGAGTCGGCGAGGGCATAGAAATCCCGGGCGCGCGCCTGGAGAGGTCCAGGAACCGGAGGCGCCACCGGAGCCAGGGTGGAAAAGACCGGCCAGTCCGGACGCGGGGGCCGGACCGTGAGGTCGATGGCACGCCCTTCGAGGCCTTCAACGAAAAGAAAGATCGAATAGCCGAGAAGGGACGTGAACTCCGGCCGCGTGCGCGACGAGTCGCCGCCCTCGAGGATGGCCGCCTCCATCGCCGCCAGATCGACCTCGTAGTCGACACTGGCGATCGGATCATTGGGGTCCACGCTCGCGACGGCCCAACGCGGACCATCCTGTCGGGTCACCGTGGCCCGAGCGCCCGATCGCGCACGCCCGGCCTTCACTCGAACGAACTCGTCGTAGGGCTGCTGGCCGTAACCCATGGGAATGGCGCGCGGCATGATCAGGGTGGCCTGGGGCGACGCACCGTCACGGGGAAGCGTCAGGGTCACCTCGAGACGGGAACTCATGCCCTCCGCCTCGCTCGGCAAGGAAGTCACAACGTACTTGACGAAAGGCGCCTCGGCGAAGGTCGCCGCAGAGGTCGAGGACAAGGAGGACAGCACAGCAGCAACGAAGAGCATGCAGGAAACATACGGGCGCTGACGGGAACCGTCAATGGCAGGACCAGTGTGACCACGCCGCCCAGGCTCTAGGCCCCCGCGAGGGTGGAAATCGCAGGATCGAGTTCCACCTGTTCAAATAGGGCCGTGACCAACCTGCGCCCTGCGAGAAGATCGTGACCCGACGGGAACAGGCGGCCTTCGGGGCCGCACTAGGCCTGGTCGCGGGCTTCATCACTCGCGACCTCGATCTCCTGTCTCTCGTGTCGCTCTGGGGCGATCGCCTCTTTCTGGTGCCCCTCGGATTTCTCATCGGGCCCCTGTGCATGACCACGCGTTTGCGCGGCTTGTTCGTGGCCACCACCTTGGGCCTGGCCGCACTCTGGGTCGCCGCAACCTGCACTCCGCTCAGCTCGATGCTCCTCGACGGCCTGGTTCGCAAAGACCTCCTCCGCCCCGCCGACGCAGTGCTGGTCCTGAGCAGCCGCATGCAATCGGACGGCGATCCGACGTCCACCCAGTTCTCGCGCCTCTTCCGCGGGCTCGAGCTGGTGAAGGACGGTCTGGCGCCGAGACTGATGATCACCGAAGCGCCTCCACCCTACGCGCCGCAGAGACCGTTCGCGCAGAAGATGCTCTCCCGGTTCCGACCCGATGTCGAATTGATCGTCCTCCAGCCGGTCCAGAACACCCACGATGAGGCCTTGCTGGCCGCCGACTACCTCAAGGCCCGGGGCTTGAGGACCATCATCGTGGCCACCTCTCCCACCCACACGTTCAGGAGCGCCGCGGTGCTGGAACAGCTCGGGCTCGAGGTCATGGCCGCGCCCTCGATCGAGACCGACTTCGACCTCGAGAACCTCGACTGGCCGATCGACCGCCTGATGTCCTTCGGATCGATCATGCACGAGCGCCTCGGCATCTTCGTCTACCGTCGGCGGGGGTGGATCCGCTGATCAGGGTCGCGATTCACTCCCGATCGAGGCCTCGAGGAAAGCCCGCAGCTGCGCGAACGCCAGGCCGCGATGGGAGATCGCGTCCTTCATCTCGCGGGGAAGCTCGGCGGTGGTGCAGCCGGAGGGCGGGTGGAAGAAGATCGGGTCGTAGCCGAAGCCATTGAGCCCACGCGGAGGAGAAACGATGAGACCGTGGACCTGTTCCTGGGTTTCAAAAAACACGCGGTCCGGCTCCGCGAGAACGACGGCGCAGGTGAAGTGGGCCGTCCGCTTCCCCGGGGGAACGTCCGCAAGCCGGCGCCAGATCTCCTCGAAGCGCTGCCTGTACGTCGCCTGCTCTCCGCAGAACCGGCTCGAGTAGACGCCGGGCTCGCCGTTCATGGCGTCGATTGACAAACCCGAGTCGTCGGCCACCGCGGGCAGACCCGAGAGCCGCGCGTAGTGCCGGGCCTTGAGCCGGGCGTTTCCGAGAAACGTGACCTCCGTCTCTTCCGGACTGTCCTTGATGCCGAGGTCGCTCGGAATGACGAAACGAAAAGGCAGTCCGGCGACGAGGCCCTCGATCTCCCGAAGCTTGTCGCGGTTCTGGGTGGCGATGAGGATGTCGCGCATGGGCCGGGGATTCTCCCATGGCCACGTATACTGCCGGCGGTCACGCGCCTGTAGCTCAGCTGGATAGAGCGGCAGCCTTCTAAGCTGCGGGCCAGGGGTTCGAGTCCCTTCAGGCGCACCATCGTTTAGCTGGGGGGCCGCAGAGTCCACTTCGTTGGGAGTGCTTAGCCCCCCAGACCCCCGTTTCGCTCCGGCCCAAGTGAATTGGGCCTACGCTCAGGTGCCCGAGCCAACCGGGTCTCCGCCGTAGGCCGCAGACCGCACTTCGTTGGGAGGTGCTTAGCCCCCCAGACCCCCATTCGCTCCGGCCCAAGTGACAAGCGAGGCACCCCAACGGACCCTGAGCTGGTCGAAGGGACCGCGAGTGGCTTCACGCGTTCGACCCTTCGACAAGCTCAGGGTCCGTTGATCGATCGCCTCTGGGTCGAAGAGGCCGAGCGTCGAGATGAGGCTGAGGACACGGGCTCCCTGGCCTCTCGTCCTGCCGAGGCAGTGTTCCGCGACGCACGGGGCCGCCAGTAGCGCGTGCGTGTCACGTTCAACGTGCTGGCCGAGCGCGAACTGAACGAAGCGGCCGGCTACTACGAGCAGGCTCAAGCCGGTCTGGGCGCCGCAACCACAACCCTCGAAAAGGATCCCGCATGGACCCTTCGACTGGCTCAGGGTCCGTTGCGGGGCCGTTGCGGGGCCGTTGCGGGGCCGTTGGGGGTCAGGTTTGTCGCTCGATGGGTCGGAATCGAATAAACTGACTTCGCAGACGTAGCTCAGTTGGTTAGAGCGCCTGATTGTGGATCAGGAGGTCCTGGGTTCGACCCCCAGCGTCTGTACCACTTCAAGGGCCGAAGTGAATTCGGCCCTCCAATGTCGGGGGGCGGTGAAAGGCCCCGCCCCCCAAACCCCAGAATACAAGGGCCGGAGTACTCATGGAACTTGTCCAAGCAGCACTTGCCCGCGGCCTTCGTGATCTCCTTCCCGGAGAAATGATCGCCCGCCAGCGCATGATCGCGGCCATCCAGAACGTCTACGAGCTCTACGGTTTCGTGCCCGTCAGCACCCCCGCCATCGAGCACCTGGGCGTCCTGTCGGGTTCGGCGGGAACGGAAGCGCAGAGTTCGATCTTCCGGGTTCAAGGACCCGACGACGATTCGCTTGGCCTGCGGTTCGACCTGACCGTCCCCCTGGCGAGGCTCATCGCCCAGTATCCCGACCTGCCGCGACCCTTCAGGCGCTATCAGGTGGCGCCGGTCTGGCGCGCGGACAAACCCGGCCCCGGCCGTTTTCGCGAGTTCACCCAGTTCGACCTCGACTCCGTGGGCGCGCCCTCCGAGATCGCCGACACGGAGATCATCGCGGGGATGTGCGATACCCTGACCGCGATCGAATGCGGGCCGTATCAGGTTCGGTTCTCGAGCCGGCGCGTGCTCAATCTCCTGATGCCTCTGGCCGGCATCGACCCTGGGCTCGCCGCCGATGTCTTCCGAGTGCTGGACAAGCTCGACAAGATCGGCATCGAGAAGGTCCGCAGGGAGCTCACCACCGGATACAAGGACGAATCGGGCGACACGATTGCGGGTGTCGGCCTGACCCCGGAGCAGGTCGGCCGTATCGAACGATTCCTCGCCATCCGGGGGGAAACCCGGGAGGACATCCTGGCCGGTGTGAGCGAAGTCTTCAGCGCCGTGGCCGGCTCCGCGGAGGCGATCGGCGAGTTGTCGAAAATTTCCCGCCATCTAGGGTCGCTCGGCTATCACGAGGACAAGGCGGTGATCGATCTCAGCATCGCGCGAGGTCTTGCCTATTACACCGGTCCGGTTTTCGAGGCCGTCCTTCTCGATGCGCCGGAGTTCGGCTCGGTCTTCGGAGGGGGACGCTACGACGACCTCGTGCTTCGTTTCCTGGGCGAGCGCGTGCCCGCCACCGGCGCCTCCATCGGTGTGGATCGGCTTCTGGCCGCGCTCATCAAGCTCGGCCGCACCGGCAAGCAGCGCGCCACCGCCCATGTTCTCGTAACCGTGATCGATGCCGCGCTGATGGACGAATACCTCGCCATCACGTTCGAACTGCGCCGGGCCGGTGTGCCCGCGGAGTTGTATCTCGGTTCAGAGAAGGGCCTCGGGCGCCAGATCAAGTATGCCGATCGCTCCGGGATTCCGCTGGTGTTGATCTACGGTTCCGACGAGAAAGCCAAGGGAACGATCACCCTCAAGGATCTCGAGGCGGGAGCCGCGGGCGCCCTGGAACTCCAGAAGAACCGGGACCAGTGGCGGCAGCTCCGCCCCGGTCAGTTCGAGGTGGCGCGTGCGGATCTGGTGAGGGCCGTCAAGGACTTCGCCGCCAACTGACCGGGGGCGGATCGCTCCACTCGTTTCCCGGCCAGCATCGACGCTGGGCTCGGTGGCTGAGCTTGCCCGCGCTGAGCTCGTCGAAGCGTCGAAGCCAGCGGCGGTCCCTTCGACCGGCTCAGGGACCGTTGGGGCGCGTGCCTTAGGACAGTTGTCGAAGTGTCGAACGGTCGAAGCCACGGTCGGTCTGAACAGTCAACGGTGGCTGAGCCTGCCCGCGCTGAGCTCGTCGAAGCGTCGAAGCCAGCGGCGGTCCCTTCGACAGGCTCAGGGACCGTTGGGGCGCGTGCCTTAGGACAGTTGTCGAAGTGTCGAACGGTCGCAGCCACGGTCGGTCTGCACAGTCAACGGTGGCTGAGCTTGCCTGCGCTGAGCTTGTCGAAGCGTCGAAGCCACGGGCGGTCCCTTCGACCGGCTCAGGGACCGTTGGGGCGCGTGTCTTGGGACAGTTACGAATGGAGCCCGTCCACGGCTGCTGCTGCGTGCCTGTCGCCGCCCCGCACCCATGCTCGCAAGAGCGAAAAAAACGGTGTGGCATAATGGTTTGCAGGTGCCCGAAGAATGTGTGACGTGCGGCCATAGAAACCCCGGAAGCGGAAAGTTCTGCCCGGAGTGCGGAGCCGCGATCCCGCCTCCGACCGCCCCTGCTGATGCCGGGCTGCTGACCGAACGAACCTCGGTGTCAGAGCCGGAGGTTCCGATCGAGGATGCCAACACACTTCTTGGCGGTCCCTCGGAGCCCGCGATTGAGCCGGAGGTCGCGATCGAGGACGCTCACACGCTTTTGGGCGGTCCCTCGGAGCCCGCGATTGAGCCGGAGGTCGCGATCGAGGACGCCCACACACTCCTTGGCGGCCCTTCGGAGCCCGCCCCGAAGGCTTCCGGGACCGGCGGCACGGGCGTCCTGGCCGTAGGCGAGGCCTTCGGCACGCGCTATCACATCATCCGGTTGCTGGGCGCAGGCGGCATGGGCGCCGTTTACCAGGCCTGGGACGCGGAACTCGGCGTCGCCGTGGCCATGAAGGTCATCAGACCGCCTTCGGACGAGGACGCCGCGAGCATCGAGGAACTGGTGCGGCGCTTCAAGCGGGAACTGCTCCTGTCCCGGCAGGTGACGCACCCGAACGTGGTCCGCATTCACGACCTCGGCGAGATCGACGGCATCAAATACCTGACGATGACGTACATCGACGGGGAAGACCTGTCAGCGCTGCTGTCCCGGAGCGGGCGTCTTCCCCTCCCCCGGGCCCTCGTCATCGCCCGGGAGGTGGCGGACGGCCTGCGGGCCGCGCACCAGGCGGGCGTGGTTCACCGGGATCTCAAGCCCGCCAACATCATGATCGGCGAAGGCGAGGCCCTGATCATGGATTTCGGGATCGCCCTCTCGGTGTCGAGACGCAAGCTCGAGAGCCCGACAACGCCGCCGAGTTTAGCCATCGTGCTAACTGAGAAGGGCCTCTCGGTGTCGAGAGGCGAGCTCAGGAGTCCGACGGGGCCTGTGGCCGGAACGGCCAAGAGCCCGACCGGGCCCATAGCCAGGAGCCCGACGGGGCCTGTGACCGGAACAACCGGGAGCCGGACGAGGCCAGGAGTCGGCGCGCTCGGAACAAAGCCCGGGGCTGTGGTCGACATACTCATGACCGAGGCGAAGGGTGGGATCATGGGCACACTCGCCTACATGGCCCCGGAACAGGCGCGTGGGGAGCCCATCGACCATCGCGCGGACATCTACGCCTTCGGCCTCATCCTCCACAACATGCTAGTGGGCCGCTCCCGACCCGAACGCGGTTCGAGCCCCATGGCCGAACTGGCCAAGCGAATGCAGAAGGGGGTGCCCGACGTCCGCTCGATCGATCCCCAGATCCCCGAGGCGATGGCCCGCATCGTGGCCCGCTGCGTGGAGATCGATCCCAAGGCGCGCTACCAGGAGACCGCCGATCTGGTGGCGGACCTGAAGCGGCTCGATGAGAACGGCAAGCCGCTGCCTCTCGTGCGGCGCCTGACTCCGCGCCTGATGGCGGCAAGTGCGGTGCTCGTGATGGCTCTGCTCTCCGGGACTTACTACCTGACCCGCCGCGCGGTGGAACAGCCGAAGCAACACGAACCGGTTTCGGTCCTGGTCGCGAACTTCGAGAACAAGACCGGCGATCCCGTCTTCGACGGCGTGCTCGAGCAGGCGGTGGGGCTCGGCCTCGAAGGCGCCTCCTTCATCACCGCCTATCCGCAGCGCGACGCGCTGCGCTCGGCAGCCGCGATCAAGCCGGGGAGCCGGCTCGACGAGCAGACAGCGCGGCTGGTGGCGGTGCGGGATGGGGTGAAGCTCGTGATCCTGGGCACGGTGGCAAGGGCGGGATCCGGCTACAGCCTGTCGGCGCGCGTGATCGACGCGAACGACGGAAAGACCATCGCCTCCTCGGAGAGGTCGGCGTCCGACAAGGGCGCAGTACTCGCCGAGGTCGGCAGGATAGCCACCAGTCTCCGGCGCGATCTTGGCGAAACCACGGCCGGTCAGGCGGATGCCGGAGTGGAGACGTTCACCGCGGCCTCGCTCGAGGCCGCCCGCGCCTACGTCCTCGGCGGCGAACTCGCTTCCGCGGGAAACTTCGCCGAGGCCATCACTCAATACCAGGATGCGGTGCAGCGCGATCCGAACTTCGGCCGCGCCTACTCGGGCTGGGCGGTGGCCGCGACGCGGGCCGGCCGCCCCGACGAAGGCGAAGAGCTCTACAAGAAGGCGCTCACTCTTCTGGAACGCATGACGGAGCGCGAGAAGTTCCGCACCCTCGGCGCGTACTACGCGGGGCCTGCGGCCAATTACGAGCAGGCGGTCGAGAGCTACAAGGAGCTGGTCGCGAAGTACCCGTCCGACGGTCCGGGCCTCAACAACCTGGCGGTGGCGTACTTCCGCCTGCTCAACTTCAAGCGGGCAAGCGAGCAGGGCCGCAAGGCCACCGAGATCTACCCGAAAAGCCTCAACTACCGGGCGAACCTCGCCCTCTATGCGATGTACGCGAGCGAGTTCGAGACCGCGGCCAAAGAGGCCAAAGAGGCCATCGCCCTCGGCGCTTTCGACAAGGCCTACCTGCCCATCGCTATCGCGGCGCTGGTCGCGGGCAAGCCCGACGAGGCGCTCGCGGCCTACGCCGACATGGCCAAGGTGAGCGCCCGGGGCGCGTCGATCGCCAGCATGGGCCGGGCCGATCTCGCCATGTACCAGGGACGATACGCGGACGCGCGCGCCGAAGTCGTCTCGGGTGCTTCATCCGACGAGGCCGAAAAGCTCCAGGCCCCGCGCGCCCTCAAGCTCGTGGCCCTGGCCGAGATCGCGGTCGCCACCGGCTCCAAGGACGCGGCGTCACTCCTGAATCAGGCGCTTGCGCTGAGCAAGGCCGATGCCGTGGTCGCCCCGGCCGGGCGGATGTTCGCGGCCATCGGCCGGGCCGAGACGGCCCGGGGTCTCGCCGCCGATCTCGAAAAGCAGGTGCAGAAGCGCAGCCGCGCCCTGGGCGGAGTGATTCACGGCGAACTGGCGCTTCTCGCAAAGAAACCGGTGGAGGCGATCGACGCGGTGACCGCGGCCCGTGGCCTGGCCGACCTGTGGCTCGTGCGTTTCACCCTGGGAAGGGCCTACGTGGAGGCGGGCAAGTATGCGGAGGCCATCGCCGAACTGGAGGCCTGCGAGAAGCGCATCGGCGAAGCGTCCGACGTGTTCCTCGACGACTGGCCCACGTTTCGATACACGGCGCCCCTCAAGTACTGGCTCGCGCGCGCGCAGGATGGCCTTGGCATTACCGGGAGTGCTGCGAAGAACTATCAGGCCTACCTCGACCTTCGCGGGGCGGTGCGAGGCGACACGCTCGCCGCCGACGCGCGGAAGAGGCTGAAGACCCGCTAGGCGGAGAGGAGCGCCTGCCCCGCCCGCGGTCTATCGAGGTCGAATCACGCGCTGACGCGCAAAGGCACCGCCACCACGATGCCTTTGCCTGCGGGCCGGTCACGTCCCTTGGACGTCCGGTGCTGGCGCGGCAGCCTGCGGGCGGAGGCGATCGAGCGCGGCGCTGGCGAGTCGGCGGCGGGTTCGGAGAAGTCTCCAGACCGGGTACGCCTCGCGCGTCAGACTGGGTTGAAGCACTCCGGAATCGTGTCTTCCTTGCTCGGCTCGGCGACCCGCGAAAGGTACAGACAGATCGCGGCGACTCGCTCTCGACGCCCCGGTCCGGAGACTTCTCACCACCCGCCGATGGCCCAGTTCGCGATTGAAGGCGGATGCCGGAGAAGCCTCCAAGCCCGCTCCGCCCCGCGCGAGTGAGCTTCCTCCAACGCCATCACAGATTTGGAACGTTTCTCTCCCACGTCACGGGCGGGTCCGTGCCCCGTTCCCTACCGCGTCGGATGGGCGACAGTGAGCGCCAGCGATCTGCCTGCCAACGCCTGGGGAGCACATCTCCACAGGCGTTCGCGGAAAGGGACGCATTTCGATGGCGTGACTCGCCTCTGGCGCGAAGCCTCCCCGGGGGACGCCCCGGCGCATGCAACCCACTCGCTCCCCGGACCCGCTCCCGTTCTGGGTCCAGGGACCGCCTTCGAAAAACGCCTGAAATGGGCGGCATTTGAAGGGGTTTCTCAACAGGGGTTATGGGACCCATTGTTGAATGACGTACCTTCCGTCAGACTCAAGGCCCCGGCGCAACACGACAGGAAAACCCGTTGCGGTGAGCCGAGCGGTCAAGTCGATCGCACTGGCCTGCCTGTAATCGAGGCCCAGCTTGCAGCATATGGGTTAGGGACAAAGTGCGCCTGCATCCGCCGGCGCGGTTTCTCCGGCGCTGTGGCCGATGGCGGCGCCACCCGCCGCCGGGCACATTGAAGGCTTACGGCATCAGGCTGCACACGAGCGCAATCGAGTCGACGACTTCGCCCGCGCCGCCGACGACGCCGGTGACGGCCTTCCCCGAGTCGCAGGTCAGGCTGAATGCAGCGCCGGAGTACCCGCCACCGGCTCCCCCAACTGGTCCGGCGTTTGTGATGCTGCCGCCGCTCAGCGATTGGCACTGTGCCCCGATTCGCGAAACGACGCCGAACCCGAATCCGCTGAACGTTGTGCCGTGAAGGCCGACCATCACCTCGCCCGGTTCGCACGTCACGTCGGTGTAGCTCGGTGCAGCCGACTCCAGCGCGGCGACGAACCTGGCGGGGTCGCTGCCTGAGCTGCAGATCAGCTGACCGCTCCCGAGCCCGTACAGGAAGGTGTTGGAAGCGCGAACGCCCCTGGCGAACACGCCAGGAGCGCAACTGAGCGCACCGGACGCGGGGAAGGGCCCACCACCGGGGCCACCAGCCGACACAGTCGAGGCGATGGTCTCGTTGACGCTCGCCCTTCCCAGGTACCCAGGTCCCGCCGCGATGGCCACGACCGTGTAAGCGCCGATGGCGCTGGGCGCGGTCGGGCTGCCGTTGTAGGTGACGGCCGTCGCAAGCCCGGGGGGAACGGTGGTGACCGACACGCCTCTGGGCGTGCCGTCGTAGATCTGCGCCCAGTTGCCAATGGTCACTGTCGGGGTCGCGGTCGCCCCCCACACCACCGTGGCCTGGAAGCCGCCAGTGTTGTCGGTGAAGACATTGTCGTTCACGGCGAACTCGAGCAGCCCCGCACTGGCCGCCGTGAACGTCGTCGGTCCGGCGCCAACGAGCTGCCATGGGCCCCCTCCGACCCGCGCCAGGAGGCTCGCGATCGGCGCGCCGGCGAGCAGACAGGTTCCGTCGCAGAGGCCGGGGCCGGTGCCGCCAGGTCCGTTGGGAGCGAAGGCCGCGCCCCTCTGCACCAGGCCGGAAGCCGCAACCGTAACTTGCTGGCCGGCCGAGAGCGTGCCGCCATAGACCCTGGCGGGCACACTGGAGGGCCCGTAGCCCGGCGTCTGGTTTTCATACCCGCCGGCCGTGCCCCGCACGCTCACCGTGAACTGCGGGGTGCCGCCCACGACCGCGCGGACGGTCCCGTTCATCGCGAAGGTTCCATCGCCATGGCTCCCGCGTACGCGGAAGCCGTAGGTGTCTCCCGCCTGAACGCTCACCGCGGTCGCCCCGGCGTAGGTGAATCCTCCCGACGGGAACGCGCAGCACACGACTGGCCCTTCGCCAGTGAGGGGCTCGTTGACGAGCGGCTGCACATAAACGTCCATGCCGCCACGATTGACGAAGACGTCAAGTCCGGTGGTGACGTTGAAGTAGGAGTGGAAGCCGTTCCACGCGTAGGTCAGGTTCACCGTTTCGGCGGCCGTTGCCAGCTTGGAAAAAATCCAGGCGCCGGTGAAGACTCCTGGATTGTTATAGCTGAACGCCGGGGTGCCGGTCGCACCGTTGTTGAGCAGCGTGACCACGCCGTTCCCCGAGGCCGTCCAAGGCACGCCAGGGAACCCCTTCTGCAGCGTTACGTTATCTACATTCAGCTGCTGGCCAACGGTGTTGGGGCCGAGCCCCACCTCGACCTTTAGTGGCCCCGAAATCGACAGATTGTTCACCAGGTACGTGCGCACGTAGGTCACAAGCGTGCCCTGCACCAGCGGCGGATTTACCTGGGCAGTCGGGACCAGCAATGTGCCACCGGCAAACAGATTCAGCACCGGCGGAGTTGTGGCAATTCCGTTGTCAGTGCGCCAGCCGAAATCCGCGGCGAGGGTGTAGGTGAGCCCCTGCTGAAGGTTTTCGCTGAGGGTCTGTGACATCGACTTGCCGGCGGTACCACCTCCAAAGCCGTTACCATTGAGCCAGACCACGTTCCCATGTCCAGGACCAAGCAGGGTTTCACCCAGATAAGTGACTCCCATCTGCGTGTTGAACGTCCACCCGGCAAGATCGAATGAGGCGCCGAATGATCCGTCGCTGAATTGATGGGAGGGGCCGGTCATTCCCAGGTTCGAGGGATTACCGACGATGGTCGCAAAAGAGGTGAACGGAAGGGCGGTGACGGTCGTGGATCCGGTCTTGTAGAGAATCTCGAAGCCCGGGTTCTCAATCGCGACCGCGACTGGTGAGGATAGGAGGACATCGAACGGCGCGGAGGTGCCCGCGGCCACGGCGCCCGGAGAGATTGCGGTGGCGCGCAGGCGGAGCCCCGTCGCCGCGATGTTCACCGACAGCGTGGTGAACGTGGCGATGCCGTCCACGTCGGCCACGGCGGTGGTCGTGCCCGAGAGCAGGACGCCCACGGGGTGCGGGTCAAGGAGCGCTATGGACACGGTGACGCCGGGCAGCGGCGCGCCCGTGTTGTCCCAGATGCGCACCCGCACAGACGGCGCGATGGGCGCGCCGGGGGCCGTGTTCGTGGGCTGCTCCAGATAGAAGAGATTCGTGCCGGTGGTGGTCACCGCGGGGGGCTCGGTGGCCCCGAACGGATCCTTCTCGTCGACGCCCTGGGCCGAGATCGCCGTGGTCACCACCGTCGAGGGATTGAAACGGGGGTCGATCGACGCGGTCGAGCCATCGAGGTTGGTGACGATGATGTTGTCGTTCTTGCTGGGGTCGTAGACCCGCAGCGTGACCCGGCCGACCTCTCCCGGGTTGAGCCACAGCGTGGCGTTGGTCTCCGACGGATCGTTCTGGTCCGGCAGTCCTTCCCCGGGCGTGATGAAGTTCGGGCTGGGCACGTTGAAGAGCAGGATGTTGCGCGTTTCCGTCTTCAGGTCGCAGCCGTTCGGCTGGAGGACGGGAGTCTTGTACGTCTTGTAGACGATGAGCTGTGTGTTGATGCCCGAGGGCACGCCCGCCGCGGCCAGGAACACGTTCGTGTTGAAGGCCGAGGTCGTGTTGCCGATGTTCGTCACGGTCCAGGTGACGTCGGAAATGACGCCGTTTTCGATGTCGGGATTCTCGATATCGGGGTTCTCGATGTCCGGGTTCTCGATATCCGGGTTCTCGATGTCGGGGTTGGCCACGCCGATGTTCTCGATGTCGGGGTTGGCCACGTTGATGTTCTCGATATCGGGGTTTTCGATGTCGGGATTCTCGATGTCCGGGTTCTCGATGTCCGGGTTCTCGATGTCCGGGTTCTCGATATCGGGGTTGTAGACCTCGGCGTTCTCGATGTCGGGGTTTTCGATGTCCGGGTTCTCGATGTCCGGGTTCTCGATATCGGGGTTCTCGATGTCGGGATTGAGGACCACGCGATCGGCGAGACCGCTGGTGATGACTCCGCCGCCCACGCCGCTGACTTCCTTGACGTCGATGGAGAGCTGCGCCTTCGGATCGGTGGAGGTCGCATAGACCGTCCGGGAGGCGGTGGAACGCGCGGGCACGCGCACGTAGATGGAGGTGAGGGGCGCCGGCGGCGGCGCAGTGGCGGTGTACGGTGGCCGCGGGAACTGCTCGAACGAGGCGCGTCCGCTGAGGGGCGCGCCTTGGGGCTGGGACAGAATGGTCATGCGGAAGGTCCTCGTCACCGTGGTCTGGTTCTGCGCGAAGACGACGAAACCGCGCTGCACGGTCGGCGACAACGGCTTGGCGTTTCCGGGCGCGCCCACGAGCAGGCCTCCGCTGACCCGCGAGGTGTAGATGTTCTGGTTCCGTGACCCGGCATTCCCCGCCCGGCAGACCTCAACGGTCTTGGTGGGGTCGAAGAGGCTCGACGTGCTGCCGGCACTCCCGGGCGGCGCGTAGTTGGCCCAGTTGCCGTCGAGGGGCGGGCGCACGTCGCGGTTGTCGGTCCACGTGGCATGGAAGACCGGCAGCGTGGAGTTGGCCAGGGTGTTGAACGCCCATCCGCCGCCGCTGGTCGGCACGAAGGCGGGCGCGGGGGAAATGTCGATGTAATCGCCGATGAACGGCGCCGTGCCCTTCTTGAACATGGGCAGGTTCGGAGGGTTGACCTGGAGCGGCTCGGGCACTCTGCCGGGCGAGGGGTCCCCGTCCCGGAATCCCATCAGGTAGTCGGAGACGCGCACCGAGGGCGCAAACGACGGGGTGGCGCCCGGTGTGCCGAGCGAGGCGCGGATGTCGATGGTCTGGCGCTTGTTGAGCGGCAGGACCTGATCGCTGACGAATGGGCCGAACACGCCGGCCCGCGTCTCTCGAAGGTCGTAGTACACGAGCAGGAGCTTGCCCCCGGCGAAGGTCAGGCTCGGCATCAGCTGATGGCCCGGGAGCGCGGGGCCGGTGGGCGAGTCCTTGGGATCTTCGACCGTCACCGGGGCCGAGAAGGTCGCCGCGTCGAGCGTGGTGGCCACGCGGATGCGGGCGTCGCCGTCGGTGCTGTTGGGTCGAGCTCCCCCGAAACCGCGCTCCGCCCACGCGACGTAGGCGCGGCTCGCGCCATCGATCGCCAGGGTCGGATAGGCGTTGGTCCGGAAGCTGTAGGGGCTCGTGCCCTGGTCGATCTGAGCGGTTGTCGACGTGACCGGCGCCGGAGTCGACTGCGCGCGCTTCTTCCGATGCTCGAAGATGCGCTCGAGCGCCGCGGTGGGGGAATCGGTGCGCGGCAGCGCCCGCGTCATCCCCGCCGGGCCGAACGCCATCTGGCCCACGGGCAGCCGGGCCACCATCACGGCATCCGCCGTCGGCGCCGCGGGCGTGGCGAAGCGCCGGTACGCGACGAAGACGTCGCCGTCCACGGGATCGATGGCGATCGTGGCGCCCTGGTTGATGGCGTCGGTCGAGCGGCTGACCCGCATGGGCGCGCTCCACGTGGCGCCGCAGTCGAGCGAGCGCTTCAGCAGGATCTCGGAGCGCAGCGTCGACGGCACCGCCGTGTCGTCCCCGGTGATCGACGTGTAGGCCACGTAGATGGCGCCCGCGTCCACGTACTGCAGGCCCGGGTCGACCCAGACGAAGCCGGAGTTACCGGTCTGCCCGCTGTTGCCGCGCAGCCGGTGACCGGCTCGCTTCACCCGCCCGCCGGTGGCCGTGCCGCCCACCGCGCACAGGACAGCGTTGCCGCGCGGCAGATCCACGGCCATCCAGGGCTTGTCGAGGAACACCGTGCCGTTCGACGTCGCAACCATGCTGGCGCCCAGATAGGCGATCGGGTCGCCGTTCTCTTTATTGTTCCGGTCGATGAACCGCGCCAGGAAGATCCCGCTCTTGCCGTTGTCACCTCGGTCGAACACGAGCCCGTTGTAGTAGACGAGCCCGTTGGTGCCGGCCCGCACCACCGGGTCGGCAGCCGCCTGGTAGCCCTTGAGGGGCGAAGCGATGCCCGTCGCCGACGTGTCCTGCGGATAGCCCGGCATGAGCGTGCTCGCCCACCGCTGCCCGCCGTCGAAAGACTTGTAGATGCTCACCCACGCGTCGCCCGTCTCGACGTCGTCGGGCAGCCCGGGCAGGTCCACGGTGCGATAGTCGTTGCTGCCGGCCAGGAGGTGCAGCGAGTTCCTCGTCGAGGCCGCGATCGACGGCTCGTTCTGGCGCTGCAGGAACGGATCCCCGCCCGGCCATTCGGTGCCCGCCACCATGTTCACGTTGCGGCCGGGAATCTGCGCCCCCACGGTCGCGGTGATCGACAGGACAACGACCGCCGTGGTGACGGGACGGAGAAGGCGGGCGAGAGAACAAACCACTGACCTGGGGCTCATCTTTGAAACTCCTGTGGGGGTGCTACGTGACTGCAAGCGGACGGCTGTTTGAGGTTAAGCCCTGAGTCTAGCCGCAGAGTCAAGTTCTTTCCACGGGGAGGCCGTTCCCCCTTGCAAGGGCCGGCGTGTTCAGCGTACCGTAGCCGTTGTTCTAGGGAGGCTCGATGGAAGATCCGAATTGGGAATACGACGCGGTGTCGGTCGTCGGAAACGTGGAAATCGCGAAGGCCTTTGCCATGCACGCCAAGGGCTGGGAGTTCATGCAGGCCTGGACGTCGCGTTCGAGCGGCGACTGGTTGTTCTTCAGGCGTCCGCGACCGGCCGAGCCGCTCGATCTGCGCGATTTGTAACGGACTCCTCCGCGCCCACCTGAGCCGCTCCACCGACGCCTGCAGGCTCAGGCCTTCGCACGCCCGGCCGGCGAGGCCTGAAAGAGGTCAAGCCCGTCGACGAGCCTGGCGAACTGGGCTTGGAGCGCCGCCGGGTCGGACCACTCGGCAAACGAGAGGACACTTTCCTCGCTGACGTTCTCGACAATCCGCCCCTGCCCGGATGAGGTCTTCCAGGAATCGTCCAGGCTGACCGGGCACAAGACGGCCTCGCCCAGAGCCTTCTCGAGCTTGCGGGCCAGCCTGACCTCGTGTTCGACCCAGTCGCTCCGGACGGAGTGCCGGGAGAGGATCAGCACAAGCGCCAGATCGTGCTCGATGGGGAGCTTCGACTGACGTTCCCGAAGCGCGCCCTTCATCTCATGCGGGGCCACCCACGTAAGTATGCCGCGGTCGGAGAAAAGGCGCCGCAGCTCTTCCACGAACAAGACGTCCAGCTGCGAATAGGAGATCAGTACGCGCTTTCGCTGCAGGCGATCGTGGGCGCGCGCCCGGGCCGCCTGCTCCTGGAGTTCCACGGCCCGGGCCGCGGCCAGGGTCGGGTCGTAGAGCCGGGCGGTCAGGATTTCCCACGCCGTCAAACCGCAGCCGCGCAGGAAAGCCTCGGAGATCGTTCCGAGCGACCGGCTCAGGGTGTCCAGTCCGACCGTCGAAGGAGAGGCGTGCTGCAACTTCTCCAGGCCGAGCGCCTGACGAAGGTCCAGATCCGCGAAGACCGTCCCCCCGACCATCGCGTTGTTGAAGACCGTGGCCTCGAACCGGGTCTCCGTGAAGTTGGCGCCGCGCAGGTCCGCCGCGGACAGGTCGGCGCGCCGCAGATCGGCGCCGTGAAGGGTGGCACTGTGCAGGATCGCCCTGGCCAGATTGGCGCCGCTCAAGTCTGCGCCCCGCAGGTCGGCGGCGCGCAGATCCGCCCGGCTCAGATCCGCCAGGCGCAGGTCGGCGCGGCTTAGGTCGACCCGGATGAGTTTGGCCGCGTGAAGTTCCCCGCCGTTCAGGTCGGCGCCGCGGAGATTGGCCCCCTCCAGGTTCGCACCCTCGAAGTTCGCCCCCTTTAAGTTGGCCCCTCGACAGTCGGCCCCGGTGAGGTCGGCGGAAGCGAGGTCCGTCCGGCCGAGGTCCGCCATGCTGAGGTCGGTCCGCATCAACCGGGCCTCCCGCAGGTCGGCGCCGTGCAGGTTGGCTCCCCGAAAATTGGCGCCTCGCAGATCCGCCCCCTTGAGGTCCGCGTCGCGCAGGCTGGCCCCGGGCAGGCTCGCTCCATGAAAATCGCGCTCGCCGGCGGCCAAACGCCGTTGAACCTCCCCGGTGGCGATGGACTGCGTCATTCCCTTGGAGTCTACCGCCTGCCACGCCCAGGAACGCCAGAGGTTGACTCTCGTTTGTGACCGTCGCCCTCGTGGCCGAAACCTCGTCGCGGGTAAGGGCATCCAAGCAGTTGTCATGCCTGCGTTTCGTTCGGCCTCCCCCAAAACCGGCGTGCTAAGTTTCAAGGATGGCCGTGCCTCCGGTTCAAGAAGCGGAACTCCTCGCTGCGCTCCGCTCGGGCCGGGAAGATGCGTTCGAACGACTGGTCCGCACGCATTCCGGCCGGATGCTCGCGGTTTGCCGGAGGATCCTGCGCAACGACGAGGAAGCGAAGGACGCGGTTCAGGAAGCGTTCGTCTCGGCCTTCCGCGGAATCGGATCCTTCGAAGGAACCTCGCGGCTCGGCACCTGGCTGCATCGGATCGCGGTCAATGCTTCGCTCATGCGCCTGCGGTCAAAGAAGCGGCGGCCCGAGGAATCGATCGACAATCTTCTTCCCGGCTTCACCGACGACGGTCACGCGCGACACGATCCGCAGGACTGGTCCCCTTCGGCTCTCCAGATGGTGGAAACGCGTGAGACCCGTGAGTTCGTACGGGGGTGCATCGACCGCCTGCCCGAGATGTATCGCGTGGTGCTGCTCCTGCGCGACATCGAGGAACTCGACACGTCCGAAGCTGCGGAGGTTCTGGGCGTGAGCGACAGCGTGGTCAAAGTACGCCTGCACCGGGCGAGGCACGCCCTGCGGCGCCTTCTCGCGGAACGATTCGGGGAGCGCGCCTCATGACCTGTCGGGAGCTCTACGGTTTTCTCGATGACTTCCTGGATGGCGTTCTCGACCCTCCGGTAAAGCAGGATTTCGAGCGGCATCTCGAGCTCTGCCTCCCGTGCCGGAAGTACCTCGCCACCTACCGCGCGACCCTCCGGGCCGCGCGCGGTTCCGAACTCAACGATGCCCCCGCCACCGCCCCCGAAAGTCTGATTCAAGCCATCCTGGCCTCACGCGCCACAGCTTCCCGGAGGCCCCAAACCGATTGACCATCCCACCCCCGCAATTCTGAGCTAGCTGCTTGATACCATCGCCGCATGGTGGTGGCGCTCTACGGCCTGCTCTGCCTCATCTGGGGATCGACCTGGGTCGTGATCAAAGTCGGCTTAGTGGGTGTGCCGCCGTTTCTGGCGGCGGGCCTCCGGTTCCTGCTGTCGGCGCTTCTCGTGGGCCTGGTCCTGCTCGGGCGGGGCAGGCGCTTGCACCTCACCCGGGACCAGAAGATCTGCGTGATCTCCCTCGGCCTGCTCGTGTTCTGGCTCGACTACGCTGCCGTTTACTGGGCCGAGACTCATATCTCGAGCGGGCTGACGGCGATCCTTTTTTCGACGACGCCGCTGATGACCTCACTCCTAAGCGCCTATTGGATGCGCAGCGAGACTTTGAACGGCAAGAAGGTTCTGGGCATCATGGTCGGCGTGATTGGAACCGTTTTGCTGTTCTGGCCGAGCGAGCGCCTGGGGCACGAACAGGTTCTCGGGATGCTCGCCGTGCTCGGCGCGAGCTTGTGCTCTGCGGTCAATCTGGTCATGATGAAGAAGCACGGACGCGCTGCCGACCCGTTTGTTCTGAACTTCTTCGGCATGGGGATCGGCGCGGTCTGCTTGCTTACCATGAGTGCCGCCCTCGACAATTGGTCGGCCGTTGCCTGGAGTCCGGCCAACGTCCTGGCCCTGCTATATCTTTCCATCGTCGGCTCGGTGGTCGCGTTCTCCGTCTACTACTACCTGATCAAGAAGATGGATGCGACGATCGTCAGTCTCAGCACCCTCGTTATTCCGATTGTGGCCCTCGCCATGGGTCGTGTGTTCCTCAATGAGACCGTGGCGCCTCTGGCCGTACTCGGTATCGCGACCATCCTCGGTGGAGTCGCCGTGGCGATCGCGCCAGCGGGCAAGCGTTGACGGGAACGCCCGGCCTCGCGGGCCAGACCGAGATCCCCCTGTGCGGGGCAGGCATGCTCGGCACGACCCGCCTCACTTCAAATCCTCGCCAATGGCGGCGAACTGTTCGAGCGCCGCCTCCAGGTCCGCCGTGATGTCCGGCGCAATCACGTCGGGTGCGGGCAGGTTCGCACTCTCCTCCAGCGCCTCGTCCTTCAGCCAGAAGATGTCGAGGTTCGCCTTGTCGCGCTTCGCCAGTTCCTCGTAGGTGAAGCTCTTGAACCGCTCGCTCTCTTTCCGGCTGGTGCGGTCCTTGGTGTTGTAGCAGGCGACGAACTCATCCAGATCCGATTCCTTGGACGTCTCGCCCGCCTCGTTGACGTATGGTGACGCTGCTTTCCTTGCCAAACGGCGGATTGGCCAGGACGATGTCGTATTCCCCGTTCTTCCCAGCTAGCGCGTCCTTGCTGACGACGGGCAAATCCTCCTCGGACTCGCCGCCGATGCCGTGCAGCAGCAGGTTCATCGCGCAAAGCCGCGTGACGCTGTCCACCAGCTCAATGCCGAAGAACGTCCCGGCCTTGAGTCGCTTCTTCTGCGCCCGGTCGAGCGCGTGGTGCTTCGCCAGATAGTCATGCGCCGCAAGCAGGAAACCACCCGTGCCGCACGCCGGGTCGCAGATCGACTGCCCAGGCTGCGGAGCGACCACATCCACCATCGCCGCGATGAGAGGCCGCGGCGTGAAGTACTGACCGGCCCCGCCCTTCACGTCCTCGGCGTTCTTCTGAAGGAGGCCCTCGTAGGCATCGCCCTTCACGTCGGACGAGAGAGAGGACCATTCCTCCTTGTCGATCAGGTCCACAACGAGCCGCCGGAGCTTGGCCGGATCCTGGATCTTGTCCTGCGCCTTGCGGAAGATGAGGCCAAGCATCCCCGACCGCTTACCGAGTTCCTCCAGGGTGTGGCGGTAGTGAATCTCGAGGTCATCACCGTCCTTGGCGAGCAAGGCGGGCCAGTCCTTGCCCTTCGGGACAGGCGAAGGCTTGTTGAACGGCGCCTTCGACTGCTCATCCGCCATCTTCAGGAACAGCAGGAACGTCAGCTGCTCGACGTAGTCGCCATACGACAGGCCGTCATCCCGCAGGATGTTGCAGTAGTTCCAGAGCTTCTGGACGAGGGCCTGGGGATTGGGGATTGGTCATGATTCCGAAACAGGCTGTGAGTCACGTCCGTTGGTTGTCCGGAAGTAGAGCCGTTGGGGATCCTGAGGGCTTGTGCCGATCTCTCGTACCACGCCTCGGGCCACGAGGCTCGCCAGCCGAGATCGAGCGGCACGAGGAGTGAGCCCAATGGCCTCGGCAATCACCCTTGTCGATCGACCTTCGCCGCCCTGGAGAGCGGCTAGGATGGCTTCGTCCTTCTCGTCGACCTTGAGGCGGCGGGCGCCCGTCAGCGGAATCGTTACGCGGACTCTCGTTCCCAACTCCTCCCAGATCGGCGGGGCAAGGCCCGAATCGCGACACGCGGCGATCATGCGTTGGACGCCACTACCCCACTGCTCCATCAGGCCCAGTTCATGAAGAACCCGGCCGATGACACGGTTCCGCAGCTTGGACACCCCCCGCGGGAGGTCCTCAAGCGTCAATCCAAAGGGAAGCAGCCCTGGGTTCTCCACCTCGAGCCGATCGTCGAAGAGGGCCAGGCGGATGGGCGCCCCTCTTTGGGAGTAGTCGGCATGCGCGACCGCGTTGACGATGGCCTCGCGCACTGCGACCGGAGGCACGCTCCAGCGGTCCTTGCGTCGAAGGCGGCCAATGTCGGCCCGCCGAGCGCTGTGCTTCTCGACAAAGGCGACTGCGGCCGCAATAGCTTCCGGCAGATGGCTCTGGAGATCGGTGTGATCCACGATCCTGGCTCGGTCGACTCCCTGGAAACGGCCAGCCTGGATCCAGGCGTCGGGGAAGGCAGTCCGCCGATCTCGGCCGAAGAGCAGAAGCCCGCCCACGCTCGGCACGAGCCGCCCCTGGTGGGAAGTCAGAAGTCGCAGAGTCTCAAGATCTCGTCGCGCCAGCTTGCGAATGGGGGCGAACGACTCGGAAGCAGCTCGGAAGTCGACGGCTTCCGAGTCGAACTCCGGCGCCGGCCTTTCGTCAAACCCCTCTCCGCGAGCAAAGCGCCCCATCTCGGCAACCAGGCTCTCGTCGGCTCGCCGGTTGGTGGAGCCAACCCGAACGTAGACCCCGCGCTCTGTGCCCTCGCGGGCCAGATGGTGGGGACGCGAAGGGCTTGGCCAGACCGCGATCGCGACCACGTGCGCCTTTCGGTAGCGAAGCACCTCGATATCGGGCACGAGCCGGGGCCGGATGGTGTCGCTTACGAGATTCGCGACCCGCTCCTCCAGGGCCATGGGATCGGCAACACCGCGGACGCGCCGCGTCTTGTCCTCTACGCCGAGCAGAATCACGCCCCCGGCAGTGTTGGCAAAAGCGACGATGGTCCGCAGGAGGGGCTCGGGCGAAGAGAGATCGCGCTTGAACTCGAGGGTCTTGCCCAAAGGCTGCGTCAGGAGCTGAACCAGATCCACGGGCCGCACTTTACTCTGAAGTTGAACTCTGAAGCTCGGAAGCAGCGAGGGCTTCCGAGTCGGAGGGCCTCCGGAGTCTCGCCTCGTTCCCGAAACCGCTTTCTCAGCCCGAGTCCCCGATGAAAGACGAAAGGCGGCTGATCGGCGTTGAGCCAGCGGACTCCAAAAAAGGAAGCCCTATCAGTCGCAGGTCGGATCGTACGACCCGAGTGAGCCGGGGGTCAACCGACTTCAGCTATCCGGGATTCCCGGATAACTGGTCGCTCGCCTAAGCCATCCGTTCGGTACACCTGCCAACTCGGCCTAAGTTGTTGCAAAAAACGCAACAACCGCTAGTCGCTGCGCCGCCAAGTGCTTCAAAGGGCAGGGTCACCCGTGTGACCCGAGATGCAGCAGGGCCTTGGGGGACGATCCGGGTCGCTCGCGGTCGGGGGGTGGCCAGGCTGCGCGCTCGCGTCGGTCCACTCGATCTTTCCGAGTTGAGATTCCTTCGCTCGATGTAAGGCGGCGTTTCGGACGATCTTCCTTCCCTAACGACTTGGCACCACGACGGAGGGAACGAGGCCCAGGCGGGTGGCGCGTCGCGCAAATCGCTGGTTGTCAAAGGTCATCAATTCCGCGCAGTGAGTGCTGGACAGCAAATGGAGCGCGTCCGCAAAGTCCAGCCCACCGGAATGGCACTCCAAGGCATCGGTGATGCGCGACCATGCCTCTACGTTGACGTTGGTCAGTCCCAGCAGGTGTCTGACCACCCGCACAAAATCGTCGGCCCCAAAGCCGTAGAAGGCGCGCAAAACCCATTCGAGTTCCAGGACAACTGTCAGGGGAACGAACACCTGGGCCGATTCGGTGAGCAACCTACGGGCGATCGGGCGCTGCTTCGCGGCCTCGGGGTCTTTCGGGTCATCCACATAGAAACGAGCCAGAACATTCGTGTCAAGTGCGATCATCAAAGGCCCTTTCGCATGGCGAGCGCGACATCAAAATCGGCGAGACGCCGCTTTCCAGGTCGTTTGCACACCAACATGCCAAAGCCATCCTCAGCCTTGGTTGGGACCATCTGGCGCTTGATCTCGACGTGGATGACTTGCCCCTCCAGAGTGAAGTTGAGCTGGCAACCCTGGGCGATCCCAAGTCGGCGACGGATCTGCACCGGAATGACGACCTGACCCTTGTCGGACACAGTGACAGTGTGCATGGCGATGTTCCCTCTTACCAGGTAAGAATACGCTACTGCGGGTGGCCCCCTGGGTCCGTCGAATGGGCCATCGGTGGCTTCGGACTTCGGCGCGCCACGGACGTCGAAGGGACCATCGGTGGCTTCGACCAGCTCAGCCACCGCTGCACGGGGGCCGTGGGCGACACCCTTCTGGTCAGTTGTGGACGCCGGGGGCTTCGTGTCCTGTCCGCGCCACGTACTCGACGTAGGTGCCGGGGTAGAGGTGCGGCTCGGTCTCGGTTCCGGATTCGCCGCCAAGTTCGATGACGCGATTCGAGAGGCCGCGCAGGAAGCCGCGGTCGTGGGACACGAAGATCATGGTGCCTTCGAAGTCCTTGAGGGCGCCCACGAGCATCTCCTTGGTCGCGAGATCGAGATGATTGGTGGGCTCATCGAGGACCAGGAAGTTCGGCGGGTTGTGAAGCATGCGGGCCATGACCATGCGTGACTTCTCACCGCCCGAGAGTGACCGGATCTTCTTCTCGACATCGTCGCCCGAGAACTGGAATGCGCCGAGGGTGCCCCGCAGCGAACCGATGCTGTCGTGCGGAAAATCCTGAACCATCTGCTCCCACACCGTGAGATCGGGACTCAGGATGTCGAGGGCCTGCTGCGCGAAGTAGCCGAGGCGGAGGCTGGCGCCGAGCTTCACGCTGCCGGAGTCAGGCTCCAAAGCACCCGCGATCATCTTGAGCAGGGTTGATTTGCCCGCGCCGTTCTTCCCCATCACGCAGTGCCGCTCGCCGCGGCGAATAGTCATGGAGAAATCCTTGTGAACCGCGCGGGTGCCGTAGGTCTTGGACACTCCTTCGAGAACCGCCACTTCGTCGCCGGAACGCGGCGGCGTCTTGAACGAGAAGTTCACCACCACGCGCTTCTTCGGCGGCTCGACGCGTTCGATCTTGTCGAGCGCCTTGATCCGGCTCTGGACCTGTGCCGCCTTCGCGGCATGGGCGGCGAAGCGATCGATGAAGCGCTGCTCTTTCGCGAACATGGCCTGCTGGCGCGCGAACTGCGCCTCCTGGTTCACTTCGCGCAGGGCCCGCTCGCGTTCGTAGAAGTCGTAGTCGCCCGAATAGACGGTGATCTCGCCGCCGTCGATCTCCGCGATCTTCGTGACCACCCGGTTCATGAAGTCGCGATCGTGCGAGGTCATGAGCAGGGCCGCGCCGATGGTCTTCAGAAAGGACTCGAGCCAGACGATGGATTCGAGATCGAGGTGGTTGGTGGGCTCGTCCATGAGAAGAACGTCGGGCTTGCCCAGCAACACACGGGCGAGAGCCACTCGCATCTTCCAACCTCCGGAGAGAGCGCCCACGTCGCCATCGATCCTCTCGTCATCGAAGCCGAGACCGTGCAGCACCTCGCGCGCCTGAGCTTCGAGAGCGTAACCGCCGAGGTGGTCGTACTCCTCCTGAACCGTGCCGAACCGTTCCAGGATCTTGTCCATCTTTTCGGCCTTGTCCGGGTCGCCCATGTCGTGCTGGAGGGCTTCAAGCTCGTGGTGGAGATCTCCCAGCCGTCCGCTCCCCGCGATCGCCTCATCCAGGACCGACCGCCCGGACATCTCTTCAACGTCCTGCCGAAAGTACCCGATGGTGAGTTTCTTCGGAACCGAGACCTCGCCTTCGTCGGCGGTCTCCTCGCCGGTGATCAGGCGGAAGAGCGTCGTCTTCCCGGCGCCGTTCGGCCCGACGAGACCCACCTTCTCGCCCGGATTGAGCTGAAACGCGGCATCGATGAACAGGACCTGCTTGCCGTACTGCTTCTGAATGCGGGAAAGGGAAATCATGGAGAGCCGCGTAGTTTAGTGGACACTCCTTCCGAACAACACACGCGTAAGCAACCGTCGTTATGGCTAGGAGGCTGGGGCCAGGCCAGCTTCGAAATAGTCCGGGCATCTTCGTGGTGGCCCGCGGATCCCAAGGGCGAGGCGGGCATGCCCTCCACCGGGAGCGCTCCTCACCTCGGGCTGATCGGCAACGATCGCTGAGCCGGCCGAAGCGTCAAGGGCGGTCCCTGAGCTTGTCGAAGGGTGGAATCGCTACTCGGCTCGTCGCTTATTGGGCCCAAACTCCGCGGACGAACTCCGGCGACTCGGGCCCAAAATCCCGCAGGATGGGCATGCCCGCCTCACCCACGGGATCCGCTCCGCCTTCGCCTGGAGCAGCCGGTCGAGAAATCGACCTGGCGATATCCCGGTTCGCTCGTTTGAGCAGGGATGGAGCGGGACCGGGCAGCGAGCGGGTTGCTTTGCGTCGGGGCGTGGCCCAGGGCCAGGCTGGCGCGCTCGAGAGCGAGTCGCCGCGATCCATATGTGTCTTTCGCGGGTCGCCGAGGCGAGCAAGGAAGACACGAATCCGAAGTTCTGTCATCGCAGTCTGACGCGGCGCGAAGCCGGCCCTTGGGGCCCGAGCCGTACCCGACGCGGCAACCCGCTCGCTTCCCGGTCCCGCGGCCCCCAACGAGGATGCTTGACGTTCGCTATGCCTGGCTCGTGTTGCCAAAGAACACGCCCGCCGACGAGGCCTCCCCCGTGAGTCAAGAAGCCGCGTTGCGCCGAGACCCTCTACTGCTCGCTCCCTTCAGGATACGGATACCGCCGTTCACGGTGGACAGGGCCAGTTCACGGCCGCCGTGGCCGAGGCGGCCTTCGGCCGACCGCGGACCCCACTTCCTACGGACTTCGATCTCGGTGAACTCGCTGGTGATGCCGCCGTTGACCGTCTTCGCCGTCACATCGGCGTTGACGCCGTCGGGAAGACTAAGGCGCAACGAGCCGTTCACGGTCGAAAGCTTGACATCGTCCGGCTCGGTGGCGCCGGACCGAACTTCCGCCCGGATCGAGCCATTGACCGTGGTGGCCTCGGTCAGCGTTCCCGCCTCAACTTCTATACTCCCGTTAACGGTGGAGAGCGCCGCCGTCCCCTCGACGTCGGCGTGGATGCTTCCGTTGACCGTTCGCGCCTCGAAGGCCACCTCCCGGGGAACGCGAATCTCGAACTCCACGTTCACATCGTTGTTCCGGACGTTCATTCGGCCGCCCCCGCCCGGCGTGCAGACGTTGGGTCTGGAACTGTCGCGACTCGGATAGACCGCGCACACCGTCACCCCACCCGGGTGCGGCACCACTTCGATTTTTACCGTCTCCGGATCGCTTCGCCGACCCGTGCGGATGGCGACCAACTCAATCTCGGAGCCGCTCGAAGCCGTGGCGTGGACCGGGCCGTTGATCCCGCGCACCTCGAAGGTCTTGCCCGCAGCCAGCTTGCCGGTCCATTTGAAAGGGGACGCCGAACGCTTGGGACCGTGGAAGGCCTCGGCAAAGCCCTCGCCGAACCCTTCGAACCAGGATGCGAAGGAATCGAAGTTCCAGGATGCGCTTTCACTGTGCCTGGCCGCCTTTTCGGCAGCGGGGGCGCCTTGCGCGCTGAGACTCGCGACTGCCAGGGCGGTCAGGAAAGTGAATGCTGGGCGGGAAATCTTCATGGGTCAAAACCTCTCTCTTGTCTTGATAGACGACCCCCGAGGGCAAGAGGTTCCGTGGAACGCTGAAGAACGTCGCCTATGCTCCCTTCCCCATGAGCGAAGCCATCCTCAAGCCGCGCGGCCTGTCTCGCCTCGAGTCCGGACACCCATGGATCTTCAAGTCGGATGTCGAGCCGGTGGAGGCGGCGAACGGCGAGATCGTGGACGTGGTGGCCAAGGGGCGATTCATCGGTCAGGCCTTCTATTCGGAGCACTCCGAGATTACGCTGCGAATGCTTTCTCGGGGCGCCCTTTCCGAGTCCTGGCTCGCGGATCGGATCATCGCGGCCATCCGCTTCCGGGAAGAGACGCTTGGGCTGCGCGGCGCGTGCCGGCTGGTGCACGGCGAGTCGGACGGCCTCCCCGGTCTCATCGTCGATCGCTACGGGGACGTTCTGGTGCTGCAGGTCCTCGCCGCCGCCATGGAAACGAGAACGAACGCCATCGTCGATGCGTTGGTGAATCACCTGAAACCCCAGGGCATCCTCGCCCGCAACGACGTGAAGGTCCGCGAGCGCGAGGGCCTGCCCCGCGAGACGAAGACGCTTTCGGGCGAGGTCCCCGAATCCGTGGAGATCCAGGAGGGCTCGGTGACGCTCAAGGTCGACGTGATCAACGGCCAGAAAACCGGAACCTTCCTCGACCAGTCGGCGAATCACGTTCTGTTCGGAAAGCTCGCCAAGGGGCGGGTTCTCGACGCGTTCTGCCACGACGGGGGTTTCGGCCTGCAGGCGGCGCGGAACCCCGAGGTCAGCGAGGTCATCGCGGTCGATAGTTCGGCGGAGGCTCTGGTGCGCGCTCAGGCGAATGCCGCGGGGAACGCTCTCGCCCTTCAGACCATCGAGGCGAACGTCTTCGACTTCCTGCCCGACCAGGTGGAGACAGGGGGGCGTTTCGACACCATCGTGCTCGACCCTCCGGCCTTCGCGAAAACGAAAAGCGCGCGGGACGCGGCCTGGCGCGGTTACAAGGAGATCAATCGCCGCGCCCTTCAGCTTCTGGAGCCCCTGGGCCTGCTCTTCACCTGCTCCTGCTCCTACTACGTGAGCGAAGAAGAGTTCGAGGCTGTCGTGGCGGACGCGGCCGCGGACACCGCGGTCATGGCCCAGGTGATCGAGAGGCGATCCCAGGCCGCCGACCATCCCGTGCGACTCGGCATGCCGGAAACGCGCTACCTGAAGGCGCTGGTGATCCGCAAGCTCGAGTAGCCCGCGCCGCCATGCGATGTTGCCGGCCTGACAGTTGGGGCCCGCGGGCGGAGGGGGTGGGTGGAGTCGCTGCGCGCGGGGCCGGCTCCCGTCAGGCAGCTTCGTGGTGGCCCGCGGGACCAGGAGACGAGTGGGCTTGCTGCGCCGGGGAGCGCGCAGCCTGGCCCCGGGCCACGTCGGGTGCGTCACACTGTGACGCGTCACGATGGAATCGTGTGTTCCTTACCCTCCTCGGTTCGGCGAAATGAACGCACTTCGATGGAGTGACTCGCCTCTACGCCCCGGCGCATGCAACGCACTCGCCCCCTGGTCCCGCTCCATCTTTGCCATCAGGGGCAGGAACCGCGCCCAACAAGGCAAAGCAGAGGCTGTGCGCTGGCTTCAGTCCCGACACAACAACGGCCTCTGCTGAGAAACACGACCCGAAAGCAGGCGATTTCTGAGGCCGGTGATTGGACGAGGCTGGAGCGAGGACGGGGGCTGATGTGGGTCGCATGCGTCGGGATTTTGAGCGCGAGTCGCCGCTGTCCGTCTGGAGGATTTGCGCTCAATAAGCCGAGCAAGGAACCACACGATTCCGAAGTTACGTCGGCCCAGTGGTGACGCGCGAGGCGCTCCCGGCGCGGCGACCCACGTCGGCCCCCGGCCTCGCGGGCCCCAAAGAAGATGCTGACGGGAAACCGAGCCTTACTTTCGCTTCATCGTCATCGGATCGCGCAGCGGAAGCTCGGTGACCTTGCCTCCCGCGATCTTCTCGATGGTGACGTCGTGCTTGCCGTCGCCCTTTGCGATCTCGGCCTGATTGCCCACCACCAGGGTGATCATCTTCTCGGGCACCAGGTACTGCCTGGCCACCCGCTGCACGTCCGCCGCGGTGACGGCCTGGATCCGGTCGCGATAGGTCGACCAGTAGAGCGGGTCCCGTTTCGTGTACTCGTCTGCCGCGAAGGTCCCCGCCTGCTGGGCCTTCGACTCGAAGTTGCTGGGGAAGGTCTGGATGATGTTGTTCTTGATGGTGAGTAGCTCCTCGTCGGTCACCCTCGTCTCGCGCATCTTCTTGATCTCCTCGAACACGAGCTGCAGCGCGTAGGCCACGGTTGAACTCTTCGACTGGTAGGAAGCACGGAAGCGTCCAGGGAAATAGGTACCGAAGCCGATGCCGCTCCCCGCTGAGTAGGCAAGACCCTCATTCGACCGAACCGTGCGCGTGATCCGCGCCGTGAAGCCGCTTCCGCCCAGGATCTCGTTCATGACCTCCAGCGCGTAGACATCGGGCGAGGTGCGCACGACGCTCGGCAGGCCCACCGAAACCCGGCCCTGATTCACATCCTTATTAATGCGGTAAAAGCCGGGAGACGCGGTCTTGATGACGGTCGGAACCGGAGCCACCACGCGTTTCGGCGAGGGCCAGTTCACGAACGCACCCTCCAGCTTCTTCACCATGTCCGCTTTCGTGAAGGCCCCCGAAACCGCGAGGATCATGTTGGCCGGGTAGTAGTACATTTCGTGGAAGGCGGAAAGGTCGGCCCTGGTCAGAGCGTTGATCGAGGCCTCGGTGCTGAAACGGTTTCCCAGATGATCGTCGCCGTAGACCAGGACCTGAAACTCGCGTCCTTCTATCGCTTCCGACTCGTCGTTCCGTTTCTTCATGTCCTGAAGGATCTGGTCCTTCGCGAGCTTGAACCGGTCTTCCTGAAAGCCCGGCTCACGCAGCATTTCGATGAAGAGCTTCAGTGAATCGTCCAGGTTGTCGGCCAGGCAGTTGAGCGAGGCGCCGGCGGACGTATCGCCCATCGAGCTTCCGATCTGGGCGGCCAGGAAATCGGCGCGCTCATCGAACTGCTCGGCGGTGAGCGATTTGGTGCCTCCCGCCCGCATCTGCGATCCGGTGAGCCGGGCGAGACCCTCTTTACCCGGGGGCTCCAGCCACACCCCCGCGCGCACCATGACCTGAATGTTGACCAGGGGAAGAGCGCGGTCTTCCGCCAGATAGGCGACCATGCCGTTCTTCAGAACTACGCGATGGTCCTTGGCGGAAGGCGGGTTGTAGGTGAGGGGCGCAAAAGTGAGCTTCTCCGGATTGTCCGGGACCGCCTGGGCAGAGGCGAGGGAGGCGGCAACGACGAGGGGAAGTGCAACGGCCACGATTCGTTTGGAGTTCATAACTAGTTCTTCCCTTCCTTCTCGATTTCGGCCAGTCTTTCTTCTGCTCTCTTCAGGATCAGGTCGAAAATGGGCTTGGCCTCCGCCTTTACCTGGCCGGCCTGACCCCGCATCTGCTCCAGCTGTTCCTTCAGCTTCGCCGGATCCTTCTCGTCCTTGATTCGGGCCACCGCCTGTTTGGCCATCGGCTGCGCCTCCGCAGGGAGGGCGGCGATGTCTGGGTCTTCCTGCGAAGCCGCACCACTCTCGGCGGCTTTGCGGGTGAAGATGCCCACCGCGCGCGTCTCCCTGGTGAAGTACTGCTTCGCGGCCCGCTGAATGTCGGCCGCGGTGACCGCATCCACTTCTTCGGCCTGGGTGTTGATCTTCTTCCAGTCACCGGCGCCGTCGTTCTGAAGAAGCTGGAACATGATGAAAGTGGCGCTCGACAGCCGCCGATAGGCATTCGCCTTGGCCTGGTTCTTCACCTTCTGAAGTTCCTGATCCGGCACCACTTCGGTTTTGAGCTTATCTATGACCTCATGGAGCGCCGCCTCGGCCGCACTCGGCTCCTGGCCATCCTTGACCGTGACCTCGGCCCCCACGAAACCGCCGTACTTCTGACCGTTCACGAACGCGGACGCATTGTTGGCGATCTTCCTGTCGAGAACCAGCGCCTTGGTGAGACGTCCGGTGCGTCCGGAAAGAACGTCGGTCAGAAGATCGAGGACCGCGAAGTCCTTGTGCACGACACTCACGCCCTGCCACCACACTCGTACCGTGGGCGAGGTCTCCGCCTCGGCATAGAACCGCTTCTCTCCCAGCGATTTCGGTTCGAGGGTGACGACCTCGGGGGCCGCCGGGCCCCGCTTCAACCGGCCAAAGTAACGCTCGAGCAAGGGCTTCACCTCGGCGGTCTTGAAATCGCCGACCAGGACACCGGTAATGTTGTTGGGGGCGTAGTAGGTCGTGAAGTAGTCCTTGGCCTGCTGCAGCGTGTACATGGGAATGTCCGAAGCCCATCCCACCACCGGCCAGCTGTAGGGATGCGCGTCCCAGAAGATCGAGTTGAACGCCTCGTCAAACTTGCCGAGCGGTGTCGACTCGGTACGCAGCCGCCGCTCTTCGAAGACGACATCGCGCTCCGAATAGAACTCGCGGAAGACGGGGTTCAAGAGGCGGTCCGATTCGAGCCACGCCCATAGTTCCAGTTTGTTCTTGGGCAGGCGCATGAAGTAGACGGTCAGGTCTTCGTTGGTGGAAGCGTTGAGGAACTCGCCGCCGTTCTTGGTGTAGATCTGATCAAGCTGATCCTTGATGATGTTGTCGCGCTGCTTCAGGACCAGCTCGTCGAACTTCGCTTCGAGCTCCTTGTAGCGCGGTGTCTTGGCCGCGGGATCATCCATGCTCGCGATCTCGCCGCGCCGGAGGCGGGCCCGCATTTCGGCCATCAGGGCGCGCATCTCGGTTCGCACCTGCTCCTGCTCGTCGATGAGGCGGAGGTCCTGGGCGATGTCCTTGGTGCCCACGGTGTTGGTGCCCTTGAACATCATGTGCTCGAAGAAGTGCGAGATGCCGGTGATCCCCGGCCGCTCGTTGGCCGAACCCACATGGGCCACCCAGCCCGTGGCAATGGTGGGGGCGTCGTGGCGCTCGTAGAGGAGCCACTTCATCCCGTTCGGCATCGTCCACTCTTCAACTTCGATCCGCGGCTTTTCGGCCGCGCCGGCCAGGGTCGTGACGGCGGCGAACGACAGAGCGAGCGCGACTCTCTTGACATTCAAGATCATGAACATCTCCTTTGGTATGAAGATCATACGTGGGCGACCGTGTCGCAAACACCCCCACCGGGGTCGTGGTCGTCTCACCAAGAAAGCGACCGAGCCCGCGATACTGAAGCCCCCAGATCAAACCCGCATCGCAAAAAAGCGGCGGCCCCGCAGGGGGCTCCCGACGATGGCTCGCGTACTGGGAACGTCTCGCGGAGTGAGCCTCGCTGATCAGTGGATGGTTGAGTGGAATCGATGCCTCACGGCCGCTGGCGCGGGCCTTGCCCGGAGCGAGCGCTTCAGGAATGAAACGCCGAGGCCCACCACGCGCCACGCGGCCGAGAACACGGCGCGCACGAGCTGAGGGCGAGCGCGAAGCCTGGCCCTGGGCCACGCAGGAGCCCGCAGCACGGGCGCGACGACTGGAACCACGGACCACGAGCCACGCGAGGCCTCGGCCACCGTTTTGACGACGCAGGCGCGCGGACACCAGGGGGCGCCGGCGTGAAGCGCACACCAACCACAGATGAGGCCTTGCGGCCCGAAGCCGCAAGGCCGACCCAAACCGGCAAGGGCCGCGAAGCGGGCCGCAGACGAAACGCGACCAGGCCTCGGGCGCGCAGCGCACGAGGCCCACAGAACAAACGCGACCCTGCGCGCTTCATGACGGCGCCCCAACGAGCGCGCGGCGCTTGCGGCCACGGCGGCGGCTCCGAGAACAGGCCGCGAAGACCACGGACCACGCGAGGGCGAGGCGTGCGTGTCCGAGAACGTGACTTATGTACGAGGAGCCTCAAAGACGATGGCCGCGGAGCGGCCACACCTCAGCGCGACGAGCTTGAAGCTGGACCCGGGCGCGGGCCTTGCCCCACCACGCGAGGTTTCGCGCGCCGCCTGGGGCGGCGGGCGAATGATCAAACCATCACAACTAGCAAGGCCCGTGACCGATCGGGGCCAGCTTTGTATAAGACTCGTTCTCGGACACGCACGCCTCGACCCCATCAACGCGCCGCGCGACTCCAAGACGTCGGCCGCCGCCGTGGCCTCAACGACAACGCTCGCGAAGCGAGCTTTCCTCTTGGGCCTCCCTCAAACGGGGCCGCTCAAGACCCCACCACATGGTCCGTCAGCGGGTCCTTTGCCTGGTCCAGGGTAGACGCTGAACAAAGACCGCGACGGCAAACACCAGCGGAACCATCGCGAGCGCGATGAGTGTGACGCGGCCAATGGTGCTGAGCTTCCAGACGCCCTCGACGACCACCGGCACCATTGCGGCCACCCACACCGACGGGGTAGGGCTCAGCGTCCGACGAGCCGCAACTCGGACGACATCACTCCATGGTTTCGGCCCTTCGGCATCGGTCGGCACCGTGGACCTACTCCTTCTTCTCAAACTCGACCCTGATTCGTGGCGCAGCCACGTTCATGGTCTTGGCACCGGCCACCGTCCCGGTGACCTCTGCGGTCATCCTGGCAGCTGCACGGGCCACCTAAACACTCGCGCCCCATCCATCGTAAACAGCGTCGAATTGAGCGGCCACGCGCACGAGCTCCTCACTCACACTTTCACTCGCAGCGTCTGCGAGAGTGCGTTGGATGCCAGCCTCTACATTCCAGACCTTGGTGCCGTCGGCGTCGTCAGTCGGCGAGAGAACCAGGATCACGTAGCCCAGGTCATAGAGCCTCTTCGCCAGCGCCACCCCGCTGCTCTGATTGGACGCCCAGAAATGGTGCTCGACAGAACAGGGCCGCTCCGTGTCGGTGCCACCCCTGCGAAGGTCTTTAAGGAGCTCTGCGTTGCGGAGGGCGTGTCCGGCGATGCTCTCCCTGATCTCAATCTCGTTCATGGATGGATCCCCTCATCGGTCGAGAGGGCCATGCTTCTTCTCAACCTCCGCACGCCTGCCAGGTCCAATCGGGTTGCGCACATTAGACGTTTGGGAACCCGCAACGTCCCGCGTGCCACCCAGCTGGTTGATTCGTCGTTGCTCTGCAGCTTCTCTGGCGGTCTTCCCGCCCGGCACGGCGGTCGCTTCAGCAATTGCGTCTGCCGCCTTCTTCCCGGTTTTCTCATGCTGCCCAAGCCGCTTCGGGAGATTGCTGGACTGCCCGATATATTTCTTGCCAGCCGAGAGCGCGTCAGGGAACTCATAGATCCCCTCTTTGATGAGCTGGCTAGCCCGTGTCGCCTCGGCTGCATGCTCGGCCCGGCTTGCGGCTCGGACCGCAATGCCCGCCCCGGTCGCAAACGGGATCGCCGCCGCAGCGAGATCAGCGCCCAGGGCCGCCCGCTGAGTACGAGTCACCTCGCCGCCCGTGAAGCGAGTCACGCCGATCTCAATCAGGTCATAGGCGATAAAGACGATGTCGGCGATCGTGTCGATCGCCCTGCCATCGGAGTCCGTGTACTTGAGCGGATTGTTTCGCACATACGCGTACCTGTTCCACCGCTGCGGATCGACGAGGTTCTCCTGCCACGTGTACACGGGGTCGATTGTCGTAAACCGCCCGACGTTCGCCCGGTAGTACCTCGCTCCGTAGTAATCCAGCCCCGTCTCCGCGTCCCGTTCCTTCCCGGTAAACCGCTTCGACTGCCCTCCAGGACTCGACCCGCACACCACCGTCCCGCACAACTCCTCCCCAAACGGCAGATAGTCGTGCCGCTCCAGAACCGTCCCCACCTCGTCCGTCACCGCCCGCACCGTCCCCAGAGCATCCAGGTGGTAGTACTCCACCACTTGACCCTGAGCCCACGCACTCGACGACAGCAGCAGCGCCCCGACCAGGCCCCAGAATGCCCCCATCGTCCGCTTCATCGCTCGGTTCATCGCTTCTCCCTTCAATATCGCATCCCCTCCGCCCCGCTCCAAACCCTCACCACAGGTTCACCGAGCCCACCAACCGCCACGTC
>JANODX010000071.1:0-4298 GCA_031412915.1 Vicinamibacteria bacterium | reverse complement strand
CCGTTTCCGGCTGACCCGGCCGCCGCGCACCGGTACACTCGGCGGTCATGACCGACGTGACCCGCCCGCTCGACGCCGCCCAGCGCGGCGAACCCCGGGCCGCCGCTGACCTCTTCCCGCTCGTCTACGACGAGTTGCGGGCGATCGCGGCCGCGAAAATGGCCGCCGAAGCCCCCGGCCATACCCTCGATGCCACGGCCCTCGTCCACGAGGCGTGGGTGAAACTGAACGGGCAGTCGTTCACCTTGCGGAGCAGTTATCTGCGAGCCGCCGGCGTGGCCATGCGTCGGTTGCTCGTCGATCACGCCCGTGCCAAGAACGCCGCCAAACGCGGCAATGGCGGCCGGGTCGAACTGTCGTCCGATCCGGCGGCCCCTGCCTTTCGCGACGAGGAACTCGACGCCCTCGACGCCGCCCTCGAACGGCTGGCCGTCACCCAGCCCCGCATCGTCGAACTGGTGCAACTCCGCTATTTCGTGGGCCTGACCATCCCCGAGGCGGCCGCCGTCCTCGACATCGCCCCCCGGACCGCCGACGCCTGGGGGCCTACGCCCGCGGCTGGCTGGCCGAAGAGTTAAAAAAATAATCGAAAGAATTCTCGCCGACACTGCGCGATTGCCCCGCCGTTTCCGCGAGTGGGGTAACGGGAGTGCAAAAACCATGAACGAACTCGATCTGTTTATCGCCGCGAACGCGATTGCGGACCCGGCCGAGCGAGCCGCCTACCTGGAGCGGGTCTGTGCCGATCAGCCCGAGCTGCGGCGGCGGCTGGAAGCGTTATTGGCCGGCAACGCCCAGTCGCGGCATCCGCTGGACCAGCCGCCGAGCCACCCGCCGGGGGCCGTGGACGACGCCACGCTCACCCACGGCGACCCGGCGGCCACCGGGTCGTTTCGGCCCGCCCCGTCGGCCGAAGAAGCCGAAGGCACGATCATTGCCGGGCGGTACAAGCTGCGGCAGCAGATCGGCGAAGGCGGCATGGGCACCGTCTGGATGGCCGACCAGACCGAGCCGGTCAAACGCAAGGTCGCGGTCAAGCTCATCCGCGTCGAGCGGGGCCAGTCGAAGACGATCCTGGCCCGGTTCGAGGCGGAGCGGCAAGCGATTGCCTTGATGGACCATCCGCACATCGCGAAGCTGCTCGACGCCGGGACGACGGAAACGGGTTCGCCGTTCTTCGTCATGGAGTTGGTCAAGGGCATCCCGCTGAGCGACTACTGCGACCAGCATCGGCTCACCATCGCCGAGCGGCTCAACCTGTTCCAGCAGATCTGCTCGGCGGTGCAGCACGCGCACCAGAAGGGGATCATCCACCGGGATTTGAAGCCCGGCAACATCCTCGTCGAATCGCACGACGGCAAGCCGGTGCCGAAGGTGATCGACTTCGGGTTGGCCAAGGCGACGACCGGGCTGCAACTGAGCGAGCAGTCGATGTTCACGGCGTTCGGGTCGGTCATGGGCACGCCGCTGTACATGGCCCCGGAGCAGGCCAACTTCAACGCCATCGACGTGGACACCCGGGCCGACGTGTATGCACTGGGGGTGATCCTGTACGAAATGCTCACGGGCACGACGCCGATCACGCGGGACACGCTGAAGAAGGCGGCACTGGATGAGATGCTGCGGCTGATCCGCGAGCAAGAGGCCCCGACGCCGAGTTCGCGATTGAGTTCTGCGGATTCGCTCCCCAGTGTCTCGGCCAATCGCCAGATCGAGCCGGCGAAGCTGGGCCGCTTCGTGAAGGGCGAACTCGACTGGATCGTGCTGAAGGCCCTGAGCAAGGACCGCGACCGCCGCTACGAGACGGCCAACGGGTTCGCCCGGGACATCGAGCGATTCCTGAATCATGAGCCGGTCAGTGCCGGCCCGCCGAGTGCCCGGTATCGCCTACGCAAGTTCGTGCGGCGGAATCGCGGACAGGTGATCGCCGCGAGTCTGGTGTTGTTCGCCCTGCTGGCGGGCATCGCAGGGACGACCGTGGGGTTAATCGAGGCGAAGAGGCAGGAGCGCCTCGCCGTGGCCGCACAAGCTGCGGAAGCGGCTCGTGCGGATGGGGAACGGCTCGCAAAGCAACAGGCGTTGGACGCCGCCGTGGCCGAGAAGGCCGCGAATGCTCAAGCTCAGGCACGCCTCGCACAGATCGAGAAAGGCAACGCCGTCCTGACTTCGATCTTCGAAGATTTGGACATCAAAAAGGTGAAGGAAGGCACCGAGCCGCTCGAAGCGGTGCTGGCGAAACGCCTGGTGAAAGCGGCGGAGCAACTGGAAGGCGAAGCGATCGGGGATCCGCTCGTGATGGCGAGCTTGCAAATCAAGCTCGGCGAGACGCTCTGCAACCTCGGATTTGCAACAGAAGCCATCCCGCTGTTCCGGAAGGCCCGCGAGACGCGGACCCAGAAACTGGGGGCAGACCACGCCGCCACACTCGACAGCATGGGCTACTTGGCGTGGGGCTACAGTTCCGCCGGGAAGTACGACCTGACCCTGCCGCTCAACGTAGAAACCTTGAAGCTCACGAAGGACAAGTTGGGGGCCGACCACGACGAAACGCTCTCCAGCATGAACAACCTGGCGGTGAGCTACGGGAGGGCCAGGAAGCTCGACCTGGCTCTGCCGCTTTTCGAAGAAACCCTGAAGCTCTCAAAGGTCAAAAAGGGGCCCGACCACGCGGACACGCTCTCCTGCATGAACAACCTTGCGATGGGCTACCTGAAGGCCCGTAAGCTCGACCTGGCCCTGCCACTCCTCGAAGAAACCTTGACGCGCCGGAAAGCTAAGCAGGGGGCCGACCACCCCGACACGCTCCAAAGCATGGGAAACCTGGCGGAGGGCTATCGGGCTATCGGGAAGCTCGACCTGGCCCTCCTGAAAGAAACCTTGGATCTCACGAAGGCCAAGCTGGGGTCCGACCACCCCGACACCCTCACCAGCATGAACAACCTGGCAGTGGGCTACATTGCCGCCGGGAAACGTGACAAGGCCCTGCCGCTCTACGAGGAGGCGCACAAATTGATGATTGGCAAACTTGGTGTGGACCACCCCGACACCCTGAACACCACTAACAACCTGGTGAGTGCATACCAGGCCGCCGGTCAGCAGGACAAAGCCCTGCGGCTCCTGGAGGAGGCTCTCACCCTCATCAAGCACAAGTGCGGCCCCGACAGCCCCAAAACCGTCCAAAGAATGGGCAGCCTGGCGAGTGCCTACGTGGACGCCGGCGATCCGGGAAAAGCCTTGCCGCTACAGAAGGAGACGCTCCAAATTCTGGAGCGAGAACTTGGCAGGGGTCACTCGCGAACACTCATGGCCATCGTGGCCTTGGGAACGAGCTATGTGGAGTTGGGCCAACTCGCGGAGGCGATCCCGCTGCTCGAAGAAGCGCACCCGGCTCTGCTCAAGTCCCCTCTACTCGGCTATATGCAACCCGATCCGATCGTCATGTACGTCAAGGCCGGCAAAACTGCGGAAGCCGCCAGTCTCTTCGCCGTGATTCGCAAGCGGTTTCCGAAAGACTTCCCGGAAGTGAACGGACATCTCCCCAGCTACGGACAGGCGCTACTGAATGTGAAAAGCTACGTCGAGGCCGAGCCTCTGCTCCGCGAGTTGCTGGCCGACCGCGAGAAGACGCAGCCGGACGCCTGGCGGACGTTCAACGCCTGCTCGTTGCTCGGTGCGGCGCTGCTGGGCCAGACGAAGTACGCCGACGCCGAGCCGCTGCTGCTCAAGGGCTACGAGGGGATGAAAGCCCGCGAGAAGACCATCACCGCGGCAGCCGGCCGATTCATCCCCGAAGCCCTCGACCGGCTGATCGAACTCTACACCGCGACGAACAAGCCGGACGAGGTGAAGCAGTGGCAAGAGGTGAAAGCCAAGCTGCCGAAACCGGAAGCCCCCAAGCCGCCGGAGAAGAAGTAAGGGGGAGGGGCTGTTTCGGAGGCCGGGCATCACGTCTGGGCGAAACGCTTGGCCCAGGCGTCGGGCAGCAGATCGACCACCTCCGCCCCGTCCGACCGGGCGGCGAGTTGATCCAACACGTCACGGAGATACGACCACGGGTTGAGCCGATGCCGCGTCGCACTGGCGCAGACGCTCAGCAGGACCGAGGCGGTCTTCAGGCCGCCGTCGCCGCCCACGTGCAGCCAGTTGGCGCGGCCTACGGCCAGCGGACGGATGGCGCGTTCGGCCGCCCCATTGTCGAGGGCGAACCGCGCGTCGTCGAGGTATCGGACGAGCGAACCCCACTGGTTCCGGGAATACCCGACGGCCTGCCCGAACAGGCTCTTCGGCGTGGCGGATCG
>JANODX010000070.1:0-20979 GCA_031412915.1 Vicinamibacteria bacterium | reverse complement strand
GCGGGGATCTTGGCGCTCCGCAGCCCCTCGGAAGCGGTGCCAGGCGCGCCCGCCTGCTCCCGAACTACGCCTCCCCGACGTCCACCCCGCACCGCGGCCGCGCGAATTCACTGGCACACCGCCCTCGTTTCGCTTACGCTCCCCACGGCGCCCGCAAGGGCCTCGCGGACACGGCACTCAAGACCGCCGACTCCGGTTACCTCACCCGTCGTCTTGTGGACGTTTCCCAGGATGTCATCATCTCGGAATACGACTGCGGCACGACCGAGGGCATCGAGATCCGGTCGATCATCGAGTCCGGCGAAGTCATCGAGCCTCTGCGCGACCGCATCATCGGCCGGGTCAGCGTTATGGACGTCCGCGATCCGTTCGGCGGCAGCGTCATCGTCGGCGCGAACGAGGAAGTCACCGAAGACAAGGCCACACACGTGGACGCCTCAGGCGTCGACCACATCCGCATCCGCTCCGTTTTGACCTGCGCCTCCGCGCGCGGCGTCTGCGCGCTGTGCTACGGACGAGACCTCGCCACCGGCAAGATCGTCGAAATTGGCATGGCGGTGGGCGTCATCGCCGCCCAGTCGATCGGCGAGCCCGGTACGCAGCTCACCATGCGCACGTTCCACGTCGGAGGTGCTGCTTCGCTCCGTTCCGAGCAGTCGACGGTTGAAGCCAAGCACGCCGGCGTCATCGCCTTCCAGGGTTTGACCACGGTCAAGAACAAGAAGGGCGAGTCGATCGTCATGAACCGCGGCGGCTGGATGATCGTCGCCGACTCCAAGGGCCGCGAGCGCGAGCGTCACCAGATCGTTTACGGCGCCAAGCTCAAGGTCAAGGAAGGCCAGGAAGTCGTCCCCGCTCAGCAGCTCGTCGAGTGGGATCCGTTCTCGTTCTCGATCCTCACCGAAGAACTGGGCCACGTCGTCTTCAAGGACATCCTCGACAAGCAGACGGTCTCCGAGCACGTCGACGAGAACACCGGTCTTTCCGCACTCGTCATCATGGACTCGCCCGACGAGAAGAAGCAGCCGCGCATCGAGATCAAGGGCGACGACGGCAAGGTCCGCCGCCGTTACCTCCTGCCCTCGGGTTCGCATCTGATGGTCCAGGACGGCCAGACCGTGGACGCGGGCGATGTGCTCGTGAAGATCCCGCGCGAGACGGCCAAGCAGAAAGACATCACGGGCGGTCTCCCGCGCGTGGTCGAACTCTTCGAGGCCCGTCGTCCGAAGGAGCCCGCGGTCATCTCCGAGGTCAACGGTCTCGTCAAGTTCGGCGATGTCACCAAGTCGCACCGCAAGGTGCTGGTGGTAACGCCTGACGGTGAAGAGCACGAATACCAGCTGCCCCGCGGCGCGCACGTCAACGTGCGTGAAGGCGAGGCGGTGGTGGCGGGCGACCCGCTCATGGATGGCCCCATCGATCCCCACGACATTCTCAAGGTCAAGGGTGCGGATGAGCTGCAGCGTTACCTGGTCGACGAAATCCAGGAGGTCTACCGCCTCCAGGGTGTCGCGATCAACGACAAGCACATCGAAGTCATCGGCCGCCAGATGATGCGCTGGGTGAAGATCGAGGAGGTCGGCGACTCCGACTTCCTGGTTGATGAAGTGGTGGACTTTTATCGCTTCATGCGCGAGAACGCGAAGCTCGAAGCGGCCGGCAAAGCACCGTCGGGCGCCAAGCGTATCCTCCTCGGCATCACCAAGGCGTCGCTCTCGACCGACTCGTTCATCTCGGCGGCAAGCTTCCAGGAGACCACCCGCGTCCTCACCGAAGCGGCGATCTCCGGTCGCGTCGACCATCTCCGTGGTCTCAAGGAGAACGTCATCATGGGCCGGCTCATCCCCGCCGGCACCGGCATGCCGTACTACCAGCGAGTGGAAATCCCCGAGGAGGTCTACGAGACCCGCGAGGAGACGTTCGACCAGGATTACAAGCAGCCGGACTTCGCCGCAGGTGAAGAAGTAGTCACCGGCGGAACGTACGGCGCGGATTCGTAAACAGCCGCGCGTCCAAGGGCGGTCCCTGAGCTAGTCGAAGAGCACCAGTCGAAGGGACCAACCGCAGGCGAGAAACGGGCACTGATTCAGTGCCCGTTTGTTTTTGGAGTCGCGCGACGGCGCGTACTCGTCCTTCGTGAGGCGTACTCGGCCGTAGTGTCGCCCCTTGGGACCTCATCCCGCCCATCCATGCCTTAACCTCCAATGAGTCGGTGAGAGCGTCGAAAGGCGCGAAAGGTTCCTCAATGAAAGAAAAGCCCAAGGACTCCATTTGTTTCTACCGGCCCGATGCCGGCGACTCTCTCTGGTCGGACGCTGACCACGGTGATCCGGAAGCCCAGGCGGCCCTTGGTCGGCTCTACTTTGAAGGCCGCGCCGAGCGAGCCACAGACACGGACACCGGCAGAGGCTTTATTGTGTCGTCATTCACTCCAGGCTTCGAGCAAGACCTTGCGCAGGCAGCGAAATGGCTCCGGAAGGCAGCAAATCAGGGTCACGCTGAAGCTAAGCAGCTCCTCGGAACCGTACTCGCGAAGTCCAAGGACATTGACTAGCTGAACAGGTGGAGCTTTCCTGCGCAACGAGTTCCCGTCCGACCGCCGGTCCCATCTCAGCTCGTCCTTACACGTGGCTCTTGTCCACAAACGCTCCTTTCCAGTTGTTCGTTCCTCGGTCTCGGGCTATGTCTTGTGTCGCGCTAGGTGGTTCCATGCGACCGATGTTGACGTCCGGAAAACTTAGTCCGTAGGCGACAGCGAGCCGACTGAAGACGCCCTCGACGCCGCTCACATCTCGCGGGACGGGCAACGGACTGACCACGAGCCCACCGAAATTGCTCCATGCGGCCTTGGCTTTCTGATTTGCTAGCTGGACCACCTGCCGACTAATCTCGCTGGCGGCACCACCACCGGCGAGAAAGATCGGAAGCCCTTGCGTCCACCTAGGAGAATTGGGATACCGAGACTCGCGCACCTCCTTCAGCACCTTGGCTAGTGCCGTCGCGCACTCATTCACAAAGGCCTCATCACAAACCCGCAGTTTCTCCGCGATCGATCCGGGGTAGTGCTGGTGCTCCCATGACGGCAACTCCGAGACAATGTCATCGGGTACGTCTCCAAAAGGATGTCGCTTCTCGACCGCCATCGTTCTGCGACGGTGCAGTTCCAGGAGACCCAAACGTTGGACGGATGTCGTCAACAGCGAGAACACGTCCTCTCCCGCCTCTTGATGAAGCTGGAAGGCACACAGGTCGAGGGTAGACGCTCCCATATCTGCGACCAGGTGCAGGTCGGGCTTCCTCGTTCGCGACTTCGCGTAGGTGACAACCTCCGCCGTGACCTCGGGCACAACAGCAACCCGAGTGAAACTGAACAAAGAGGAGTGATCGAGCGCATCGAGCGCCGTGTCCCACGTCGGGTTTTCCGACCGGAGTGACAGTAACCAGCCCGTGCGAGCAATCAGCTCGAAGCGCCGGCGTATGTCGTCCTCATCGTAACTCGCCGAGGGAATCCCCAGGTTCAGTTGCCATTGCAGCCTATCTGTGCCATACAAGTCCTCCTTGGACGCTAGAAAGTTTCCCCGTACCGCGCGCAGGGCCAGGCCAACGTATGCGGCAGCCGCAGCAATCGCTCGCCTATGTAGCCGCTGGGCGTCTGGAGAATTTGCCGGTGGGTCTAGCAAGCCCAGCTTCAGGTGTCGAGCTTCGCCGGATCCCAAACCGCCATGGAGACTGAGGCGCCCCCCATGATGGGCGTACAGAACAACCGGTAGGAGCCACGGGCAGGACGAATGAGCGAGCTCGCCAAAGTTCGCAAACGACACTCGCCCGTCGAGCTTGTATGGTGACTGTATCGCCACTTTGCAGCATGAAGTCCCGAAGTCAAAGCCGACAACGAGGTCTGTCGGGGCTCCGGTACCCGCCCTAGGGAACTGGAGGAGCTCTGGGTCAAGGCTGTCGTTCCCGAGATGGATTGCTGGCCGGGCGGATGGCTTGACCACTCGCGCTGGGGCCGAGGGCGTATCGACGCCGCCCAGATGAGGGGAGGGGCGCGGAAGCTCCGACGAAGCCCTTTCCCCCCGCTCGGGCGTCGCGGCGGGCTGGCTGGCCCTGGGTCCCGGTTGCGACGAGGGTGGGACCGAAGGAGCACGCAGGTTCTGAGGACGCGGCGCTGCTTGGGCCGGGCGGGTGCCTGCTGGCCGGACCGGCGGACGAACGATGGGCCGCGGCGGCGTCCGTGGCGCCACTCCAAGAATGTTCTTGAGCCAATCCCACATACCCATCGCTCCGCCCCAGAACGCTAGACCACCCGGATCATGCCCACGCAGATCTCCTCCATGCTGTGCTGCAGTTGCTTCTTCTCCTCGAGAGCAAGCCTTTGGCGTCGCACTCGTTCTTCAAGTTTGCGCCTCTTACCAAACGCTGCCGCCGCAAGACCCGAACGTCCCCTCTCAAGATGTCGTTGCCTCTCGACCTCAAGTTTTTCGAGCTGCTGACGCAGATGGGTTTCGAGACCCCCCAACTGCGCTGCGGCACGATCTTCGTTCTGAGCGTTCATCTGCGCCGCGTAGCTCTCGTAGCAAACACGAGCCTGAGGCAGTAGTTCCTGTTCCAGCTTCGTGGCCGCGTCATTGAGGGCGACATCCGCAGCCGCAGTTGGCCAGTCTTCTCCTCTTTCGGCCGCCAGCACGACGAGGCGTTCAGCGTCCTCTGGACTGATTGGTGCTTCTCCAGGCCCGCCGGAGCAAACGTGGTACGAAAGCTGTTCCGATGTGCGAATGGCCTCGAAGATCCATCGAGCCACCGCGAACAGGTAATCCCCTCTCTCCAGGCCGATGGGCGCATCGGATGCCCGCAACTTGATGGCGACGGCCGGATACTGGACGAGCCTCCTCGACTCGGCACACTCAGCCACGAACCTGACGAGTGGATGAAGCTGGTTGACAACCTCTTCACCGGGGCGCTTGGGCATTCGCACGCGGTTCTCGAAGCGACACGCGATCGGTCGGGGGTCGCTGTTGACGAGCGCCGTCGTGACCCCAGCGCGACGCGCTCGCAGGAATGTCGATAGTGCGTTCTTGGCGGCAGGGGACAGAAGGATCTCGATCACGGCTTCATCCCCTGCGCTCTGAATCATCTCGGAACCGGGGAAGTTCTCGGAGAGGAAGTCAAGAACGTATCGTCTGATATCGGCGGCTTCGATGCGGCGGGAGAGATCCTTGGCCGCGTTTACTTGTTGAACAATGTAGTCCCCGTAGGCAACGAGACTGGGGGCTTCCTGCTCCAACGCCTCTTCCTGACGCCGGACTTCCTCAACCGCAACCCTTGTCTGATCTATGCGGTCTTCCTGTTGAGCCGGCGTGAGATCCTGTCGTAGGAGGTCGCCGGTCAGCTCACTGATCTGCGCGCCGAGTATCGGCTCTAACCCCCCCAGCGCCCGCTCGAAAATGCCCAGGCGTATGTACAGCCTCTCGTATATCCGCTCGTCGATCGTCGCCGCATGCACAAGATTCCAGATCGCGATCTTGTCTGACTTTTGTCCAAGACGGTCCAGCCTGCCGATCCGTTGTTCCACCTTCATCGGGTTCCATGGCAGGTCATAGTTCACAAGGACCCAGGAGAACTGGAGGTCGATTCCTTCGCTACCGACTTCGGTGGATAGAAGGATCGACGGCCCTGTCGGTTCAGCGAACTCCCGGAGGATCTGCTCATGATCGTCAGCGCCTCCGAGAAGGGCAGCGCACGAAAGCCTGTCTTGCCGCAGCCGCCGCTCAAGGTAGCGGATCGTGGGCCGGAATGAGGAGAAGAGAACCACCTTCTCCGCCGGATTCGCCTTCAGAAAAGCGTGCAACTCATCGCGTAGCCGCCCATACTTTGTGTCCGATTCAACCAAGCGCGAAAGGTCAGCGAAAACAGCTGTTCGACTGCGCAATTCAGCCACCAGCGGCCCGAGAACAGAAGCCTCGGCATCCGGCAGCATGATGCCGAGTTCCTCATACACCTGCTCAGCGAGGTGCGGATCGTCCTGCCCCCACTGCAATCGGGCGGCGGCCATGCAGGACGCCATCTGGCGCTGTGGCATCACGAGTAGAAACCCTTCACTGTGTCCCGAACGCTTACAAAACTCCTGCACAGTACGCGTTACAGTCGCGTAAAACTCCTGCTCAAGAGGGTTCATCACAACTCTGAGAGTGCGAGGCTCTCGGACGGCTCTGAGCTCCCGAATCTCCCTCCTTCGGGTACGAGTTACCGCAAACCCAAGTAGGTTGGCGGACTCCAAGCGTCCGGCGATCTCAACGCGTAGCCTAGGTGTTAAAACCTCGGTAGAAGCCTTCAGATCGGTGAGCAAGGATTCCAACTGCCGGCTCCCCTGGAGGAGAGGGTGACTCAGCGCCTGCCGGAGCCTCTCCTCCATGGCTTCGCGGTCGACTGCGCTTGCCAGGACCGCGTCCCGCGACTTCACAAGGTGTTCATTCGCTTGACGGACGTACTCGAACATCTCCTTCCTTGGGAACGCATCCTCATCGACGATGCGTAATAGGTGGAAAAGATCTTCACTCTTGAGGTGAACGGGCGTCGCTGAGAGAAGAACGGCAAACTGGGACGCCTGCCTCAAAAGGCTGCCTAGCTCGTGCGACTGACTCTCCGGATTCCTCAAGTAGTGAGCCTCATCCACAACGATCATGTCGATCAAAGGCTCTTCAACGGCCGCTGCCGTGAGGAGTTTGGCCAAGGTCGCCGTCGGTCCGTCAGCGTCCGCCTCCTCCCAGTCCTTTGGGGGACGAATGCCCTGGATGCTGGCGATGATGGCGAAATCCTGTCGGCCTCCGGCCTGGACGCTGCGCAGACGGCTCACAAGCTGTGAGGCGCTGCAGACATCGGCCTGAACGCCAAAGCGCCTCTCAAGCTCACGCGCCCACTTCTCCCGCAACATCGCTGGGCAAACTACGAGCAGGCGCTGCAAATCGAAGCGACTCCTCAGTTCTGTCCAGATGAGCCCGGCTTCGATGGTCTTACCCAAGCCCACTTCGTCCGCTATCAGGATTCCAGTGCTCACGGACTGGAGCAGCTTCAAGACGGGTTTGAATTGATAGGCGTAGAAGTCCGTCTCGGTTGTTTCGAGGCTGTAGATGAAGTTGATCAGCCGCCCCGACAGGCGGATATGCGTGAGCGTCCGATAGAGATCAACGGGCCGTGCGAGCCGCCCTCGACGGAAGAGGTCGATAGCGGGCTCACCGCCTTCGCACAGAGGCTCCAGTTGATCCGCCGGCACATACTCGATGCGGTCCGGGAAAACCACTTGGGCATACGCACGGCCGGCGCGCTCCGTTTCACGCCCCGAGATCACCCCAATACGCCCCGGGTCTTGAACGAGGCGCACTCTCGTGCCGGAAAGAGAAAGGGGACTCATCTGGGCGTTCGAGGCTTGGTCATTGCGCAGAAGGGATGGATAGAGGAATTGGCGAGCAATCAGTCTGCGCGGAAGCGGGCGACGAGCCCCGACAACGTGCTGTTCGCACGGATCTCATCGTGCGGGATCAAGACGTAGCTCCACGGCTTGCCGGTGAAGCGTCTCGAATGTTCAGTCGCGGCGCGGCACCACTGCGCGGCGGCGGCCCGCTTCTTCTGTACTATGGGGTCGTCGATCTCGTTGGCCCGCTTGATTTCGCAGATGAGCTTCTCGTTCTCGGTTTCGACGATGAAGTCCGGCTCGTAACGGTGGTCGCCATCGTAGTAGATCTCGATGTGCTCCCGTAGCGGCTTGAGCCAGCGCTGACATAATGGGTCGTCTTCCAGAAGGGCAGAGAAGAGCCGTTCCTGTTCAGCCGCGAAACGAACGCGCGGGTAAAGGCTGCGGCCGAAGCCCTCGAAGGCGTACTGTCGGATCTCTCGACGCGGATCGACGGGCGTTCGAAAGTTCACGACGTGTTCGGCATCGCGCGGAACCGTGTCGAGAGCAGATCGCATAGTGATGAAGCCTCGGCTCACTTTCGTCTCCCAGCCATCGGCGTAGACGATCTCGTGCTCCTTCAACTGAGCGTAGACCTTCTCGGCCAGAGTTCCGGCGTTGCAGATGACGGCGCTCTCTACCTCCTTCTCGTCGGTCACGTAGGTCCGAATGAACGCAACCACTTCTCCGAGAAGCCTGTACAGAAGTTCGGCGTGGTCGTCGTAAGAAATGTCGTTGAACTCGTCGAGCAGCTCGGCCAGGATGGCGTCCTCTGGGCGCGTGAGGCTATCTCCTGCGCGAAGGGCCATCAGCGTCTTCTTCCGGCCAGTTCTCATCTCCTGGATCAGCAATTCATCCGATACCGGCTGAGGGCGCCCCAACTTGCTGAGATCCAGGCTGAAGTCGGAGTATCGGGTTCGCGTTTCGCTCTTCGGCATCGTCATCACGCGCGGAATGTCGATGGTGTGCGCCACGATCTGATCGACGACGCGGTTGCCAAGATCCGCAACCCATCCTTGGTGGGCCTCGTTGGCAGGCGATGCTTGCGCGGGCGCGATCCGCTCGTAGACACGACGGGTCACCTCTGCACGGATCTCCTCGCGTCGGAGGTCAGCGGAGGAGCCCAGCCGAGTCTCCATGCTCTGCACCACATCCAGGGTGGCGCGGATAACGTCCCGCGCCTCCTCGGCTGGAAGCTCGGTCGGCAACGACACGCCGGCGCCGCCCGGGTCAGTGCCGGCCGTCAATCCCAACGCAGCCTCAAGCCTTGACGGAACCGATTGGATCGAGCGAGCCGCAGCAGCTACGCCCTCGATCACATGTTGGCGTATGAAGATGCCGCTCGCCCGCGCCTCTTCAATGATCTTCTGAAAGTGCTCGTGCGCGACGATGGTCAGCGTGTCGATAGCCGCGACTCCGGTTCGCTTTCCGTAGGGCAGACGCAGTCCACGACCGATCGTCTGTTGGACCAACGTACGGGAGCGACCTGCCCGAAGGGGAAGGATGGTGTAGAGGTTCGTGACGTCCCAGCCCTCTTTGAGCTTGTTGACGTGGATCACTATCTCTGTCGGTTCCGCGGCACTCTCGACCTGGAGAAGGCGGCGCACCGTCTCCTCCTTCTCTTCGCCCACCTGATTCGAGTGGACCGTGATGACCTTGTCCTTGTATCGGCCGGAGAAAAAGTCGTCCAGCTTGATCCGCGCCTCTACCTCGCCGGCGTGGGTGGTGTCCTCGGCTACGACGAGGATGAAGGGCTTCACGAGGGGAACACCCTCATTTTGAGCGTATAGCGCGAGTTCGATCTTGACTTGCTCATGCAACGCGATGGCGTCTTCGAGCTTGATTCGCTCCAGCTCCTCCTCGGACATCGCCGCCGGATTCAGATCTGTCCTCGTGGCCGCGGCAGGCTCTTTGACGAAGCCGTCGATCATCGCGTCTGCGAGGCGGTATGAGTAGACGATGTTCTTGAAGACCTCTCGTCGGGAGCCCTGCTCCAACTCGGGCGTAGCCGTTACCTCGAGGCCAAGCACCGGCTTCAGCTCGTTCAAGGCTCTGACGCCCGCCGAGCCTCGGTAGCGATGTGATTCATCCATGATCAGAACGAGATCGTCGAGACCCGCGAGCATGTCGAAGTAGCTCTGGCCGAGGTATTCAGACAGACGCCGGATTCGCGGCGTGCTGTTCCCGCGGACCTCGGTGTTGATCTTCTGGATGTTGAATAGATTGATGCGGATCGGCGCGGCGCCGTAGACCGGCGAGAGCGCGCGCTCGTAGTTCTCCGCCGTGATGATCGCAGGCGGTTCGACGGCATATTCGCCCAAACCCCGGAAGACGTACTTCGGTGTGTTTGGCGAGAAGTCTTGAAGCAGCTTTTCGTAGATGGTGGTTCCTGGCGCGAGCACGAAGAAGTTCGAAAGTCCGTGCTCCCCATGGAGGTACGCAATGAACGCCCCCATGAGTCGCGTCTTTCCTACGCCGGTCGCGAGTTCGAAGCAGAGGGACGGGAAGTCGCGTTCGAAATCTTCGATATCGGGAAAGACGGTCCTGATGAGCGCCAGCGCCACCGCGGGATCGGCGTTCTTGGTCGGTCTGAAGACTTCGAGAAGACGAGCCAGCCGATTGAGCGCCTGACGCTGCGGCGGGCGCAGGCTCAGGCGGCCTGAGAGCGTTTCCACTGCGCTCATTTCTTTGTGCCCTCGCCGTCATCAGCCGGCCTGTCGAAGAGTGGAAGGGACGAAGGCTTGGATGCTCCGTGCCCTGACGGTTTGGTGGACGCGGGGGGGGCGTCGTGAGGTACGGACTGAGCCGGAAGGGCCGCGACCGCAAGGCTGTAGTCATCTCGGCCCCACTCGCATCGTTGGATCACTGCCGCAGGGATCTTCTTGAGCGTGAGGTTCTTGAATGCGTCCTTCTTGCCGTGAAACGCTGAGCAGCACACGAGGAGCGTTCGGTCGTTCCCGACATCGTCGGAGAGACTTCGAAGCTGGTCGCGGGTCAGGGTCTGCGTGGTGACATAAATGAAGTCGCGCTCTGTCGAGCGACCGTGCTGCCAATAGAGCGTCTCGCTCGGTGCGTAGGCAAAGCCGCATAGTTTGGCGACGGCCTCGGCGAGCATCGCCGCGTTGTACTGCCTGCTGATGACCCAGTTGCCGTAGGGATCTTTCTCCAGCAAAGAAGGCGCGAGGCCGGAATAGCGGAAGCCACCACCGCCCTTCCAGCCGGCGCTTTCCGTGACACCGCCTGAGTCCTCTCCGTCGATGACCTTCCTGAGGCGCGGCAGGATGTACGTGTGGCAGTGCTCGCCCAGTTCCACCATGATCCAGCGTCGGCCCATCTTTTGCGCAACCGCGCCAGTAGTCCCCGAGCCAGCAACCGAGTCCAAGACCCAGTCCCCCGGGGCGGACGCGATCTCCAGAACACGGCCGAGTAGCGCCTCCGGCTTCGGCGTTGCGAAGGGTTGGTCGAAAAGTGTCTTCGACTCAGTCATCGCGGACTGCGTGTGACCGACATCGTCGTGGAGCCATACGCTTCGCGCGACAACGAGCTGAGCTTCAGACAGGAAGCGCTTGAGTCGTGGCATCTTGGCACGTCCCTCCTTGCCCCAATAGAGAAGATCTGCCTTGATGTTCTCCGCGTGCGTGTCTGGGTTGCACCTCCAGGTGACCGTCGGCGGAGGGAAGAACCGTCTACCAGTGTTCGGGTTTGTTATCTCGTACCAGAGGTTCGGCCTTTCGGCCCGGGACTTATTGCTCGTGTAGGTCACGGAGTTCCAAGGGCCCCGTGGGTCGCTGTCTGGATTCGTGTAGTAGGCGTCCTGGGCGGCCGTTCGCGCTAGGCGACGCGGACGCCATTGCTCCTTGACCTTCGCGTACACCAACAGAAAGTCATGGTCGTTGCTAAGCCATTTCGCGTCGTTTGCGGGCGATGCCTTTCGCTGCCAAACGACGGTTTGGACGAAGTTGGTTCGGCCGAAGACCTCGTCGCAAAGGACTTTCAGATAGTGCGCTTCGTTGTCGTCGATAGTGATCCATATCGAGCCGTCCTCGGAAAGCAGCCGCTGGAGCAACTCAAGGCGATCGCGCATCATTGATAGCCAGAGTGAGTGCTCTACGCCATCGTCGTAGTGTGTAAAAGCGCTACCCGTGTTGTACGGTGGATCGATGAAGACGCATTTGATCTTGCCGGTGAACTCCGCCTCCAGCGCCTTGAGAGCCAGCAGGTTGTCTCCGAAGATCAGGCGGTTATCAAAGATGTCGTTCTCAGTGACCCGTCGCTTCGCGTGATACGACCTCTCGGGATCTTCGAGAAGGATCCGCGGCTCCAGCCTTGGCCGCTGGTCCTTGCCAACCCACGTCAGTTCAAGCTTGGTCCTGGCCATTACTCGGCCGCAGCTGCGGGCGAACCCGGCTGAGTAAGTGGGTGAAGCTCTCGCGCGCCACAGCGGCACTTCCAGTAGCTGCCAGCATTGCGGGACGGCATGCTGGCGCAGCCACTGCAAAAGACAGCGCGAGCAGCAGTGAGAACACGTCGGCCAAACTCGAGGACTTCGGCATTCGAAACCTCATAGCCCGACAGGTTGAAGTGGCTGCCGACTTGGTTGCGAACCCAGTTCATCTCTCCTAGGGCTCGCAACTCCACTCCAAGGGCCACGGTCTCGTTGCTGGACGTGACTTTGGCGGTCAGGAGAGGTTTAAGTTGATTCGTGATTCCCTGTGCGAGGGCTCCGATGGGAGCCGCGTGGTGAGGCATTGGAATGCGGAGATGAAACTTCTCTGCAACTCCGAAGAGGATCTCCTCTAGAAATACCCCTGCCTTCGACGCGACGCCCTGTCGATCCAGCGGGAGAGCGTCGATCAAATGAGCAAGCTCGTCCGTTCTATGCAGCGACTGCGCTGTACGTACGCCGGTTGCCAAGGACCAATCCGCCAACTGGATAATCTGAAGATGGTTGCTTCCCTGCCGATTGAGGCGTTCCAGGATCGGCCGGTAGTGGGTGGTCAGGATCATCTGTGGAAACTGCGCGGCCTCGTCCAGGAGCAAGGAAACCAAGCGCTCAAGGTGCGGGCCATCGAGGGAAGACAAAACATCGTCCAGAACGACTGCGGCGCCATCCTTTTTTGCCAGGGCCAGAAAAACGCACAGACCAAGCGTATCCAGGTGGGAGTCAGAGTAATACGCTTGCGGAGCGATGGTCTCGCCCTCAAACATCCCTTCGAACTTTACAGATCGCGCCTGATTTGGATCGAGGAATACCCGAACTCCTCCTACTTCCTCCCCCGGATGCAGCACCCCGAACATGCGGTCGGCTTCGGCAGAAACGTCGGCTAGCTGAAGATTGATGTACGCCTTGCGCTCGCCAACAACAATCTCGAGGAGCTTGCTCAGCCGCTGCGCAACACGCTGATGTTCCTGCGCGGTCGCCAGGTGTTCCGTTTCACGCTGGCGCAAAATTGCAACGGCGCTCCGGACCTTCAACTCATTCTCAAGACGCACATGGAGCTCTTTGAGCGACGCGGCGAGGGAGCCAGAGCCTTCAATAACGGCGCGCACTTCTGTCAAGGCGCTCTCCGCGCGCATGAGAGGGGCGAGCGATGGCGCTACGTTCACTTCCGAAGCCGCGCGAGAGGCGGTGACGCCTTCGCGGAAGATCCGAATCTGCTCGACAAGGCCCTCCGTTGCGATTCGGACCTGTGTCCGCAACCCTTCGACCTGAGACTCACCTTCGTTGCGAAGTCTCCTCGCTTCGATGAGTTCTTGGAGGGAAGCTCGACGCGCCTCAACGCGCGTTCGTAGGTCATCGATTCGTTCCTTCGACTCGCAGACTGGGCAAGCGCCAGGCGGTTCAAGCGCGAGGAATGCAGCGGCTGAGGAGAGGACATCCGCGAGTTCGGGGGCAGACGCATCCTGCTCACTCAGCGCCGTAGCCTCCGTGGCCGACGCTTTTGCGAGAGTGTCCACTGCTTGCTCAAGGCGCTCCTCGATTCCCTGTAGTGCGTCCACCTTTTCACGCGCTGATGCCAAGGCCATGGCCGCCTCACCAGCCGCAGCGGCTCGTGCTGGCGTTTCGCCCTGTCGGGCCAGCAAAGCTTGAGACCAAGGTCCAGGGCCCTCTGGCGGTGAACCTGCCTCAACCCACAAGGTGTTTAGATTTGTCTGGGCTTCATTCAACAGCCGCGTTGCGTCATTCAGGCTGTTTCCCCGGTCCCGAATAGCCTCCCTCAGGCTTAGTTCACACTTCTCGACGCCGGGCAGCCCAATCAAAGAGCCTAGGGACGCATACCGATTCTTGGGTTCGGCGTTCACCAACTCAAGGAGTTGGTGCCGCCTCAGCACCTGGAACCGCGGGGCTCCGCTGGGCTCCGATTTCGGCCGACCGTTGCTTTGCAACGATCCTTTGAACTCTGTTGCGCCGACTCGGATGCTCGCGCGAACGTCAGCCTTTGAGGCGCCAACCGAAGGAAAGTCTCGAGCCGCTACGGTTGAACTCCTCAGAGTGACCGAACCGAGGCTCGCGTTGCAGGCGAGATCAATTGCATCTACCAACGTCGACTTCCCCGAGCCGTTTTCTCCAAAGACCAGGATGATGCGCTTCTCAGGATCGAATAGCACTTCCAGGGGCTTCGTCGCCCCGCGGACGGCGCGCAACGAGAGGACCTCAATGGCGCTCACGTTGCGGAACGCTCCGAAGGCTCATCGATGGATTCCGCCAGTCTCGCGAAGTCCTCCGGCCGCAACGAGCCGGCCACCAGCCTTCGTTCCAAGTCGACCAGGCGACTCGCCGAGACCAGGCTCTCTCGTGCGACTGCGGCGACGATGGCCCGAGCCACGAGTTCGTCGGGGGAATCAGACATAGGGGAAACCCCCGCCACCTTGCTTGGTCATCTTGTAGTCACTTCGGAAGAGATTATCGCTCCTCCGTTGGGCGAGAAGGGTCCGGCCTTTCGATCTCCAACGTTCAGCGGCGACCACGCTTTCCGGTCGGCGCGCTCGTCCGCTGCGGCACCTTGTTTTCTGGCGACGCAGAATCGCTCGAAAGCGCCTCTTCGGTCTTCGGCGGCGGGCCCTCCGTCGGGGGCTCTGCTTCACGTGCCTGGTCTAGGTTTGCAAATGTAGGGGCGAGGTCATGGAACTGCGACACATCGCGAACAACGGAGAGGCCGGGGAGCACGTCGCCTGTCGCTCGGTTCGGCATATACGCGGAGACGACACCGATAATTGCGACTGTTGGAGGTTGGGCGTCAAGGAGATGAAACGCGGGTCCACCGCTCACACCGTTGATCGCGACACCATCAACAAGGTAGGCAGTCTGAGGCTGGAGCCAAGCGCTGATGTCACCCGAAAAGAAGCAGAGGTTCGCCCCTTGGAGCGCCGGAAACCCGAGCCAGCCGATCTTGTTCCCCACCTTCAGAAACTTGGCCTTGGGTGCCAATGGAAGAGGATCCGCTGGAAAGGGTATGTCGCCCCTATTGAGGAGAAGGGCAGCGGTGTCGCGCGTTCCGTCAACGAACACGGCCCGTTCATCACGCCGCACGACCACCGACTTCCCAGAGATGACATGCTCTATGCGAATCGGCTCCTCCCAGTAGTGGGCGTGATCGATCACATGTGCAGCGGTGGCAACGCCGCAGACAGCATTGTTACGAGCGTTTGAGATGAGGAATCCGGTGCCAGTCGCCTGCGGCGTCGCGATTCGCACAACATGAGGCTGAAGCATTTCAACCGCTTCCGACCATTTCATTTCGGGCATGGTGGGTTCTCCTCAAAGCCAAGTAGCAAAGGGCGGTCCTGGGCCGGATCGCGACCGGGAGGTCCGCTCATGCGACCGTCCATCGAGCCGTAAAGAGTATTGTTTCGGAAATCCTCTGACGCATCCGGGCTTCGATCTCCGTCAGGAGCGCCTCCTTTTTGGCATCGACTTCGTCTTGGGCTTCGAATAACGCGCGCCGCTTCTCGGCTCGGGCCGCCTCGAGCGCCTTCTGCTTCCGATGTTTCTCGACCTTAGCCGCTAGGTCGGGCTCCAAACGGGCGTCTCTTTTTGCATCGCGGATAGCGACGTCAAGGTCCTTGATCTCGTGCTCGAGCGCCAGCTTCAGGTCATCGGCCCAACGGTCGAGCTTCTCCATCTCCTCATCGAAGAAACGACGGTGCCGGCTCTCGGCGTTCGTGAAAAGCTCACTCTTCCGTTGGCGCACCAAGCCGGCGAGCCGATTCTCTTCGTCGGCGCTCAGGGCCGGCGCGTCCTCGACGCCTCCGGGAGTAAAAAGAAGCTTTTCGACGACCTCGTGATCCAAAGGCGTCTCGTTGTCTGAGAGGCACCCAGAAACCAGGTGGTCTTCAGCTTCCAAGGCATCGATGGTTACTCGCCAGAGTTGGAGCAGCCCAGACTTTCCTTTGAGCCCTTCTACGGCCGCCGATCGCGCGTGGCGCTCCGCGGTATGGAAAACGATTCGGGCCACGGGCAACTCGCGACGCAGAGACCGTTTGGCCAACACCTCGGCCAGGGGGTGTTGCGGGCCGAAGAAGCTCATCGCGCCCGGGTCGGGCCGTTCTGATCTGAAGATGAAGGTGCCGGGCGTGCCGGGGAGATCCTCAAGGGACGCGGCTACCGAGAAGGTCCGGTGCTTCTCGTCAAAGAGCGCCCTGTCTCCCAGCTCGAAACGGCTTAGGTCCCAAAGTGCGCGACTAAGCCGATCGAGTTGAACGCGTGTTTGCTCCAGGCTGATTTTCAGCCTCTTGTGAACGTCCTCATCGAAGTTCTCCAAAAGCTTGTCGCGAGTGCCCGCCATGCGGACGGAGATCTGTTCTTCAAGGTCGGTCTGGAGGGCATCGAAGGCCGCGTCGATTTCAGCGGCGGTTCGGCAGGACTGATAGATCGCCGCGATTCGCATCTCGAAGTCGAGGCCGGATCCGATGGCGCCAAGGATTTCGTCGGATGCGCCGAAGACTCCGTCGAAGAGTTGGAACTTCTGGCCGAGAAGTTGGAACACCCGTGCGTCTGCGGCGTTCTTTCGATTGAGGAAGTTGATTACCACGACGTCGTGCTGCTGCCCGTAGCGATGGCAACGGCCGATGCGCTGCTCGATGCGCTGAGGGTTCCAGGGTAGGTCGTAGTTCACAACGAGCGAGCAGAACTGGAGGTTCACGCCTTCGGCCGCCGCCTCGGTCGCCACCAGGATCGAGGCATGATCACGGAAGTGGTCGATCAGAGCCGCTCGGATATCCACGGGCTTTGATCCGGTTACCCGCTCTGTTCCAGCGTTCGCTGCTTTCCATGCGGCGTACACCTCGGCCGAGCGCTTGTCGACGTTACTGCCGTTGAGGGCGACGATTTGGCCTGCGTATCCCTGGCCTTCAAGCAAGGAGACAAGGTACTCCTGCGTTCGTCGGGATTCGGTGAAGACCACAGCCTTCCGCTGGGCGCTTAACTCCTTCAGCTTCTCGAAGCCCGCCTTCAACGCCGCGAGCAAGGCATCGCCTTTCGCGTTCAAGCTGATCTTCCCCGCGAGGGTTCGATAGCCGCGTAGGTCGTCGATCTCCACTTCAAGCGATGAGCGGAGGTCCTTCTGCCCCTTCTCCTCCTCCTCGACTTCTGCCGGTTGGTCGGAGTCCGCGATGTCCTCAGTGATCTCCGGGAGGGCTTCGAAGTTCTCGGAGATCTGGTCAAGCGTGGACTGCTCGGTTCGCTTCCCTTCGAGGCGTTCGAGCATTGTCTCCAACGTCCCGCCGATCGCGTAGGTTGAGGACGCGAGCAACTTCCTCAGCACCAGGGTGATCAGCTTCCTTTGGCGGTCGGGAAGCGCGTGGAGCTTCTTGCGCATGAGGTACTCGCTAACCTTGTCGTAAAGGTCCTGCTCTTCCGGCGTTGGCGTGAAGTCTTGGGTGATTGGAACGCGCTTGGTGTAGCGGACGTACTCGACGACTTGTCGCCGCAGCGTTCGCGTGCAGACCGGGGCGATACGTCGTCGGAGGTCGGCGAATGCGGCCTCGTCGAGCCGTGCGTACTTTGCGCGGAAGCCGTCGAGGCTCCCGAAGAGGTGCGCATCGATGAAGGTGAGCAAGCCGAACAGCTCAAGGATCGAGTTCTGCAAGGGCGTGGCGGTGAGGAGAACTTTGGGCTTCCCCTCGAATGCGGCACGGATGGCGCGCGAGATCTTGGAATCCGTACGATAGACATTGCGAAGCCGGTGGGCTTCGTCGATCACCACCAGATCCCAAGGCACCGCATTGAGAGCCACTTCATTGGCTCTTACGAAGTGATACGAGGCCACGAGGAGACGGTCGGCCGCAGGGGAAACCTCGCGGTCATCCGGCGGCGGCCACGTCTGGATCACAGTTGACGGGATGGCGAACTTCGTCGCGAGCTCTTCAACCCACTGCTTGCGAAGCGTGGGCGGCACGACGATGAGAATGCGCCGACGTCTCTCAGCCCAAAGCTGGCTGATTATGAGGGCGGCCTCGATCGTTTTGCCTAGGCCGACTTCGTCGGCGAGTACGGCGCCGCGCGACAAAGGTGATCGGAATGCGAAGAGGGCAGCGTCGATCTGATGCGGATTGAGATCGACCGTCGCCGACATCAACGACGCGCCGAATTTGTCTGCGCTGTCCGACGGTAGACGTGCAGTCAGAAGATGGGCGTAGTACTTCGCGTGGTATGCCGTCGACATGCGGGTGTTCGAGAGCCTAGCTCGGGTTGTGGGCGGAGAGGGTCCACTAAGGGAATCGGCGTGGACGCCTGTCTACCGACGTCCCTTCAACATCCTCTTCCCGGATCCCGCCAGCCTCCGTCTCAACTCATCCTCGCCCATCGTCGGCGGCGTGAACGCAGGAAGCGGCAACGCGAACGCCGCGTCCGTCGCGATCAACTCTGCGGCGGGCGAGCTGACCGACGTGCCGAGCCGTTCGCCCTCAACACCGGCGAACTGGAGATGGTGTCGGCCACGAGCCGGAAGTCGGAGGTCCGCATTCACCATGACCGGACGCATCCCTCGGCGGTTACGCTGCCCGTCATTCCCTGATCGCTTTCCCCTCGCGGCAGAACTGGCTTCGGGACCGCCCGCTATCTATCTGGCTGCGGCGGGCGAGCTGACCGACGTGCCGAGCCGTTCGCCGCCCCGTACTCCGCCCTACGGGAAGAGCCAAGTGCTCCGCCTTCAGGCGCTCGGTGACGATGGCGACTGCTGGGAGCACGGCAGCAAGGGCGACGAGGCAGCGTAAGAAGCGGCAGTGAAAGCGCGGGTTGCACCGCACGAGGGCGAAGCCTGCGAGCCGCGAAGGTTTGGCGCGCCGGAGGCCTCTCGCAGGCCCCTCGGAGGCGGCGCCCGGGCCGCGGCACCGGGCTCGTTGTCCCACGCGAACCCCGCGACAGTTACCCGCGCTCGATGGTCGGCCGTCGGCCGCCGCCCAGCACTTCGACGACGCGGTCGATGTCGTCGTGCGTGTTGAAGACCGACACGGACAGCCGCAGCCGGCTCTCGTTGCCGATGACGGTGGCCGTGACTTTGCCGGCTTGCAGCGCCTTGCTCGTGGCGGCCGCGTCCTTGAGCCCGAACGCCACGATCGGCGTGGGATTGGTCTTGGGCGTCAGCGGCGTGTAGCCCAGCGGCGGCAACTCGGTCTGCAGGCGTGTGGTGAGCTCACTGGCGTGTGTGCGGATCTTGTCGATCCCGAGGCGATTCACGTAGTCGATGCCCTCAGAGACCGCGGCCGCGAGCAGCACGGCGATGCCGCCGGACTCGTAGCGCGCGGCGCCTGGGAGCGGTTCCCACGTGAGCTCTGCCCGGTTGAAGTTGCTGACCTGTCGATGGCCGTACCGCGTGGTGGGAAGCGCCGTGCCCTGCAGGTCCTCGCGGACGTAGAGGAAGCCGAAGCCCCGCTCGCCCATGATCCACTTGTAGGTGCCGGTCGACGCGAAGTCGATGCCCAGGGCCTTGACGTCCATGGGCACGGCGCCCACGGCCTGGATGATGTCGGCGAACACGAGCGCGCCGCGCGCATGCGCCAGGTCGCTCACGGCCTTGCAGTCGTGCATGAAGCCGTTCACGTTCGAGACCAGCGCCAGCGAGACGAGCCTGGTGTTGCGGTCGATGGCCTTGTCCATGTCGGCGGGGTCGATGCGCCAGTCGCGGTGCTTCACGATGCGCAGCTCCACGCCCTGCTTCTCGAGCTCGCGGAACATGTAGAGCGATGACGTGAAGTGCAGCTCGTCGATGACGACGTTGCCCTTCTTCTTCGGCAGGTCGAGGCCCATCACGACGATGTTCTCGCCGTCGGACGTGCTGGAGGTGAAGGCGATCTCGGTGGGCTTCGCGTTGATCATCTGGCCGAAGCGTGTCTTCAGGCTCGTCTGCCGATCGACTCCGAAGTCGACGCGGCCGGGCCCCGGGCCGTGCAGGCGGTAGGCCAGGCCCTGCTCGATCGCCTGCGCGGCGAAGCGTCCCACCGGGTGCAGCGCCGCCGCGTTCATGTAGGTCTCGACCGAGGCGAGCGGGAAGTCCGCGCGTACCGAGGCGGGGAAGACGCCGGGGCGCGCCGGGGCCGCCTGGCCGGCCACGCTCATCCGCGGTGCGAGCGCGAGTACGCCTGCACCCGCGAGGAACTCACGACGTTCAATCGAACTCATGGAGAAGTCCTTCTTGTTTGGCAGCCACGCCCACGCTTTCGAGGGCGCAGGGCGCGACTTCGATGGACCAATGATGGCACAGCCTGGGCCCCGCCCGGCGCCCTCAACCAATGCCCAGGAGCGGTGCACACGAAGGAGAGCGGCGTCAGACCTCGGCACACTCGCCCGTGCTGTCGCCGACCGACGCCACTGGCGCACCGGCCCGGTGGAGCGTCGTCAGGAGCAGGTTCGACAGCGGTGCGGGCAGCAACAGCGTGTGGCCATCGCGCGAGCCCTCGCCATGCAGCCGCGCATCATGCGCTTCGACGAGCGCAGCGCTCAGTTTTCGCCAGACAGCCGCTGGATCGCCTACACCTCGGACGAAACGGGGCGATTCGAGATCTATCTGCGGCCCTTTCCTGACCCGGGCGGTCAAACCCTCGTATCGACGGCGGGCGGGGTGGCGTGGCGATGGAGAAAGGACGGCAAGGAGTTGTACTACATCGCCCCGGACGGCACGCTGATGGCGGTCTTCGGTGGCGGCAACGGGTGGCGCGCCGCAGCTGGGCGCGCCCACCGCCCTCTTCCGGCCGAAGATCGTGTTCGGCGGCGCGCCGCCGATAGGCTTCCTTGCCCAGTACGACGTCGCTCCGGATGGCCGGTTCCTCATCAACGTCGTCTCTGGCGGTGAGGAACCCCGGACTCAGCTCGTGCTCGGACCCTGGGTCCACGGCGCGGTGAACGCGAACGACCGCTCGCAGCAAGCCCGCTCCGGCGAGCGCGTCTTCGGGGAGGCCGCGGTGATCGACTATGACGCGCTCATCCTGCGCTTCATGGACCGGTACGTTCGGGGGATGGCGAACGGCGTCGAGGCGGAGGCCCCCGTGCGTCTTTTCGTGATGGGCGAGAACGTGTGGCGGAACGAGGCCGCGTG